>NZ_ANAD01000076.1 GCF_000341245.1 Nocardiopsis halophila DSM 44494
CGCGGCGTCCGGCGACGGCGCCGCCACGGGCCAGGAGAAGGGCGGCGGCACCGGCTGACGCCCTCCTCCTTCCTGTACGGACCACCGCGGGGAGCCCCCGGCCTGCGGCCGGGGGCTCCCCCATGTCCGGACCCGGCTCCGGTGACGGACGGCCGGGTGGGACGCCGCACCGGAGGCGCCCCGCCGACGAAACCGTCCCGCCGCCGCTCCGCGCGCTGAGCATGTCGGAGAGAAGTGAGCGGCTGCTCGCCGGTTCTGACAGCGCTCAGATCTCATCGGCACAGCCCAGCCGCTCTCGCGGATGCCGTCGGCGCGGATCGACGAACGCTGTCAGGACGCGTGGACAGAACCGGCGCACAGCCGCTCGGCGCCGGGCGAGACGCGGCCGGGGCCGCCCCCCGTGGAGGGGGCGGCCCCGGCCGCGTGCGTTTGTGCCCGTCCGGCTACTTGTTCTTCGGGTCGCCGTGGCACTTCTTGAACTTCTTGCCCGACCCGCAGGGGCAGGGGGCGTTCCGCGGCGTCCCGGCGTAGGAGTCCTCCACCGTCTCGGTCCGCTTGTCGACCCCGCCGTCCTCGGACGGCGCCGAGTACTGGAGCCGGTCCGGGCCGCGGTCGGTCCCGAAGCCGGAGACCACGACCTCCCCGTCGTCCGCAGAGGAGCCGGCGTCGGCGGTGTCGGCGGCGGCGTCGTCAGAGGCGTCGGCGCCCTTCTCCGAGGGCTCACCGCCGTCGGTGTCCTCGCCGTCCTCCGCCTCGGCCTCGTCCTCGGTGGCGGTGCCCCCGGCCGCGGCGACCGCGGTGCCGTTGGCCGCCGCCGCGGCGGCCGCCGAGGAGGCGCTGACCTCCGACTTGCCCTTGACCTGGACCTCGACGTTGAAGATGTAGCCGACCGCCTCCTCCTTGATGGCGGCCAGCATCTCCTGGAACATGTCGAAGCCCTCCCGCTGGTACTCGATCAGCGGGTTGCGCTGGGCCATGGCGCGCAGGCCGATGCCCTCCTGGAGGTAGTCCATCTCGTACAGGTGCTCGCGCCACTTGCGGTCCATCACCTGCAGCACGATGCGCCGCTCGACCTCGCGCATCGCCTCGGCGCCCAGCTCCTCCTCGCGGCGGGTGTAGGCCGCGTGCGCGTCCTCGCGGACCCGCTCGGAGATCAGGTCCGGGGTGAGCGAGCCCAGGCCGCCGTTCTCCTCGATGAGGTCGTCCACCGTGAAGCTGATCGGGAAGACCTGCTTGAAGGCGTTCCAGAGCCTGTCCAGGTCCCAGTCCCCGGCGTCGCCCTCGGCGGTCGCCGAGCGCACGTAGCCGTCCAGCACGTCGTCGACCATCCCGGCGATCTGCTCCTGCAGGTCGGCCCCCTCCAGCACCTTGCGGCGCTCGGAGTAGATGACCTTGCGCTGGCGGTTGAGCACCTCGTCGTACTTCAGGACGTTCTTGCGGATCTCGAAGTTCTGCTGCTCGACCTGGGTCTGCGCGCTCTGGATCGCCTTGGTGACCATGCCCGAGGCGATCGGCTGGTCGTCGGGGAAGTTGGTGCGCTCCATGATCATCTCGACCCGGGCGCTGTTGAACATGCGCATCAGGTCGTCGCGCAGCGACAGGTAGAACCGGCTCATGCCGGGGTCGCCCTGGCGGCCCGAACGGCCGCGCAGCTGGTTGTCGATGCGCCGCGACTCGTGCCGCTCGGTGCCCAGCACGTACAGCCCGCCGGCCTCGACGACCTGCTCGTGCTCGCTGGCGACCTCCTTCTCGGCCTTCTCCAGCGCCTCCGGCCAGGCGGCCTCGTACTCCTCGGGGGTCTCCAGCGGGGTCAGGCCCCGGCCCTGCAGCTCCTCGTCGGCCATGAACTCGGCGTTGCCGCCGAGCATGATGTCGGTGCCGCGGCCGGCCATGTTGGTGGCCACGGTGACCGCGCCCAGCTTGCCGGCGCGGGCGATGATCGAGGCCTCACGCGCGTGGTTCTTGGCGTTGAGCACGTCGTGCGGCACGCCCTGGCGCTTGAGCAGCTTGGACAGCAGCTCGGACTTCTCCACGCTGGTGGTGCCCACCAGCACCGGCTGGCCCTCTTCGTGGCGCTCGGCGATGTCCTCGACGATGGCGTCGAACTTGCCCTCCTCGTGCTTGTACACGAGGTCCTTCTCGTCGGAGCGGATCATCGGCTTGTTGGTCGGGATGGGGACCACGCCGATGCCGTAGGTCTGGTGGAACTCGGCGGCCTCGGTCTCGGCCGTGCCGGTCATGCCCGAGAGCTTGTCGTAGAGGCGGAAGTAGTTCTGCAGGGTGATCTTGGCGAGCGTCTGGTTCTCGTCCTTGATCTTCACCCGCTCCTTGGCCTCGATGGCCTGGTGCATGCCCTCGTTGTAGCGGCGCCCGCGGAGCACGCGGCCGGTGAACTCGTCGACGATGAGCACCTCGCCGTCGTTGACGATGTACTCCTTGTCCTTGCGGTAGAGCTCCTTGGCCTTGATGGCGTTGTTGAGGAAGGAGACCAGGGGCGTGTTCGCCGGCTCGTACAGGTTCTCGATGCCGAGCTGGTCCTCGACCTTGGCGACGCCGGACTCGTTGATGCCGACGGTGCGCTTCTTCTCGTCGACCTCGTAGTCCTCGTCGCGGCGCAGGCGCGGGGCGATCTTGGCGAAGACCTCGTACCAGCGGGAGTTCTGCTGGGCCGGGCCGCTGATGATCAGGGGCGTGCGGGCCTCGTCGATGAGGATGGAGTCGACCTCGTCGACGATGGCGAAGTTGTGGCCGCGCTGCACCAGCGCGTCCATCGACAGCGCCATGTTGTCGCGCAGGTAGTCGAAGCCGAACTCGTTGTTGGTGCCGTAGGTGACGTCGGCGGCGTAGGCGGCGCGGCGGGCGTCCGGCTTCATCTCGGGGCTGATCACCCCGACCTCCAGCCCCAGCAGCTGGTAGATGCGGCCCATGTTCTCGGCGTCGCGGCGGGCCAGGTAGTCGTTGACGGTGACCACGTGCACGCCCTCGCCCGTGAGCGCGTTCAGGTAGACCGGCAGGGTGGAGGTCAGGGTCTTGCCCTCACCGGTCTTCATCTCGGCGATGTTGCCGAGGTGCAGCGCGGCCCCGCCCATGATCTGGACGTCGAAGTGGCGCTGGCCGAGGGTCAGCTGGGCGGCGCGGCGGACCGTGGCGAAGGCCTCGGGGAGCAGGTCGTCGAGCTTCTCGCCGTCCTTGAGGCGCTCGCGGTACTCGTCGGTGAGCTCGCGGAGCTCGGCCTCGGTGAGGTCGGCGAAGTCTTCCTCGATCGAGTTGACCTGGTCCGTGAGCTTCTTGAGCTTGCGCAGGATCTTGCCTTCTCCCGCGCGGAGGACCTTGTCGAGTATGCCTGGCACTTGCTCTGCGCTCCTCAGCAGATCGGGGCCCGCGTCCGGAGGCGGGACGGTGTCCTTGACCCCCAGCCTTCCATCCTAGGCGAGCTTATTGCCTCGCCGTCCCGCCCGCGCCCTCCCGAAGGGCGGCACACGGGCGCGGCCGGGGGGACGGAACGGGCAGAGGGCGTTCGTTCGGGTATATCGCCAGGGGGAGGGCCTGTGAAGGGCCGAGGACCACGGTGAAGGGGGACACCGAGATGGCAGACCGCCGCGAGCGCGAAGAGCACACCGGACGGGACGCCGGGCGCTACGACGCCCGCATCCGGGGCTACCAGAGGGAAGGGGGGCGGTTCGCCCCCACCGGCGACCACCGCGGGCGCGTCCGCTCCTGGATCGGGGTGGGGCTGCTCCTGGCGGGGGCGCTGCTGGCGGCCGCGGCGATGGTGGCCGGCACGCCCTGGCCGCTGATCGCCGCCGCGGTGGCGGCGCTGGCCGGGCTGGCGGTGTGCGTGGCCGGGGACATCTTCACCGACGTGGTGCTGGACGACCCGCACCGCGAGTCCGAGGAGCCGCACACCACGCCGCTGCACCGGATCAAGGAGCGCGACCGCGAGCTGGAGGCCGAGCGCCGCCGGGCCGGGGCGTGAGGCGCCCGGCCGGGGCCGCGGGAGGGGGCGGCGCACCGGGTGCGCCGCCCCCGTGGTGCGGGCCGGGGCGGGTCAGTCCGTCAGGCGGATGACCCCGTAGTTGAAGCCCCGGCGCCGGTAGACGACGCTGGGGGCGTCCTTCTCCTCGTCGTGGAACAGGTAGAAGTCGTGGCCCACGAGCTCCATCTCCATGAGGGCCTGGTCGATGCTCATGGGCTTGGCCGAGTGGAACTTCTCGCGGACGATGACCGGGCCGTCCCCCTGGGTGTCCAGCTCGACGAACTCGTCGTCGAAGCGCCCCTCCTCCCCGGCAGCCGACTCGGCGGGCGCGCCGGCGGGCGCCGGGACCCAGGCCGCGCCGGCGGCGCCGGGCTCGGCGAGGTCCGCGGTGGCCGCCGCCACCGACACCGGGGCGCGCTTGCCCTTGCCCACCTTCCGGCGGTCGACGACCTTGCGCAGCCGCGACTCGACCCGGTCCAGGGCCAGGTCGAGGGCGCCGTAGCGGTCGTCGGCCGAGGCCTCGCTGCGGATGACCGGGCCGGTGGAGTGGATCGTCAGCTCGATCCGCTCGCTCTGGGACGACTGGCGCGGGTTGCGCTCGCGGGAGACCTCGACGTCGACGGTCATCCCCTTGCGCTCCCATTTCGAGAGCTTGGCGAGCTTGTTCTCGACGTGCTGCCGGAACTTGTCGCTGATCTCGGTGCGCCGCCCCTTGACGATGATGTCCACAAGACCCCCTTGATCGCTCAGCCGCCGCTCGTGCGGCGGCCAGGCCGTTGGTGCATCCCTGCGCGCGGCGCGCGCGGGGACCGAAGGGCTCCTCCTTCCGACCGCCCGGCTGCCCGCGCAACGCGCGGCCCAGGCGGCTCGCGACGGCTCGTCTGGCTTTGCGTATACCCCGGAACACGGCCATGATCACCCGCGCATCGAGTGGCAGAGACCCTGTTCACGGCCGGGAACACCACATTCGGGACAGGACCGGCGCGCCATGCGGGCGCCCGGCGGGGCCGCCGGGCCCGCCGGCCGGGGCGCGCACACCGGAGGAAGAGGATGCCACCCGCCCGGCCGACCTGGTCTTCGTCCCCACATCCGCCTGCTGAGGGGTCCGCCGCTTTGCGTGCGACTACTGCCCTTCTCCCGCTCCCGAGGATCATCCGGACCCTCTGCGAGGCAGGTCTTACCTCTAAGGCGCACCGTGATCGGACGACGAAAAGTCGCCTTACGTGGGCCGTTTCGCCTGCGCCTGGCATCGGCTTGCCGCGGTCCGCTCCGCCTGTCGGCGCAGCGCACCCCGGCGCAACCACGGACCCGGGCGGGTGCCATGTCCGAAACGCTAACCCGAGAACCGCCACTTGTCAGGTGGAGAATGCGCACCGGAGGTCCTGGAAACGGCACGGATGCCCCTTCACGGCACCGGAGCGGACCCCTTCGGCCCCGCCGGCAAAAGATTTTTGACGCCCCCGGAGACGGCCCCGGACCGCCCCCGTCCCCCTGCTCACCTGCGCTCGGCCAGGACCGCCGCGGCCCGCACGGTGGCGCCGGACGCCCGCAGCGCACGCGCCGCCTCGGCCAGCGTGGCCCCGGTGGTGACGACGTCGTCGACCAGCACCGTGTCGACCAGCACCGTGTCGACCACCACCGTGCCGGTCGGCGCTGTTTCCGGCTTCGCGGTGTCCGGCGGCGCGCGCCCCGGACGGACGGCGAGCGCACCGGACAGGTTCCGCCGCCGTCCGGCGCGCCCCAGGCCCACCTGGTCGTCGACCCGGCGCACGTGCCGGAGCAGGGGCAGGTGCGCGGCGGCGCGCCCCCGCCCGCGCAGGGCACGGGCGGTGCGGCGGCACAGCGGCAGGACCTGGTCGCCGCCCCGGCGCCGGACGCTCTGCGGGCGGGCGGGCACCGGGACCAGCAGCACCGGCCGGGGGCCGGGGACGGCGGCCGCGACGGCGGCGGNGGCGAGCGCCCGGGCGCCGCCGTGCTTGTAGGCCAGCAGCAGGGCCCGGTCGGCGCCGGTGTAGGGCCCGGCGGCCCAGGTCGGCGGGCACCCGGGACGGGCCGAGCAGCGGTGCGGCCGGGGCGCGAGCCGGTCCGCGCACTCCGCGCAGACCAGCGGCCCGGGACGCCCGCAGCCGGCGCAGCACTGCCCGATCGCGAGGCCGCCCAGGGCACGGAGCCGGGGGAGGAAGAGCACGCCCTCAGTCTCACCCGGCGCGGCCCCGGGGGACAGGCGGATCACGCCCCTGTGGACGACCGGGCGGGGACTACCCGGGGAAGACCGGGTCGCTGCCCTCGGTCGCGCGCTGCCAGCTGACGCGGTCGGCGGTCAGCCAGAGCTGGTCGTCGTCGGCACCGGCCAGGAGCGGCAGCTCGGGGGCGGCCGCGATGGTGCGGGCCCCCGACAGCGGGCCCACGCTGGAGGGGGCGGTGCCGCCGTCCAGCGGGACCAGGTAGCCCCGGACCGCGCCGTCGCGCTGGGTGCCCAGGACGGCCAGCTGGTCGGCGCCGCGCCAGGCGGCGTCGACCACCTCGCCGACGTCGCGCGCCAGCCCCATGAAGCCGCCGAGCCGGACGCCGCCGTCCTCGTCCGCGGACACCCGGCCCACCCACAGCCGGCCGCCGGCGCCGCCGTCCTCGGTGATGACCGCCGCGCGGGTGCCGTCCCGGGAGAGCCGGAGCTGGGAGACGGCGCGGTCGGTCAGGCCGGGGACCTCCACCTCCACCGGGTCGGTGCCGCCGCGCAGCATCCACACCCGTGTGGACGGGGACTCCTCGCCCTCGGACCCACCGCCGCCGGACTCCTCGTCACCGCCGGACTCCTCGGCGTCCTCGGAGTCCTCCGCGTCCCCGTCCTCGTCGGCGCCGTCCTCCCCGCCGTCGTCGGCGGGCTCCGGGCCGAGCTGCTCCACGGCCCAGAGGTTGCCGTAGGAGTCCCAGGACAGGGCCGAGAACCCCTCGCCGTCGAGCACCGGGCGGAAGGACCCGTCCCCGGCGTCGGCCAGCACCACCCGGTCGTTCTCCCCGTCCACGGCGGCGAAGTGCTGCTCGTCCAGGGAGACCGCGTACCCGCCGAGCGCCTCGCCGCCCTGGCCGGGCGCCCCCGGGACCGCGGCGACCTCGGGGCGGCCGCCGTCCTGCTCGCCCTCCATGCTCCACAGCCGCCCCTCGCGCACGAAGTAGGCCTTCAGCCCTCCGCCGCCGACGCCCGAGGGGTCGACCGACGCCCACTCCTCGGTGGCGCCCTGCAGGCTCTCCTCCTCGTCCTCGGGGACGCGGCTCTCCTCCCCGCCGGCGCGCAGCACCACCTCCTGCACCTCCGGCAGCTGCTTGAGGGTCCAGCCCAGCTGGGCCTCCATCGCCTCGCGGTCCTCGGCCGAGGGGGTGCGGCCGCCCAGCTCCACCGTCACCCGGCCGCCGTCGAAGGCCACGTCGGCGCGGGCCTGCTCCGGGAACGCCGAGTCCACCGCCGGGGAGAGCCAGCGGGTCGGCCCGGCCACCACCTTCTTGGCCAGGCGGGTGGCCACGTCGTCCGAGGTCACCGGGATGAACACCGGGTCGGGGACCAGGGTGCGGCGGTCCCGGTTGAAGAAGTACATGTTCAGCGGCCGGTACACCCGCTCGACGTCGGCGCGGGCCAGGACGAGCCGGTCGGGGAGGTCGGCGATGCGCCACTCGCCCTCCCCGTCCCGCTCCAGCCGGAAGGAGACGTCGATGAGGTCGCCGCCGTCGCCGGCCACGTAGTGGCCGTCGGGGTCGATCACGGCCGCCTCGGGGGTGCGCATCCGCACCGTGGCGGTGTTCTCGTCGGTCCCGGGCTCCACGTCCAGCGAGACGGTGTCCATGCTCTCGTAGACCAGCGCCGAGTCGTCCGGCGACCAGGAGGAGCGGCGGTCGGGCAGCAGGAACCGCCGGGCCGCGGCGTGGTTGTCCTCGAAGCTGGCCATGTCCTTCAGGAACCCCTGGACCAGGCCGTCCTCACTGACGCCGGGCTGGGGGCCGGCGGGCAGCATGCGCACGTAGGAGTCGGAGGCGGCGGGCGAGTCCCCGCCGCGGTCGCTCTGGGCGATGGGGCCGGCCGAGGGCACCGTGGCGCAGCCCCCGGCGATGAGCACCGCCAGGGCCCCGGCGGCGGCGCCGGCACGGTTGGGCACGCGTCTCATCCGACCTCCCCCGCGGTGGTGGTCCGCCCCTGCTCCTCGGCGGGCGCCGGCTCGCCCGCGGGCGCCTCCTCCGGCGCGGGGCGGGCGATGCGGCCGCGGCCCATCGAGCGCTCCGGCGGCACCAGCGGCAGCGGCGAGCCGCGCAGCTCCTGGCCGGCCGAGCGGGGCAGGGAGAGCCGGAACTGCGACCCGGCCCCGGGCTCGCCCCAGGCCTGCAGCCACCCGCCGTGCAGCTGGGCGTCCTCCTTGGCGATCGACAGCCCGAGCCCGGTCCCCCCGGTGGTGCGGGCGCGGGCCGGGTCCGCCCGCCAGAAGCGGTCGAAGCACAGGTGCTCCTCGCCCTCCTTGAGGCCCACCCCGTGGTCGCGCACCGCCACGGCCACCGCGTCCCGGTCGCACGCGGCGGTGACCACCACGTCCCGGTCCTCGCTGTGCTCGATCGCGTTGACGACCAGGTTGCGCAGGATGCGGGTGATGCGGCGGGCGTCCATGTCGGCGGTGCACGGCTCGGCGGGCAGGCGCAGCACCACCTTGATGCCCCGCTTCTCGGCGATCTGCTCGGAGTCGCCGACCGCCTTGAGCACGCAGTCGCGGATGTCCACCGGCTCCACCGCCAGGGCGGCCGCGCCCGCGTCGTGCCTGCTGATCTCCAGCAGGTCGCCCAGCAGCTCCTCGAACCGCTCCAGCTGGCCCTGGAGCAGCTCCACCGAGCGGTTCATCGCCGCGTCCAGGTCGTCGCGCTGCTCGTAGAGCAGGTCGCCGGCCATCCGGATGGTGGTCAGCGGGGTGCGCAGCTCGTGCGAGACGTCGGAGACGAACTGGCGCTGGGACTTGGACAGCTCCTCCAGCTCCTGGATCTTCTCCTGCAGGCTCCCGGCCATCTCGTTGAAGGAGACCGCCAGCCGGGACAGGTCGTCGGTGCCGCGCACCTGCATGCGCTCGTTCAGCTCGCCCTCGGCCAGCCGCTCGGCCGACCCGGCCGCCGCCCGCACCGGGCTCACCACCTGCCGGGTGACCAGGTAGGAGATCACCCCCAGCACCAGGCACAGCAGCGCGCCGACCACGAACAGGGTGTTCTGCACCAGGTCGAGCATGGCCTGCTCGTGCGAGAGCGGGAAGACGTAGTAGAGCTCGTAGGTGTGCGAGAGCGGGGCGCCGACCACCAGGCCGGGCTCGTCGGAGGCGAAGTTCCTCTGGATCTCGGTGTAGGTCCAGTAGGCGGGCTCGCCGGTGGCCGAGGCCTGCACCGTCTCCCCGGGNCACGTCCCCGCCGACGAACCCGCGGGTGCCGGACACGCTCGGCAGGATCATCACGTCGTAGGCGCCCGACTCGGCACGCCCTCCGGCCAGGTCGTCGACGATGCTCTCCAGCAGCTCCTCGGAGTCCACCGACTGGTCGCCGTCCTGCAGCGCGTTGATCGCGCTGCTCACCCCGGCGGCGTGGTCGTTCAGCGCCGCCTCGCGCTGGGCTTCCAGCAGCCCGCTGCGCACCTGCTGGACCAGGAAGAAGCCGAGCACGGCGGCGACCGCCACCGAGATCGCCAGCGTGCTGGAGACCACCCGCAGCTGCAGCGAGGAGCGCCAGCGCTGGTGCACCCAGCGCACCAGGCCGCGGGCGGCCCGCTGGGCCGCGAGGTAACCGCGGAGCAGCCCGGTGCTCACCCTGTGCAGCGCCCCCGGGGCCGCCTCGTCCGCCCCCGCCGCCTCCTGAGGCGCGGCGGGGTCGCTGGTCCCGTCGGCGGCCACTGCTCCCGTTGCTCCCGTTCCCGTCCGGATCCGGTCAGGCGGCGCCGCCGGCCTTGTAGCCGACGCCCCGCACGGTCACCACGACCTCGGGGTGCTCCGGGTCCTTCTCGATCTTGGCCCGCAGCCGCTGGACGTGCACGTTGACCAGGCGGGTGTCGGCGGCGTGCCGGTAGCCCCAGACCTGCTCCAGCAGCACCTCGCGGGTGAAGACCTGGCGCGGCTTGCGGGCCAGCGCCACCAGCAGGTCGAACTCCAGCGGGGTGAGGCTGATCGGCTCGCCGTCCCGGCGCACCGCGTGCCCGGCCACGTCGATGGTGATGTCGCCGATCTGGAGCACCTCGGGGGCGGGCTCCTCGGTTCGGCGCAGGCGCGCGCGGACGCGGGCCACCAGCTCCTTGGGCTTGAACGGCTTGACGATGTAGTCGTCGGCCCCCGACTCCAGGCCGAGCACCACGTCGACGGTGTCGCCCTTGGCGGTCAGCATCACCACCGGCACGCCCGACTCGGCGCGGATCTGACGGCACACGTCGATGCCCTCGGTCCCGGGCAGCATCAGGTCCAGCAGCACCAGGTCGGGCTTGGACTCGCGGAAGGCCTCCAGCGCCTTGTCCCCGTCGTGCACGAACGTCGGCTCGAAGCCCTCGCCTCTGAGGACGATGCCGAGCATCTCGGCGAGGGCGAGGTCGTCGTCGACGACCAGTACGCGTCCCTTCATCAATGCTTCCGGCACCCGGTCCGCCTCCCCGATGGGGACGCGTCACCCAGCGCCTTCTCCTTTCTGGACACTCAAGCGGCGAACTGCGGTCACTTCTGCCGGGGGTCCCTGGCGGGAGCCGTGGTCTCCCCCACACCTTGCCATCTCCCCGGCGCGTCCGGCTGCGGTTCGCCCCGGTCACCCCGCGGCCTCGGCCCGATCGCCTCCCCGATCGCGTACTCCCCGCCCCGTCCGCGCCCGCGGGCACCGCCCCGGGCTGTCCGCCTCCGGACATCGCGCGACTTGGTCGGTAGATAACCGAAAGCATACAAAACGAACGAATGGACGCGCCGCTCACGCAGGGCGCGAAGGGTGGCCGGGGCGGGCCGCGGCCTGCCCCGCGGGCGATCTCGCATAGCGTGGGGACACCCATGCGTTGGACGGACGGCGGAGGAGAGATGACGCACGACGACGGCCGCCCCGGAGGCGATCCGGGACCCGACCAGGCGCCGCCTCCGGGTCCGTGGGCCGTCCCCGGCGGAGGCGCCGCGCCCCCGCCGCAGGATCCCGGGCCCGCCCCGTCCGGCCCCGGATTCGCCCCGCCGCAGGGCCCACCGCCCGGATACGGCCCGGGGTACGCGCCGCCCGGCGGATCCCCGCCGCCCCCGGGGGGCCATCCCCCCTACGGCGGCCACGGCGGGTACGGCGCCCCCGGCTGGGGGCCGCCGCCGGTCCCGCGCCCGGGCATCATCGCGCTGCGGCCGCTCACCCTGGGCGACATCTTCAACGGGGCCTTCAGCTACATCCGCGGCAACCCCAAGACCGTGCTGGGGCTGGCGGTGCTGCTCAGCGCCGTGGTCAGCCTGCTGCCCTCGATCGGCAACGGCACCCTGCTCAACGACATGGACCGGTTCGCCAGCCAGGTCGAGCCCGGTGGGGCCCCCGGCGACGCCTTCCCGTTCTCGGTGACGACGATGGCGCTCAACGCCGGAGGCCTGGTGGTGCAGTTCGTCGGCACGGCGGTGCTCTCCGGCGTGCTGGCCTCGGTCATCGGCATGGCGGTGCTGGGACGGCGGCCCACCGTCCGGGAGGCGTTCGCCTGGTTCGCCCCGCGCACCGGCGCCGTCCTGGGGGTGGCCGGGCTGCTGGTGCTGATGAGCATCGGCTGGTTCGTGCTGTTCTTCGGGGTGCTCATCGGCGGCGTGTTCCTGGCCGTGGAGGTCGAGCCCTGGCTGGGCGTGCCGCTGCTCATCGGCGGCCTGCTGCTCACCGCGGTGCTCGGCGTGTGGATCTACGTCCGCGTGGCGCTGGCGATGCCGGCCGCGGTGCTCGAGCGGGTGGGCGCCGGACGGGCCCTGGCCCGCTCCTGGCGGCTGACCACCGGATCGTGGTGGCGCACCTTCGGCATCCTCATCCTGGCCTCGCTCGTCACCAGCATGGTGGCGGGCATCCTGGCCACGCCCTTCTCCCTCGGCGGGTCGGTGGCGATGGTCGCCGTCACCGACACCGCGCTGGCGGCGGTGCTCTACGCCACGGCGATCTTCCTGGGGTCGGTCCTGGGCGGCGCGATCACCTCGCCGTTCCTGAGCGGGGTCACCGGCCTGCTCTACGTCGACCTGCGGATGCGCCGTGAGGCCCTGGACCTGCGGCTGCAGGCCGCCGCCCAGCAGGGCGCCGCCATCGGCCCCGAGGTCTACCTGCCCGACGCGCCGGCCGCGCCCCCCTCGGGGGCCCAGCCCGCACCGGGGGCCCAGCCGTGGTGACCCGCGAGGAGGGCGCCCGCATCGCCGGGGAGGAGCTCTCCGACCCGGCCTACGGCGCCGCCGAGCCGGGGCTGGTCCAGCGCGCCCTGTCCCGGTTCTGGGAGATGCTGACCGAGCTCGCCCAAGGCGCCGCGGGGGACCTGCCCGGCGGCTGGTGGACCCTGGGCCCGCTGCTGGCGGTGCTGGTGCTGGCCGCGGTAGTGCTCATCGTGCGGGCCCGCCCGGCCCGCAGGGCCTCCTCGGCCGCCGCGCTGTTCGGCGACCGGGCCCCGGCGACCGCGGCGGACCACCGGGCCGCCGCCGAACGGCACGCCGCGGCCGGGGACCTGTCCGCCGCGGTCCGCGAGCGGCTCCGCGCCATCGCCCTGGACCTGGAGGAGCGCGCCGTGGTGGCGCCGCGCCCCGGGCGCACCGCCACCGAGCTGGCCGCCGACGCGGGCGAGGCGCTGCCCGCCCACCGGGCCGCCTTGGAGGAGGCCGCGGTGGTCTTCAACGACAGCGCCTACGGCGACCGGCCGGCCACCCCCGAGGGGTACCGCGCCCTGGGCGACCTGGACGAGGCCCTGTCCGCCGCACGCCCGCAGGAGGCCGCACGGTGACGACCGCCTCCCCGACCGCTCCCCCGTCACTGGCGGCCCGCTGGCGCAGCGCGCGCGGGCCGGTCGCGGTGATCGCCGTCCTGGTGCTGTTCTCCTTCATCGTCTCGCTCGGCGCGCGCCCCGAGCGCACCGGGCTGCTGGAGCCCGAGGCGACGACGCCGGAGGGCTCGCGCGCGCTCGTGAACATCCTCGAAGAGCAGGGCGGCGACGTCACGGTGGCCCGGGACAGCGCCTCGGCGCTCGACGCCGCCTCCGGCGACGCCCTGGTCGTGCTGTCCGCCTCCTACCGGCTGACCGGCGACGAGCTGGACCGGCTCGCCGGCTCCGGTGCCGACGTGCTCGCCGTGCGCCCCAGCGGCCCCGCGCTGCGGACCCTGGCCCCCGGGGTCGCGGTGGCCGGGCGCGCCGACGGCGGCGCCCTGGAGCCCGGGTGCGGGCTGCCCGCCGCGCAGGCCGCCGGGGCCGCCGACACCGGCGGCGAGACCTACACCGGCGGCGCCGCCGGCTGCTACCCGGCCGACGGCGGCGACGCGCTCGTCGTCGCCGACCGCCCGGACGGGGCGGCCACCACCGTGCTCGGCGACCCGGCGCCGCTGACCAACGCCGGGCTGGGCCGCGAGGGCAACGCCGCGCTGCTGCTCAACCTGGCCGACGGGCGCGACGTCGTGTGGTTCCTGCCCGACGCGGCGGTGCAGGGCGGCGGGAAGAGCGTCTGGAGCCTGCTGCCGCGGCCGCTGGTCTGGTCCGCGGTCCCGCTGGCCGCCGCGCTGGTGCTGCTGGCGCTGTGGCGCGGCCGCCGGCTGGGGCCGCTGGTCGCCGAGCGGCTCCCGGTCGTGGTGCGCGCCGCCGAGACCACCGAAGGCCGGGCCCGGCTCTACGCCTCCCGGCGGGCCCGGGACCGGGCCGCCGCCGCGCTGCGCGCCGACACCGCCGAGCGGCTGCGCACCGCCGTCGGACTGGGGCCCGGCGCCGGCGCCGACGCGGTCGCCGAGGCCGTTGCCCGGCGCACCGGGGACGACCCGGGGCGGGTGCGGTCGCTGCTGTACGGTGCCCCGGAGGGGGGCGACACGGCCGACGACGCGGCGCTGGCCGCCCTCGCCGACGACCTCGACCGCCTGGAGCGGCGGCTCTCCCCCGGCGCCTGACCGCCCCACCCCACGTGACCACCGAGAGAGGGAAGCACACCGTGACCGCCTTCACCCCGCAGGGCGCGCCCAGCGCAGAGCAGGCGCGCCAGGCCCTGGGCGCCGTGCGCCACGAGGTCGCCAAGGCCGTGGTCGGCCAGGACGAGACGGTGACCGGCCTGGTCGTGGCGCTGCTGTGCCGCGGCCACGTGCTGATGGAGGGCGTCCCCGGCGTCGCCAAGACGCTGCTGGTGCGCGCCCTGTCGGCGGCGCTGGACCTGGACCACAAGCGCACCCAGTTCACCCCGGACCTGATGCCGGGCGACGTCACCGGGTCGATGGTCTACGACGCGCGCACCGCCGAGTTCGAGTTCCACCGCGGGCCCGTGTTCACCAACCTGTTCCTGGCCGACGAGATCAACCGCACCCCGCCCAAGACGCAGGCGGCCCTGCTGGAGGCGATGGAGGAGCGGCAGGTGACGGTCGCGGGCGACCCCTCGCCCCTTCCCGACCCGTTCGTGGTGGCCGCCACCCAGAACCCGGTGGAGTACGAGGGCACCTACCCGCTGCCCGAGGCCCAGCTCGACCGGTTCCTGCTGAAGCTGGTGGTGGCCCTGCCCGAACGGGACGACGAGGTGGGGGTGCTGGCCCGGCACGCCGCCGGGTTCGACCCATCGGACCTGGAGGCGGCGGGGGTGCGCCCGGTGGCCGGTCCCGTCGAGCTGGCCGCCGCGCGCGCGGCGGCCGCCTCGGTTCGCGTCTCCCAGGAGGTCCTGGGCTACATCGTGGACCTGTGCCGGGCCACCCGGCGGTCGCCGTCGCTGCAGCTGGGCGCCTCCCCGCGCGGGGCGACCGCGCTGCTGCGCACCTCCCGGGCCTGGGCGTGGCTGTCCGGGCGGGACTACGTGACCCCCGACGACGTGAAGGCGCTCGCCCGGGCGACCCTGCGGCACCGGGTGGCGCTGCGGCCGGAGGCCGAGCTGGAGGGCGCCACCGCCGACGGGGTGCTCGACGGCGTGCTGGCCTCGGTGCCGGTCCCCCGGTGAGCGGAGGGCGCGCGGTGGAGCCGACGGGACCGGGGATGGAGCATTGATGGCGATCACGGGCCGCGCGGTGGCGCTCGCCTTCGCCGCCGTTCCGGTGGTACTGGCCGCCGGGGTGCTCGCGCCGCAGGCGGCGTGGGGGTCGGTGGCGCTGGTGGTGCTGCTCATCGCCGCCGACCTGGCGCTGGCGCCCAGCGCGCGCCGGGTCGCGCTGGAGCGCTCCGGCGACACCTCGGTCCGGCTGGGCGAGACCGCCCGGGTGGAGCTGCTGGTGTCCGGCCCGCCCGGGCGGGCGCTGCGCGGGGTGCTGCGGGACGCCTGGCCGCCGAGCGCGGGGGCGCACCCGGCCCGGCACCCGCTGCGGGTGCCGCGCGGCGAGCGGCGGCGGCTGGCGACCGTGCTGGAGCCGCAGCGGCGCGGCGACCACGCGGCGGCGGGGGTGACCGTGCGCTGCCTGGGCCCGCTGGGCCTGGCGGCCCGCCAGGCCACGCACACCGTGCCGTGGACGCTGCGGGCGCTGCCGCCCTTCCACAGCCGCCGCCACCTGCCGGGCAAGCTGGCGCGCCTGCGCGAGCTGGACGGGCGCACCAGCGCCCTGGTTCGCGGGCAGGGCAGCGAGTTCGACTCGCTGCGCGAGTACGTGCCCGGGGACGACGTGCGCTCCATCGACTGGCGGGGGGGGGGCCCCCCCGNTGCGCACCTGGCGGCCCGAGCGGGACCGGCGGATCCTGCTGGTGCTGGACACCGGGCGCACCTCGGCCGGCCGGGTGGGGGACGTGCCCCGGCTGGACCACTCCATGGACGCGGCGCTGCTGCTGGCGGCGCTGGCCGCCAAGGCGGGCGACCGGGTGGACCTGCTGGCCTTCGACCGCCGGGTCCGGGCCCAGGTGCGCACCCGGGGGCGGGGCACGTCGGTGCCCTCGATCGTGGGGGCGATGGCCCCGCTGGAGGCCGAGCTGGTGGAGTCGGACCCGGCGGCGATGGCCGCCGCGGTCCTGGGCGGCCAGGGGCGCTCGCGGCGGCTGGTGGTGCTGCTGACCGACCTGAACGCCTCGGCCCTGGAGGAGGGCCTGCTGCCGATGCTCCCGGCCCTGACCGCGCGGCACGCGGTGATGCTCGCCGCGGTGGGCGACCCGGCGGTGGAGGCGATGGCGGCCGAGCGCGGCGACGCCCGCGCGGCCTACCGCTCGGCGGCGGCGCGCCGGACCCTGGCCGACCGCAGGCGCGTCACGGCCGAACTGAAGAGGCACGGCGTCGAGGTCGTCGACGCCCCGCCCGACACGATCGCCCCGGCCCTCGCCGACGCCTACATCGCCATGAAGGCCCAGGGCAGGCTGTAGCCGACCGGGGGAAGGCCCAAGGCCCTCCCCCGGCGAAGCTCACCGTGCGGGGGCGTCGCCCTTCGGGAGGTCCTCCAAAAGTTCCTCAGCGGATCGGACATCGAAGGCCCGGTCCACCAGACCGCTGAGCACGGCCTCATCGCGGCAGGCCGAAATCCGCTCCCGCACGCCCTCGGAGACCGGGATCCCCCGCCTCTTCAGTACGGTGAAGACCGAATTCGCCGCCATCTCCGCGCGGCCTTGCAGCCGCATCTGGGACGGGAAGTGGTACGTCGCTCCGGCCATCACACGGATCCGCGTCCAGAGGGACGCGGCTCCGTCGCGGCGTCTTCGTCCGCAAAGAGCGCTTCGGCTGACTCGACGACGCCCGCACGACGCAACAGCCGCTCGAGGACATCCTTCTCGGTACACCCGAGCACGCGTTCCCTCACCGCGTCGGAAACAGCGATTTCTCGCCCCTCCAGAACCATGAGGACGGCTCGTGCGGCCATCTCAGCACGGCCCTCCGCGCGGCCTTGCAGTCGCATCTGGGACGGGTAGTGGTACGTCGCTCCGGCCATCAGTTCCCTCCAGAACTCTCGCGCCGGGCCTTCGTCGAGGCCGGTCTCGGTGAACTCGGCGATGTACTTCGCGGTCGCGACTTCGATCCTGTCCAGCGCTTCAGCCAGCGCTTTCAGTATGCCATCCCGCTTCGGGCCCTTCCGGTGCACGAGCGCGGAGAAGACCGCCAGCATCACGTCCTCGGCGGCCTGATCGGGGTCGGTGACGGTTGCGACGTTGTCCGGGCCGAGCACGATCGGGGCCGTCGTCTGGGTCGAGTGCCACCGAGAGCCGATGACGATGGGTTCACGTGCCCAGGACGCCGTGGCCGTCGACGGGCACGCGACGAGCAGCGTCACTCCGCACCCGAACTTCTCGTACAGGTAGGAGACGTAGTAGGGCCAGCTGCCCCGCTTGCCCCCGTCCTTCTCGGACTGCGCCTCGATGATGAGGATGTGGTCCTCGGCGCCGTACTCCAACCACAGGACGGAGTCCACGCGCCGTTCGATGACCTTGATCTCGGAGAGATCGGCGTTGAGCACCGACACCGACTCGGGTGCGGGCGGTCCGTTGCCGAAGAGGTGCTCGAAGGTGCGCCCCAGCAGGTGGGGATCCTCGCAGAAGATCCGGTGCAGGGCCTCATGAGGGGGTTTGACCATGCCCGGGACGCTAGCGGCGGATCTGTGCAGGCCGCAGGGGAAACGTCGAACCTGTGTATCAAGAACGCGACCGGAACCCCTTGCGGCCGCGCCGCCGACGGTCGGCCCCGGTCCGCTCCGCCGTCCTACGCCGCCGTCGGCGCCGTCTGGGGGGCGGCGGTGATGTCGCCCGTCTCGCCTTCCCGGTAGGCCTTGCGGCCGAGGGTGTAGATGTAGAGCAGGAACACCGCCTCGGCCGCCACGCCGATGCCGATGCGCAGCCAGGTCGTGTGCACCCACCCCGTCACCAGGCCCTCGATCAGGCCGGAGACGAACAGCACCAGCACCAGCCCCAGCGCCACGGCCACCGCCGCGCGCACCTCCTCGGCCAGGGCCCGGCCGCGCGGGCGGCCGCCCGGGTCGATGACGGTCCAGCCGAGCTTGAGGCCCACACCGGCCGCCACGAACACCGCCGTCAGCTCCAGCAGCCCGTGCGGGATGATCAGACCGAAGAACACGTCCCCCTTGCCGTGGGCGACCATCATGCCCCCGGCCGTCCCCAGGTTGGCGCCGTTGAGCGCGAGGACGTAGACCGTGGGCAGGCACAGGAACACCCCGAAGATCAGCGCCTGCGCCGCCGCCCAGGCGTTGTTGGTCCACACCTGCGCCGCGAAGGACGCCCCCGGGTGCTCCACGTAGTAGTTCTCGAAGTCGTGCTCGACGTAGGCCCGGATGTCCTCCGGGGTGCCCATCGCCGCCATCGCCGCCGGGTCGTTGACCAGCCACACGGCGATCGCGGTGGAGAAGGCCACGGTGCCCAGGCTCGCCGCGATCCACCACCACCGCAGCCGGTACACCACCGCCGGGAAGGTCCGGGTGAGGAACCGGGCCAGGTCGCGCCAGGCCGGGTCGTGCGCCCCGACCACGGCGGCGCGCGCCCGCGCCACCAGGCCGGACAGCCGTCCCACCAGGGCCGGGTCGCCGCCGGCCGAGCGGACGGCCGAGAGCTGGGTGGACACCCGCTGGTACAGGTCGACCAGCTCGTCGACCTCGGGGCCGGTCAGCCTGCGGCGCCGGCGCACCAGCGCCTCGAGCCGCTCCCAGTCCCCGCGGTGCGCGGCGGCGAAAACGTCGATCTCCACGCCAAGCGACCCTACCCTTGGTGACAGACTGGGAGGCGGGCACCGGGGGCGATCGGTGCCCATCGGGGAAGAAGGGAGCACTGGTGGTACACCCGGGTCAGAACGCCCACGGGGCGCCGTCGCAGCTGGTCACCGGGGACGCCGTGGTGCTCGACCTGCGCCCGGCGGGGTTCGCCACGCGCGCCCTGGCGCTGGCCCTCGACATCGTGGTGCAGGGCGTGTCGCTGCTCCTGCTCATGCTGCTCATCACGGCCGTCGCCGACGGGGTGGACCCCGCCGCGACCATGGCCGCCTACCTGGGGCTCACGGTGCTGATCCTGGTCGGCTACCCGGTGGCCTTCGAGACCGCCACGCGGGGGCGCTCCCTGGGCAAGATGGCGCTGGGCCTGCGCGTGGTGGGCGCGGACGGCTCCCCCGAGCGGTTCCGCCAGGCGCTGGTGCGCGCCCTGGTGGCCGTGGTGGAGATCTGGACGCTGTCGGGGATGATCGCGCTGATCACCTCGCTGGTGGACCGCGACGGCCGGCGGGTCGGCGACTTCGCCGCCGGGACGCTGGTCGTCTCCGAGCGGACCCGGCGCACCGGGACCGGCGAGATCCCCATGCCGCCGCACCTGGCCGAGTGGGCGTGTGCCGCCGAGCTGAGCGGCCTGTCCCCGGACACCGCCGCCATGGCCCGCCAGTACGTGCTGCGCTTCGCCGAGCTCACCCCCGAGGCCCGGCACGAGATGGGGGTGCGCATCGCCGACATGGTCGCCTCCCAGGTCGGGCCGCCCCCGCCGCCCGGCACCACCCCGCCCGACTACCTGGCCGCGGTGCTCGCCGAGCGCCGCCGCCGGGAGGCCGAGCGCCTCATGCACGCCAGGAACGCAGGTACTCCTCCTGCTCAGGGGTGAGCGCGTCGGTGCGCACGCCCAGCGCCTCCAGCTCCAGGCGGGCCACCTCGGTGTCGATGCCGTCGGGGACGTCGTGCACCCCGGGCGCCAGTGACGCCCCCTCGGCGGCGATCCAGGCCGCGGTGAGCGCCTGCCCGGAGAAGGACATGTCCATCACCGCCGCCGGGTGCCCCTCGGCCGCGCCCAGGTTGACCAGGCGGCCCTCGGCCAGCAGCACCACCCGGCGCCCGTCGGCCAGCACGTACTCGTCGGCCTCGGGCCGCACCCCGCGGCGCACCTCGACCGCCATGGCCTCCAGGGCGTCCAGGTCGATCTCGACGTCGAAATGGCCGGAGTTGGCCAGGACCGCGCCGTCCTTGAGGGCCGCCAGGTGCTCCGGGCGCACCACGTCCCGGTTTCCGGTGACGGTGACGATGACGTCGCCGACGGGGGCGGCCTCGTCCATCGGCAGCACGGTGTAGCCCTGCATGGCCGCGTCCAGCGCCTTGACCGGGTCGACCTCGGTGACCACCACGCGCGCGCCCATGCCGCGGGCGCGTTCGGCCAGGCCCCGCCCGCAGTAGCCGAACCCGGCCACCACGAAGGTGCGCCCGGCGAGCATGGCGTTGGTGGCGCGCAGGATGCCGTCGATCGTGGACTGGCCGGTGCCGTAGCGGTTGTCGAACATCCGCTTGGTGGCGGTGTCGTTGACCGCGACCATGGGCAGCTTGAGCGCCCCCTCGGCGCTCATCCCGCGCAGCCGGATCACCCCGGTGGTGGTCTGCTCGCAGCCCCCGGCGGCCTCGGCGATCAGGTCGGGGCGCTCGGTGTGCGCGATGTTGACCAGGTCGCACCCGTCGTCGAAGAGCAGGTGCGGGCGGTGCTCCAGGACGGTGAGCAGGTTGCGGTCGTAGGCGTCCTCGTCCATGCCGGTGCGGGCGTGCACGGCGATGCCGTACTCGGCGACCAGCGCGGCCGCGGTGTCGTCCTGGGTGGACAGCGGGTTGGAGGCGGCCAGGGCGATGTCGGCGCCCCCGGCGCGCAGGGCCCGCAGCAGGTTGGCCGTCTCGGCCGTGACGTGCATGCAGGCCGAGACGCGGACGCCCGCCAACGGGCGCTCCGCGGCGAAGCGCTCGCGGATGCGCCCGAGGACGGGCATGGCGCGTTCGGCCCACTCCACGCGGCGGACCCCGGCCTGCGCCAGGCCGAGGTCCGCCACGTCGTGCTCAGGCAGTGCCATCGCGTGTGTGCCGTGCGGAGGAGTCGCTGCTCGAGGCGGCGCCTCAGTAGCGGTAGTGGTCCGGCTTGTACGGGCCGGCCACGTCCACGCCGATGTAGGCGGCCTGCTCCTTGGTCAGCTCGGTCAGCTTGACGCCCAGGGCGTCCAGGTGCAGCCGGGCGACCTTCTCGTCGAGGTGCTTGGGCAGCATGTGCACCCCGATCGGGTACTCCTCGGTCTTGGCGTAGAGCTCGATCTGCGCCAGCACCTGGTTGGTGAAGCTGTTGGACATCACGAAGCTCGGGTGCCCGGTGGCGTTGCCCAGGTTCATCAGGCGGCCCTCGCTCAGCACGATGATCGAGTGCCCGTCCTTGAAGACGAACTCGTGGACCTGGGGCTTGATCTCCTGCTTCTTGATGCCCGGGATCTTCTCCAGGCCGGCCATGTCGATCTCGTTGTCGAAGTGGCCGACGTTGCAGACGATCGCCTGGTGCTTCATCCGCTCCATGTGGTCGGCGCGGATGATGTCGAAGTTGCCGGTGGTGGTGACGAAGATGTCGGCCGTCTCCACCACGTCCTCGACGGTGGTGACCTGGTAGCCGTCCATCGCCGCCTGCAGGGCGTTGATCGGGTCGATCTCGGTGACGATGACCCGGGCGCCCTGGCCGCGCAGCGCCTCGGCCGAGCCCTTGCCGACGTCGCCGTAGCCGCAGACGACGGCGACCTTGCCGCCGATCATCACGTCGGTGGCGCGCATGATGCCGTCCGGCAGCGAGTGGCGGATGCCGTACTTGTTGTCGAACTTGCTCTTGGTGACCGAGTCGTTGACGTTGATCGCCGGGAAGAGCAGCTTGTCCTCGCGCGCCATCTCGTAGAGGCGGTGCACGCCGGTGGTGGTCTCCTCCGAGACGCCCTTGATCCGCTTGCCGATCTCGGTCCACTTCTTGGCGTCGGCCTTCAGGCTCTTCTGCAGGAGCGTGAGGACGACCCGGAACTCCTCGGTGTCGGCCGTGGAGGGGTCGGGGACCGCGCCGGCCGCCTCGTACTCGGTGCCCTTGTGCACGAGCATGGTGGCGTCGCCGCCGTCGTCGAGGATCATGTTGGGGCCGTCACCGCCCGGCCAGGTGAGCGCCTGCTCGGTGCACCACCAGTACTCCTCCAGGGTCTCGCCCTTCCAGGCGAAGACCGGGACGCCCTTGGGGTCCTCCGGAGTACCGTTCGGGCCGACGACGACCGCGGCGGCCGCCTCGTCCTGGGTGGAGAAGATGTTGCAGCTGACCCACCGCACCTCGGCGCCCAGGGCGACCAGGGTCTCGATCAGGACGGCGGTCTGCACGGTCATGTGCAGGGAGCCCATGATCTTGGCGCCCGCAAGGGGCTTGGAGTCACCGAACTCGGCGCGGGTCGCCATGAGCCCGGGCATCTCGTGCTCGGCGAGGCTGATCTCCTTGCGCCCGTAGCCGGCGAGGGACAGGTCCGCGACCTTGAAGTCGAATGACATGCGTGTCTTCACTCCTTGTGGTGGATGCGCACCGAGTCTAGACGCGGACCCCGCCGCAGGGCACGGGCTCGGCGGCGAATTTGACGCGGGTTTGTCAGATTCGCCCGGTCGGTCCCGGTGGGCGGGGCCGCGGTCGGTTAGGGTCGGGGCCATGTCCACTCCCCGCCCGGGCCGCGACCGTGCGGACGCGGTGCCCATCTCCGAGGCCGCCGAGGCGCTCGGCACCAGTCCGCGCAGCCTGCGCTACCGGGAGGCGCTGGGGCTGCTGCCGGCCACCAAGGAGCAGCCGACCGGGCGCGGGCACCGGCACCGCCGGTTCTCCCCCGAGGACCTGCGCACCATCGCCGCGGGGCTGGAGCTGGAGCGCGGCTACGACGTCTCCCCGGCGGCGCTGGCGTTCGCGCTGCGGATGCTGGCCGAGCCCGAGACGCTGGCCCGGGTGCGGGCCTACGGCGAGCGGCTGGGGCGGCTGGCGCCGCCGCGGGCGCGGGCGATGGACTTCGAGAAGCGCAAGGCGCTGCGGCTGCTGCAGTCCCGGGGCCGCACCGCCGACGGGCGCGGGACCGAGCGGCGCTGACCGGCGGCCCCGCGCCTCACCGGCCGCGCCTCACCAGCCGGTCGCGGCGAGCATGCGCTCTTCGAGTACGGGCGCCATGGTGCGCATGTAGGTGGCGGCGATGTGGCTGGCGTCCCCGTAGAAGAG
>NZ_ANAD01000077.1 GCF_000341245.1 Nocardiopsis halophila DSM 44494
TCTTCGAGTACGGGCGCCATGGTGCGCATGTAGGTGGCGGCGATGTGGCTGCCGTCCCAGTAGACGAGCACGTTGCCGATGACGGAGGGGCATTCGCCGCCGCTGCACAGCAGGTCGTTGAGGTCGAGGACCTCCACGTTGCCGGGCAGGCCCGCCGCCCCGTCCAGGGGCGAGACCGGGGCCAGGGACTCCTCGGCGGGGGCGGTGCACTCCCCGGGCGCGCCCGAGGCCAGGCACTCCACCGCGTCGAACCCCAGCCGGGGGGTGTCGCGCACCGCCACGACCCGCACGCCCATGGCGTCGAGCTCGCGCCAGCGGTCGACGTAGCCGTCCACGACCTGCTCGCCGTCGAACCCGGCCGTGGCGTCCCGGCTGGTGGTGGTGCCGGTGGTGAACACCGCGTCCGGCCGCAGCTCCGCGAGCTCGTCCATGACGCCGCGGTTCCACTCGGTGCAGGAGGGGTAGGGCTCGCCCTTGTAGGTCTGCGGGACGTCGGTGAACAGGCAGGCGCCCTTGACGATGTTGACGATGCGCCAGTCGTGCTCGGCGGCGATCTCCTCCAGGGCGGGGAACCAGTGCGCCGCGTGGGAGCCGCCGACGAGCGCGACCGTGCGCTCGGGGCGGTCCGAGCCGTAGACGCAGGTGATGACCTCGGAGGCCTTGGTGGTCTGGTTGCAGCCGTCGTCGTAGGTGACCGGGATGTCCTCGGCCGCCTCGGACGGGTCGGGGTAGACGGGGGCCTGGGGAACGGGGGCGCCGTCGGCCAGGGCGGCCGCGCCCGGGTACACCTCGGGGTCGGAGGCCAGGGCCTCGCGGGCGCGCTGCTCGGCGTCCATCCGCGCGGCCCAGCCGCCGGCCGCGAGCACCACCGGGAGCAGGCAGGCCAGCCCGACCGCCGCGGCCCGCGCGGGCGCGGGGAGCCGGCGCGGCCGACGGCGCCGGCCCTCCTGCGGCTCCCCCTCCTTCGGCCTGCGCTTGGCGAAGGCGGCGACCCGGTCGGCCAGCGGGGTGGTGGCCGCGGCCAGGAGCAGCGACAGGACGAGCACCGCCAGCCCGCCGTGCCAGCTGGCCAGGGTGCGCCCGGTGGCGTGCAGGTAGAACACCAGCACCGGCCAGTGCCACAGGTAGAGGGCGTAGGAGAGCGAGCCCAGGTAGCGCATCGGCCGCAGGGTGAGCAGCCGGTCGGCGCCCCAGCGCGAGCCGCTGGTCCCGGCCACGATGACCGCCGCCGCGGCGAGGGTGGGCCACAGCGCGATGTAGCCGGGGAACTCGGTCGAGACCTGGAGCAGCACACCGCAGCCGACCAGGGCGGCCAGGCCCAGCCACCCCAGGACGACGCGCACCGCCCGCGGCGGGTCCAGGCGCGGCAGGACGAGGAACAGCAGGCCGCCCAGGGCGAGCTCCCAGAGCCGGGCGCCGGTGTCGAAGTAGGCCCAGGGCTGGTCGGTGCGGGTCATGTACACCGAATAGGCCAGCGAGGCGGCGAACACCGCGAGCACGGCGACGGCCGCGCCGGTGCGCGCCCCGCGCCCGGCACGGGCGGCGGCCCAGGCCGCCGCGGCCACCAGCAGCAGCCACAGCGGATAGAACTGGCCCTGGACCGACAGCGACCAGAAGTGCTGGAGCGGGCTGACCGCGCCGCTGCGGGACAGGTAGTCGACCGAGTCCAGGGCCAGGTGCCAGTTGAGGTGGTAGCCGGCGGCGGCGACCGTTTCGGCGAGGGTGTCGCGCCACCGGTCCTCGGGCAGGAGGAGCCGGGTGGCGGCCAGGACCGCGGCGAGCACGAGGGCGGCGGCGGGCATCAGCCGGGCGCAGAGGCGGCCGAGGAAGGCCGCGGCCCCCACCCCGCCGGTGCGCTCCACCGAGCGGACCAGCGAACCGGTAATGAGGAAGCCGCTGACCAGCAGGAACACGTCCACGCCGCCGGAGACCCGGCCGAACCAGACGTGGTAGGCGGCCACCAGCAGGACGGCGACGGCGCGCAGGCCGTCGATCTCGGGGCGGTGCCCACCGGAAGGGGGCGCGGACGCTGCTGCGGACCGCGGGGAGGAGGAGGCCCTCCCCCGAACGTCCGCGAGGAGGGACTGCACGGCGACGCTGCTCGCTTTCCGGTGCGCGGTCAGGGGGCTCAAGGGCGAGGCCACATCCTGCCCTCCCCCGGTTACCGGAGGGCGTACACGGCCTGAACCCCGCCGCTCCCGCCGGCGAACCCGCCCGCCCCAGTAGTCCGCGGCGCCCCGTGGGCACCCCGCCCGCGAACCCGGCGCTCTGCCCGGCCGACGGACACCGGCCCCTCCGGGCCCGGGCGGAATCGGCCTCAGCGCCCCGTGCCCATGTCCCGGCAGGCAGGCCGACCGGTGCCGCGCACCGCCCACCCCGGTCTCCCAGGAGTTCCACCGCTCCGGCGGACGTGACCGCCTCTCATCGGTCGGCGGCCCCGGCGGTCCGGGCGGACCCGGCGGACTGGGCGAGAGGCGGTGAGAGGCGGCGACGACGAAGCAGGGGCGGTTCCCCGGCGCCGCCGGTCGGCCGCCAGGCTTCTCGCGGTCCCGGCGATGAGCAGCGGCGACGGCGCAGCAGTTACCCCGCTCACGCCCGCTTACCGGGCGGCAGGCCAACTGCGGTGCAGGGTGGGGGCGGCAACGATGAGGCAGGGGAGGTTCCCCGGGGCACCCGCCCGGCAGGCGCCCCGGTCGTGTCCGCTGGAGTGGTGGAACTTTCGGCCTCGCCCGTGTGAGCGGCGCGACCACTGCAGCGCGATCGGCGACCCCCGCCCCCGGGTGCGCGCCCCCTCCTTGGCGTTGATCTCGGGAGAGTCGGGGTAATACTCGCCGGTATTACCCCGACTTCCCCGAGATCAACAAGGGTGTCGGTGCGGGCGGCAGGCAGCGCCCCCGGGGGGGCGGCCGGGGCCCGCAGAGTTCCACCACGCCGGCGGACACGACCCGCCGCCGTCGCTGCTCATCGCAGGTACCGCAGAAGCCCGGCGGCCGACCGGCGGCGCCGGGGAGCCGCCCCGCTCCGTCGTCGCACCCCTCCCCCTTTCGCCCCGGCGGCCCGCCGCCCGGCGAGCAGGCGTGAGCGGGGGACCAGCCGTCCCGTCGGCGCTGCTCCCTTGGCCATCCGCACGCCCGCCACCCGACAGCGCTGCCCGGCGTACCCGCGCGATCCGGCGCCACGCGTCCGTGCCGGCACCGCGCATCCGCAGCGGGGGCCGCAGGGACCGCGGGGACCGTCTTCAGGGGCTCCATCCCCTTCCTCCGTGCGAATCCGCGGATTCCGGTTTCCGGCGCGGCCGTCACGGTTACGGTTGCAACCGTGGACTCCCTTGCCGACCGGACCCACTCGGGTGAGGACCTCCCTGCACCGCTCCGCCGTTCCCTCGGGCGGCTCGACCGGTTGCACGAACTCTGCCAGCAGCGGTGCCGCAGCGGCCCGCGCGAGGGCCCCGACGGGCTGCGCGACACGGTGGAACGGCACGTCCGGGAGCTGCGCGCGCTGGCCGGGCAGCCCGGCTCCCCCGCCCGGTCCGGCCTGGACGCCGACGCGCTGTGCGCCGTCGCCGCCGAGCCGCCCTCGGGCGCCCCCCTGACCGCGGACCGGCTGGCCGCGCTCGCCCGGCGGATCCCCGACTTCGACCCGCCCGCCCCCGCGCCTCCGATCGGCGACGCGGCCGGGGTCGCACGGGCGGCCGCCGCCGAGACCCACCCCGTGGTGCGGGCGGCCCTGGTGTTCCGGCACACCGCCGAGGCCCTCGGCCGGCGCCTGGAGGAGACCGGCACCGTCCCCACCGGGCCGCCGCCCCACCTGCGCCCGCTGCCGTGGGCACTCGCCTCGCTGTCGCTGCTGCGCTCGGACCACCTGCCGATCGCCGCCGACCGGCGGATCGGCACGCGGCTCGGCGCCGCGGTGGGCGCCCCCTCCCCCGAGGCGCGCACCGCCGCACTGGCCGCGCTCTTCGCCGACCTGCAGACCGCCGCCATCCGCGCCCGGCTGAGCTCCCCCCTGCACGGCCGCGCCGAGGCGCCGCCCTCGGCGCTGCTCGCCTCGGCGCTGCACCGGCGCGTCCTGGTGCACCTGCGCCGCCGCACCGGTCCGCTCTCCCAGGTGCTGCGCCAGGTCGACCCGGAGGCGGCCGCGCATGTGGAGGCCGCCGACGTCGCCGAGGGGGCCCGACTGGAGCACTGCGCGGCGGCCGCCGAACGGGCGCTGTTCGTCACCGGCCCCGGGTGCCGCTGGGTCACCCTGGACCTGCGGGCGGCGGGCGCCTCCCTGGAGCTGCTGGTGGCCGTGCACGACGTGGGCGGCCCGCCGACCGGGGCGCTGGCGGTGACGGCCTCGGCGGTGATGGACACCCCGGACGGGCCCGAGGAGGTCCTCGACCCGGCCTGCACCGACTGCGTCACCCTGGTCCCGGGCGACTCCGCCGGGGACCGGTGGCCCTGCGTGGAGGAGTTCGTCGACGACGCCGTGTCCCGGGCGGTCGACCGCCTGGCCCGGACCATGGCCTGAGAACGCGTCGGGGGAGCGGACATGCGCGGCGCGCCGAGCCCACAGGCACGTCATCGCCCGGGACCGGCCGGGCGTTCGGCGGGGCCGTCCCAGCGCTGAGCGGCGGATGCAGTAATCGCGCACCCCATGGCGGGGGTCGGTGCGGGGGCGTCGGCGTCACGGCCCCGGACCGGCCTCGCTCCCCTTGGCGGCGGGCACGCCCGGGAAGAGCGCACTGCCCCCGGGAGACCACCGCCGGGGCGGGGGCGCGTCAGCCGGAGAGGGCCACCAGCACCAGGATCAGGACCAGGATGACGATCGTGACCAGCACGGCCGGGATCACCCAGCCCTGGGACAGCACCGGGTCCTCCTGGGCCGGCGGCTGCTGGGGCATGCCCCCGGGGTAGGTACCCGGCCCCATCGTGGTGTTGGGGCCGCCCATCGTGGTGTTGGGCCCCATCGCCTGCGGCCCCATGGGTCCGCCGGGGCCGCCGGGTCCCGGGCCCATGTTCGGCGGGGGCGGCGGACCCATCCCCATCTGGCCGGGGTGCCCCATGTTCGGGGGCGGCGTCTGCGGCCCCATGGGTGTGGGCCCCTGCGGGTGCCCCATGGGCGGCGGGGTCGGCGGGCCGACCGGGGGCGGCGTCTGGGGGCCGCTGTTCGGCGGGTAGGGCGGCTGCGGTCCGGTGACCGGGCGGCCCGGCCCCGGCGGCATCGGGGTCTGCGGCCCGCTGGGCGCCGCGGGCCCCTGCGGCGGGGCGATCACCCCGGTCTCGGCGGCGCGCTCCCCCTCCCGCACGACCTCCTCGGTCGAGGCGCCGTCGGCGGGGTCGTGCCCCAGCAGCCGCATCAGCAGCTCCTTGGCGGGGGGGCCCCNCGGGCCGCCGGGACGGGTCCTTGTCCAGGCAGGCCTGCACCACCGGGAGCAGCTCCTCGGGCACCCCGTCCAGCGACGGCGGCGCGCTCACCACCCGGTGCACCACGGCCGGCACGCTGTCGGCGCCGAACGGCGCGTTGCCGGTGGAGGCGAACGCCATCACGCACCCCCAGGCGAACACGTCCACCTTGTCGGTGATGCCGCGCCCCTCGATCTGCTCGGGGGCCATGTAGGAGGGGGTGCCGACGATGGAGTTGGTGAGCGTGGCGGTGCCGTCGTCCACCCGGGCGATGCCGAAGTCGATCACCCGCGGGCCGTCCGGCCCCAGCAGCACGTTGCCGGGCTTGAAGTCGCGGTGCACGATCCCGGCCTTGTGGATGGCCACCAGCGCGGTCGCGGTGTTCACCGCCAGGCGCTGCAGCGACGCGCCGCGGCGCGGCCCGCTCTTGGCCACCGCCGCCTGCAGCGACGGGCCGTCGACGTACTCGCTGACCACGAACGGCGGGTCCACGTCCAGGCAGGCCTCGTGGATGGCGGCGGTGCAGAACGAGGCCACCTTCTGGGCCGCGCGCACCTCCTTCTCGAAGCGCGCGCGCAGCTCGTCGTTCTCGGCCCACTGGTCATTGAGGACCTTGATGGCGACCTCTTCGCCGTCCCGGTCGCGGCCCAGGTAGACCACGCCCTGGCCGCCCTTGCCGAGGCGCCCCTCGACGCTGTAGTCGCCAATCGACGTGGGGTCGCTCGACGACAGCGATTCGGGACCGGGCATGGAGCTCCTCCAGAGGGGGTTCGGTGTCGGCGTCAGCCCTGGATCGGTTCGTCGGCCGCAGTTTCCACCTGATACGCCGCAGCCAAGTACACAGTGGCGTAATCGGTTAGAGCGATCAAACCGGCCAGGCGTTCCATCCGATCCCCCGGCTCCGTGGAGACCCTGCTCACCCGGGTCCCCGCGGCGTGCGCCGCGTCCTGCACCGCGGCCAGGTCGCCGTCGGCGTCCGGGCCGCCCTCGGGGTCCTCCAGCACCACCGGGTGCACCCGCACCCCGGCGTCCTCCACGGGGTCGTCGAAGATCGACCGCGGGCCCTGCCCGCCCAACGGCCCCGACAGCGCGGTGAGCGAGGTGCCCAGCCCCTCGGGCAGGGCCGCGGCCAGCACGGGGTACCCGGCCACGGCGCCGGCGCGGGCGGCGAAGCAGCGTGCCGCGGCCACCGCCTCGGGGGTGGACCCGCAGGCCAGCGGCAGGGTCCCGGCCAGGTCGGCGGCGAGCGTCTTGGCCTCGTTCTCCCAGCTCTCCACGGAGGGTGCGCACCGTCCGGCGACCTGCTCCATCCGCACGGCCGCCGCCTCCACGGCCTCCGCGGACGGCGCGGGCACACCGGCGGCGGCGACCAGCGCCAGCGCCGCCCCCACCGGCCCCCACAGGGTGGCGGGGCCGCGCAGCACCGCGTAGGGCGCGTGGGCCTGCTCGGCCAGGGGCCGCAGCGGGCCGTCCGGCGGGCCGGCGGCCGCGAGCGCACAGCCCCGGCGCACCGCCTCGGCCGCGCACGCCGCCACCGGGTCGGCGGCGGGCCCGGCGGGGCCGGAGACCGCCACCACCAGGTCGGCGGCGCCCACCCATCCGGGCAGCCCGCGGCCCCGCACCACCTGGACGGGGACCGGGCACCCGGGGCCCAGCGCGGCGGCGGCGACGTCGGCGGCCACCGCGGCGGCGCCCGACCCGGCCAGCACCAGGGCACGGGCGCGGCCCAGCGCCTGGAGCAGGTCCGGGTCCACCTCCAGGGCCGCCGAGCGGCCGGCGCGCAGGTGCGCCCCGGCCGACGCGGCGGCGCGCGCCGCCGCTCCCCCGGCGTCGGGGGAGTCCAGCAGGGACTCGTCGAACTCCCGGGCCGCCACGGCGTCAGCCGACCTCTCGCGCCTCGTCGACGAGCAGCACCGGGATGCCGTCGCGGATGGGATAGGCCAGCCCGCTCTCGTCGCAGACCAGCTCACCGGCCTCGGCGTCCAGCCGCAGCGGCTTCTTGCTCTTGGGGCAGGCCAGGATCTCCAGCAGCCACTCGTCGATCTTCGCGCTCATCGCTTCTCTCGCGCTTCTCTCGGTCGGTCGTTCGTCGTCGCGGCCGGCTCAGGCCCGCACGATGGCCAGTACCTCGTCGCGCAGCCGCTCCATGCCCGCGGTGTCCGGCGCCTCCACATTGAGCCGGAGGAGCGGCTCGGTGTTGGAGGCGCGCAGGTTGAACCAGCTTCCGTCGACGAAGGAGACGGTGAGCCCGTCGAGCCGGTCCACGCTCGCCCCGTCGCGCCCGGCGAAGGCCCGCTCCACCGCGGCGGTGCGCCCCTCCTGGTCCTCGACCTGGGAGTTGATCTCCCCGGAGGCCGCGTAGCGAGTGTATTGGGCGGTCAGGTCCGACAGCGCCTCGTCTCCGCCGCCGAGCGCCGCCAGCACGTGCATCGCCGCCAGCATCCCGGTGTCGGCCCGCCAGAAGTCGCGGAAGTAGTAGTGGGCGGAGTGCTCGCCGCCGAACACCGCGCCCGTGCGGGCCATGGTCTCCTTGATGAAGGAGTGGCCGACCCGGGTGCGCACCGGCTCCCCGCCGTGCTCGCGCACGATGTCGGGCACGGCCGCCGAGGTGATCAGGTTGTGGATGATCGGCGCCCCCGGCTCCTTGGCCAGCTCGCGCACGGCCACCATGGCGGTGATCGCCGAGGGCGGCACCGGCTCGCCGCGCTCGTCGATCACGAAGCACCGGTCGGCGTCGCCGTCGAAGGCCAGGCCCGCGTCGGCGCCGGTGCGCCGCACGGCGGCCTGCAGGTCCACCAGGTTGTCCGGGTCGAGCGGGTTGGCCGGGTGGTTGGGGAAGGTCCCGTCCAGCTCGAAGTAGAGCGGCACGATCTCCAGCGGCAGCGCATCGAGCAGCTGGTCGCGCAGGACGGCGGGGACGGTGTGGCCGCCCATCCCGTTCCCGGCGTCCACCACCACCTTCAGCGGCCGCATCCCGCTCAGGTCGACCAGCGACCGCAGGTAGGCGGCGTAGTCGGCGAGCAGGTCGCGCTCGGTGACCGTGCCGGGGGCGCCGGTGTCGGCCAGGCCCTCCTCGGCCAGGCGGCGGATCTCGGCGAGCCCGGTCTCGGAGCTGATCGGGGCGGCGCCGGCGCGGCACATCTTGATGCCGTTGTACTGGGCGGGGTTGTGGCTGGCGGTGAACATCGCCCCGGGCATCTCCAGCCGCCCGGAGGCGAAGTAGAGCATGTCGGTGGAGCCCAGCCCGGCCATGACCACGTCGGTCCCCTGGCCGGTGGCGCCCTCGGCGAAGGCCGCGGCCAGCGCCGGGGACGAGGGGCGCATGTCGTGCGCCACCACGATGGAGGGGGCCGCGTTCACCCGGGCGAAGGCGGCCCCGACGGCGCGGGCCACCCCCTCGTCGAGCGTGTCGGGGACGATGCCGCGGACGTCGTACGCCTTGAAGATCTGACCGAGATCACCCACTGCTGCTCCGCATCCGAGTCGTCGTTGCCGCACGGTCACCGCAGGGCGGTCGCCGGGCCCGCCGGGGGCGGGGTTCCAACGTACCGGAACGCGGGGGCGGGGCCCCGGGCCGCGTGGGAGGGGGTCAGCCCTCCCCGGACGGGCGGGCGGGCGGGGTACGGTCCGGGTTGTCGGACTTGACCACGCGCAGGTGGCCTTTGCGCTGGCCCTCGGGTCCCGAGGGCGCAGGGGGCTCGGCGCGGACCCCGGGCGCGCGGGGGCGGGCGGCCTCGCGCACCGCGTTGGCCAGGGCCTCCAGGTCGTCGCTTCCGGGTCCGCCGGAGCTGTCCGCGGGCAGCCGCACGACCTCCCAGCCGCGCGGGGCGGTCAGGCGCTCGGCGTGCATGGCGCACAGGTCGTAGCAGTGGGGCTCGACGTAGGCCGCGAGCGGGCCGAGCACGGCGGTGGAGTCGGCGTAGACATAGGTGAGCGTGAAGACTGCTGGCTGTCTGCACGCGGTTCGCGAGCAGCGTCGGACAACGCTCACGAGAGCCGACCCTAATCCCTTCCTCCTTTGGGCGCCAGTACGGGGACCCAGGTGTGTCCGGGCCCGGCCCCGGGGGACCGGGGCTGCGCTCCGGCCCCCGATGGCATACTCTCGAATCGTGCGACGAGTGCGCCTACAGAGGGCTCAGGCCGACCGCTTCCGACGCCGGGACCGCCGGGGCCGCGGGATCCGCGGTCCGCTGGCGCCGCCGGAGGTCCCCATCTCCCGCAGCCGGGCTCAGGTCTTCGACGACCTCGTGCTCGACGCGGTGGAGCGCTTGGAGCGCGTCTGGTCCCGTGAGCTCGCGAACGTGGAGTTCCTGGTCGAGGACGTCCCCCGGGTCCCCCGCGGGATCACCGCCGAGGACGGCATCCCCTACTCCCGCCTGGAGGCCGGCCGCGACGGACGCGCCCGCATCACCATCTACCGCCGCCCCGTGGAGATCCGCACCCGGGAGCAGGAGGAGATGGCCCTGATGGTGCACGAGACCGTGGTCGAAGAGGTCGCCAACCTGCTCGGCCTGGAACCCGAGACCGTCGACCCGGAGGCCTGACCCGCCGGGCGGCCGCGCGCCTGCCACCCGCCCCCGGGTCTACGCCGCCCGGGACTCTGCCCTGCGCCGCCCGCCCCCGGGATCCCGGTGATCCAACGGCCACACTCAGACCCGCGCCGCTTCCCCGATCGTGTCGTGTCCACGAGGCCCCCGGTGGCAGAGGAAATGGGCGGCGACGGCGCAGCAGGTACCCCGCTCACGGGCCCCGGCCGGGCGACAGGCCATCGGGGCACAAGGGGCGAGGCGGCGACGACAGGGCCAGGCGGTTCCCCTGGCCTGCCGGTCGGCCGCCGGGCCGCTCGCGGTCCGGGAACAGCGGCAACGATGGCACAGCAGGTACCCCGCTCCGAGCCCCGGCCGCGCGGCGGGCCGCCGGAGTGCAGGGAGATGGGCAGCGACGACGAGGAGGGGCGGTCCCCAGTGCTACCGGTCGGCCGCCGGGTCTCTTCGGTACCGGCGATGAGCAGCGACGGAACGGCTGGTTCCCCGCACTCCGGCGGCCCGCCGCCCGGCCGGGGCCCATGAGCGGGGTTCCAGCTTCGCCGTCGCCGCCGTACCTCCCGGACCGCCAGGGACCCGGCGGTCGAGCGGAACGGCCGGGGAACCGCCCCGCTACCTCGTCGCGGCTCATTTCCGGTACCGGAGGAGGCCCGCCGCCCGGCAATGGCCCGCGAGCGGGGCACCAGCCGAGCCGTCGCCACGCTCCGTCTGAGCCGGCGGGCAGCTGAGCCGCTGAACCGCCGGGCCGCTGAACCGCCGGGCCGCCGGGCCGCCAGCCTCGGGAAGGCCTCCGGCTCGGGTCAGCGGTCCTCGGATTCTTCTTCTGTACCCGAGATCGCGGTCAGGCCCCCGGTCACGGCCGGGAGGCGGACCTCGGACGGCGCCGGGTGCACCGGAAGGACCGCGGTGTGCCGGTCCTTGCCCGACCCCTCGGTCAGCACCGCCCCGACGTACGCCGGCCCCGAGCCGTCGCCCAGCTCCAGCGCGAGCGCGTAGTCCCCGTCCGGCCCCTCGATCTCCTGCTCGGCGGTGGTCCCGGCGCCCGCCTCCACCTGGACCGGGTCGCCGGTCGTTCCGTCCGGGGACACCGGGGTCGCGACCACCACGGCGTCCTCCTCCGTCGCCCCGACCAGCAGATCCAGCGACACCCCCTCCGGGACGGCGGGGACCGATGCGGTGCCGTTCGGCCCCGGCGCCAGGGCCGGCACCGCCGCCGTGTAAGCGGCGTCGTCCCCGCCCTCGCGCTCCGCGGCGACCCCGGCCACCACCGGCTCGTCGGACTCGACCACCACCGTGGCCGGCTGCTCCCCCAGCGGCATGTCCAGGCTCGCGGTCGTCGTCGACGCCGGCGGAACGTCCACCGTCTCCAGCGCCTCGACCTCCACCTCCCCTTCGGCGGTCACCAGCCGCACCTGCACCTCGGCCGGCTCGTCGCCGGGCGCGGCCACCATCAGGGTGCGCGCCCCGCCCCCGCCGGGCACGCCCGGGACCGCCTGGGCGTGCGCCGGGCGCGCGGTCGCCGGCGCCCACTCCGTGCCCGGCCCGGACCGCTCCACCAGCAACGACGGGGAGACCCGCCCGGCGGACGTGCGCACGTGCACCGTTGCGGCGTCGCCGGAGGAGGCCTCGGTGAGCTCGCCCAGCTCCAGCACTTCCTCGGTGTGCGGCTCCACCCGGACCCCGCGCACCGAGGAGTCGGAGACCGGGCCGTCCGAGGCGTACACGTCCACGGTGGCGACCGCCGCGGAGTCGTCCGGGTTGGCCAGCCGCAGGCGCAGCTCCCGCACGTCCTCCCCGGAGGGCGCGGTGAACCAGGTGCTCCACCCCGGCTCGGCGCAGCCGACCGCCGCCAGCCCGGGGGCGCCGTCGTCCTCGGCGTCGCCGTCGTCGGCGCGCGCGGTCACCGCAGCGTCCAGCCCGGCGGCGAACGCCCCGGACGCGCGCAGCACCGAGGCGCCCTCGGCATCGTCGACGTCCTCGGCCAGCAGCTGCCCGGGCAGGTCGCCCTCGGCGAGCGGGGCGCGGGGGTCCTCCTCGTTGGGCTCCAGCACCAGCTCGCCCTCCTCGTCCCCTTCGAACGGGGAGAACACGGCCGCCTCGGTCCCGGTGTCCTCCGGCGGGGACGGGCAGACCCGCACCGCCGACTCCACCCGGACCCGCTCACCGCCGCCGGAGGCCTCCGGCGGGCCCGCCGGGCGGGTGGCCGCGGCCACGGCGAACAGCGCCGCCAGGGCCACCGCGACGAGGCCCAGCAGCGCGAACCGGTTCTGCACGATCAGCTTCACGCCTGGTCCTCCCCCGTGCCGTCCTGCTCGCCGGCCTCCGGCTTCCGGTCGGTACCCTTGCGCCTCCAGCCGGCCCTCCGGCGGCCGCGGGAACGGCGGCCCGGGTCCGTGTCCGTCGCCGACGGGCCCTGGTCGTCGGCGTCGGACCCGACGACGCCCATCGAACCGGTGTCCGCACGGCCAGCGGCCCTACGGCGACCACGACGGCGACCGCCCCCGCTCCCGGACGCTTCTCCCGACGACACCACGGGGACCGACCCGGTATCCCCGCCATCGGGGCCCGAGCCGTCGCCCTGCTCCACCACCGGCTGCGCACCGGTGTCCGCACGTCCACCGGACCTGCGACGGCCGCCTGCGTGGCGGCCCGATGTGCGGCCGCTCGGCGGCGTGCCCTCCTGGTCGTCGGCGTCGGACCCGACGACGCCCATCGAACCGGTGTCCGCACGGCCAGCGGCCCTACGGCGACCACGACGGCGACCGCCCCCGCTCCCGGACGCTTCTCCCGACG
>NZ_ANAD01000078.1 GCF_000341245.1 Nocardiopsis halophila DSM 44494
GCACGACCGGGACCGACCCGGTGTCCCGGCCGTCAGCCCCCGGGCCATCGCCGTGATCCACCACCGGCTGCCCGCCGGTGTCCGTCGTGGCGGTGTCCGTCGTGGCGGTGTCCGTCGCTGCGCTCTCCGTCCCGGTGGTGCGGCGGTGGCCGCGGGCCCGGCGTCCGCGCGGGCGCCGGGGGCGGGCCTCGGCACGGGTCCGCTCCTCGGCGGCGTCCTCCGCGGTGCGCGCCCCGGGCGAGGCCAGCACCAGGGCCAGCGCCAGCAGCACCCCCTGCACCACCAGCCAGGCGTCGCGCACCGCCGCGCCCCGTTCGACCACCACGTCCCCGCCGGAGGCGGGCACCGTGAAGGCGGCCGTTCCCGCCTCCGTGGTCTCGGCGGCCAGTTCGCGCCCGTCCACCGACGCGGTCCATCCGGCCCCCGCCGGTTCGGCCAGCAGCAGGGCGCGCCCCTCCGGCCCGGCGGGCACGCTCACCCGCCCGTCGGCCTCGGAGGTCAGGACCTGCGCGTCTCCGGCGGCGCCCGCCCCGCCGTCACCGTCTTCGTCACCGCCCGCGGTGCCGGCACCGGCCCCGTCCTCGGCCGGGGGCGCCAGGCGCATCCGCCCGGTGGGCGCGTCCAGCCGCCAGAGCGCGAACTCCTCGCCGTGCATCTGCCGGGTCAGCCCGGGGGTGCCGTCCAGGGTGTCGACGACGGTCGGGGCCTCCTCCCCGCCGTCCGGCGGGTCGGGCACCAGCACGTGCCCCACCCCGAAGTCGGCCAGCGCCGCGACCTCGTCCCCGGCCCGGCCCGCCGCCAGCGCCGCCACCTCGGTCTCCAGGGCCTGCCGGGCGTCGTCGTCGGGCTGCACCTGCTCGGTGCCCAGCCGGGGCTCCCCCGGCCGCAGCACCGCGTACCGCAGCGGCCCCTCACCGGTGGGGGAGAGCACGAGGGTGCGCACCCCCTCGGCGCCGCCGGTGGTGGCGGTGAGGAAGGCGGGCACCGGGTCCGGGGCGTCCCCGCTGAGCGGCCCGTCGACGCCCTGCCACATCCAGGCCGCGGCGGCGCCGACGGGGGTGGTCAGCGCCAGGGCCGCCGCGCCCGCGGCGAGGAACCGGCGCAGCCCGCCGTCGCGCCACATCCGGCCGAGCGACTGGGCCGCCAGCCCCGCGCTGAGCAGCATCGCGGTGGCGGCGAAGGCGAGCGCCACCCCGGGCCAGGCGTGTGCGGGCGGCCCGCCGTAGTACGGCGCCACCGCGGCCCGGCTGATGAGGATGGCCGCCAGGATCCCGAAGAGGGCCATGCACCAGCCCACCGCCACCAGCATCCGGCGGCGCAGCAGGAGCAGGGCGCTCAGCGACGCGGCGACGAACCCGGCCGTCACCCACCACGGGGGCGCTCCCGCGCCGCCCGGGGAGAGCATGAGCAGCTCGTGGGCGGCGGCCGGCGGGGAGGACAGGGCCGGGTCGTGCAGGCCCGCCTCCAGCAGCCACTGGGAGGGGTGCAGCACCAACTGCGCCGACCAGGGCAGCAGCAGGAGCAGCGGCACCCCCAGCGCGATCGCCAGGCTGACGTACAGCCGGCGCCCCAGGTGGCCGAAGGCCACCGCCACCACGCCGCCGCCGACCAGCGCCAGCAGCCACAGCAGCGGCACGAACGCGGTGCCCGCGGCCAGCAGCAGCGCGATCCCCCAGGCGGCGCGCCGGGAGCGCTTGGGGGGCAGGGTGAGCATGCGCGAGGCGAGCAGCCCCAGCACCGGCAGCAGCGCATGCACCAGCGCGGTGCCGATCCGCCCCTGGGCCACGGCGCCGGTGGCCACCGGGAGCAGGGCGTAGGACCCGGCCATCCACAGCCGCGCCGGGCGGTAGGCGAGCACTTCGCGGGCGAGCAGGTAGGCGGTGGCCCCCGCCAGCGGCACGCACCCCAGGAGCAGCACGGTGACGGCCAGCCACGGCTTGCCCAGGGCAAGGGTGGACAGCAGCGCCAGGACGCCCACGTAGGGCGGCACGGCCGCGTCCGACCCGATCCCGGTCTCGTGCGCGCCGGACAGGTAGAGCGCCCACAGGTCCGCGGCGCCTCCGGCGGCCGGCGGGAGCGCGCCCCCGGCCAGGGTGCCGCCGCTGAACAGCGACCGCTCGGCGACCAGCGCCACCGCCGTCAGGGCCAGCACCAGCAGCACGCCCGGGTGGGTGAGCACGCGCCGCAGGACGCCGTGCTCGTCGGCCAGCAGGCTCTCCTCGTCCTCGGCCGGCCCGGCGGCCACCGCCTGGTGGCGCCCGGAGGACGGGGCCCCGCCGCCGCCCGTGAGCAGTCCCACCACGGTCTCGGTGAACTGGCGCAGGGCCACCCCGTGCGCCAGGTAGGGGCGGATGGCGCTGTAGGTGCGGCGCCGGTTGCGGCGCCTGCGGAAGCGGGCCCGGACCAGCCGCCCCGGCATCAGGTACACCGAGGTGATCGCCACCGCCTCGTCGTAGGCGTCGGCGGGCCGCTTGGCGATGACGTACATCAGCACCCGCAGCAGCGACCCCAGCGAGTTGCGCAGCAGGGCGCCGACCATCCCCCCGAAGGGCAGGTTGGCCAGCAGCACGAACATCGCGTTGCGCCGGTCCAGGCGGCGGGGGTGGTCCCCGGCGGCGCCGATGCGCCTGCGGCGGCGGGCGGCGGCCTCAGCGTGGTAGGCCACGGCGCCGGTGACCAGCAGGACCCGGTGCCCGGCGGCCCCGGCGCGCCAGCAGAAGTCGATGTCGTCGCGGAACAGCGGCAGCGACGCGTCGAACCCGCCCAGGGCCTCCCACACGTCCCGGCGCACCAGCATCCCGGCGCTGGAGACGGCCAGCACCTGGCGGTCGCCGTCGTGCTGGCCGTGGTCGAACTCGCGCGGCTCCAGCCCGGTCTCCCGTCGGCCGGCGCCGTCGATGGTCACCCCGGCCTCCACCAGGAGCCGCCGGTCGTACCAGTCGCGCAGCTTGGGGCCCAGGACGGCGGCGCGCGGGTCGTCGGCGGCGGCCGCCAGCAGGCGCTCCAGCGCGTCGGGGGCGGGGGCGCAGTCGTCGTGGACCAGCCAGATCCACTCGGTGGCGCCGGGGCCCGCCCCCGGGAAGGGGGCGCTGAGCCGGGGCAGCTCCAGGCCGGCCCGGACCGCGCCGCCGAACCCGGAGCCGCGCGGGGCGGCGGCGATGGCGTCCGGGGCCAGGAACTCGGCGAGCACGTCGCCGCTGCGGTCGCGGCTGCCCGCGTCCACGCCGACGACGCGCTGCACCGGGCGGTTCTGGTCACGCACGGCCTGCAGTGACTCCGCGAGCCAGCGTTCGCCGTCGTGGGCGACGATCACGGCCGTGACGATGTGGAGGGCGGGGTCGGGATCCTGGGCAAGCACGCTGCGGGTCTCTCGAGGGTCGCGGGTCGGGATGTAACGCGGGATACGGTCCGACTCATTCGGCAGCTCACCTTACGGCACACGGCGGGCGGCCGTGGGCGGAACGGGCGGACCGGGGCGGAGGCGGCCGGAAGGGGGCGGACCGGGACGCCGTACCGGCAGGGGCGTAAATAGGGGATAAAAAAACGTGCGCTCCGGGGCAAAGATCCCGGAGCGCACGCATCGGCGCAGACGGCCGGTCCTAGAGCATGTCGGCCAGGAAATCGAAATCCTGCCCGGCGGCTTTCTTCAGCCGGCGGCGCTCGCGCTCGGAGAGTCCCCCCCAGATGCCGAAACGCTCGTCGTGCTCCAGCGCGTATTCCAGGCACTCGGCCCGGACCTCGCAGGACTGGCAGACCTTCTTGGCCTCCCGCGTCGAGCCGCCCTTCTCGGGGAAGAACGCCTCCGGATCGGTCTGCGCGCACAGTGCGCGCTCCTGCCAGCCCAGATCTTCGTCTGCGCCGTGCGCCAGCGGGATCACCTCGCTCATGCGCACCTCCTATTGCCCCCCTAGATGTCCCCTCCCCTTCGACCCCCGGGAGGGGTGAAACACACCCTGAAATTACACGCGTGATGCTTGTGATACGTCAAGCGCGTTGCGTGGCAATCCCTTGAATACCACGTTGCGCACCGCTCTCGGCGGGCGCTGGGCCGGTATCCGTGGGATTGCCACGCAATTCCCTGGGGCCGGGCGGGCCGGACGGGGGCCGGAGGCGGCGTCAGCGGCGGTCGTCGTCCCGGTACCAGGCCTGGTCCTGACGGGCCTGGCCCTCGCCCTGGTCGGCCGGCTGGTCGCCGGTCTCCGCGGCGCCGGGGACGGCCCCCTGGGCGTCGCCGGCCGCGCCCGCCTCGGGCTGGGGTGCGTACTGGGACGGGTCGTAGGCCTGCTGGGCCTGCTGCGGGTCCTGGGCGTAGGCCTGCTGCTGGGCGTACGGGTCGTAGCCCTGCTGCTGGTAGGCGTCGCCGTAGGCGGGCTGGCCGCCGGTCCCGTACGCCTGAGCC
>NZ_ANAD01000079.1 GCF_000341245.1 Nocardiopsis halophila DSM 44494
GCCGTACGCCTGCCGGTACGCGTCCCCGTACGCCGGCTGACCACCCGTGCCGTAGGCCTGAGCCGGATCCTGAGCATAGGCCTGCTGGTACGCGTCCCCGTACGCCGGCTGACCACCCGTGCCGTAGGCCTGAGCCGGATCCTGAGCGTACGCCTGCTGGTACGGGTCCTGCTGCTGGTAAGCGTCACCGTAAGCGGGCTGGCCGCCGGTCCCGTACGCCTGAGCCGGATCCTGAGCATAGGCCTGCTGGTACGGGTCCTGCTGCTGGTAAGCGTCACCGTAAGCGGGCTGGCCGCCGGTCCCGTACGCCTGAGCCGGATCCTGAGCATAGGCCTGCTGGTACGGGTCCTGCTGCTGGTAAGCGTCACCGTAAGCGGGCTGGCCGCCGGTCCCGTACGCCTGAGCCGGATCCTGAGCATAGGCCTGCTGGTACGGGTCCTGCTGCTGGTAAGCGTCACCGTAAGCGGGCTGGCCGCCGGTCCCGTACGCCTGAGCCGGATCCTGAGCATAGGCCTGCTGGTACGGGTCCTGCTGCTGGTAAGCATCGCCGTAAGCGGGCTGGCCGCCGGTCCCGTACGCCTGAGCCGGATCCTGAGCATAGGCCTGCTGGTACGGGTCCTGCTGCTGGTAAGCGTCACCGTAAGCGGGCTGGCCGCCGGTCCCGTACGCCTGAGCCGGATCCTGAGCATAGGCCTGCTGGTACGGGTCCTGCTGCTGGTAAGCGTCACCGTAAGCGGGCTGGCCGCCGGTCCCGTACGCCTGAGCCGGGTCCTGGCCGTACATCTGCTGCGCCTGCTGCGGGTCCTGCGCCTGCGGGGCGTAGGGGTCGTAGCCGGCCTGCGGCTGGGCGGAGAAGGTCTCCGTCGGGTTCGGCGCGCCGAAGGCGGGCTGCCCGCCGGTCGGCGGCGCGTACCCCTGCGGCTGGCCCGGCTGGCCCATCGGCCCCATCTGCGGGGCCGGCTGCGAGCGCACCACCAGGCTCGGGTCGCCGAAGACCTTGATCAGGTAGATGAAGGCGAAGGCGAGGATCGCGGCGCTCCCCGCGATCTCGAACAGGGAGGCGAACCCGTTCGCCATCATGCCGAGCTCGGAGGCGCTCACGAAGGACATGATCAGCGTGAGCAGGGCCATCAGCGCCCCGAGCCCGAGCATGATCATGCCGGTGAGCACGATCGGGAAGTTCGCGGCCGTCCTGTTCGGCGCCGTGACGACCAGCACGGCCGCCAGGGCGACCAGCCCGACCGTGATCGGGTCGAAGAAGACCGTGCCGGCACCGGCGAAGCTGTGGACGACGTCCTCTCCGCCGAAGAGCCTGATGAAGCCCCCGAGCATCCGCGCTGCCACGGCGCCGAGCAGCGCCCAGGCGGCGGGTACCCGCAAGCCGTTGATTGCGTCGTTGTTCAAGAGAGGTTCCCCTCCGCTGCTTCGCTGTCGCGACGGTGGAAGCTTTGCATATGGACAGTCTGTCAAGCCCACCGGCCGTCTCCCCGGCGAGAGGAGCCCCAAGGGGTGATCCGGACCGCGGCCCCGGAAAGGTGCGGGGACGGGGCGGCGGCGTCCGGTGCGCCCCCGCCGTCGCAGGCGTCACAGGGGTCCGCCGCGCACATGCGGGCCACAGCCTGCCAGACTTGGCCCCATGCGGATAGTCGTGCCGGCCGGCGGCATCGGAGGCGCGCGGTTCCTCCGCGGCCTCAAGGCGACGCTGGGGATCGTATCGGGCCGAGAGAGCGAATCGGCAATCACCGTCATCGGGAACACCGGTGACGACATCACCCTGTTCGGACTCCGGGTCTGTCCGGATCTGGACACCGTGATGTACACCCTCGGGGGCGGGATCGACGAGGAGCGCGGCTGGGGCCGCGCCGAGGAGTCGTTCACCGTCAAGGAGGAGCTCGCCGCCTACGGGATGAAGCCCACCTGGTTCGGGCTGGGCGACCGGGACACCGCCACGCACATCGTGCGCTCGCAGATGCTCGCCGCGGGGTTCCCCCTCTCGGCGGTCACCGAAGCGCTGTGCGAGCGGTGGCGGCCGGGCGTGCGCCTGCTGCCGATGACCGACGACCAGGTGGAGACGCACGTGGTCGTCGAGGACGGCGAGGGGCGCCGGGCGATCCACTTCCAGGAGTGGTGGATCCGGCACCGGGCGCGGCTCCCGGCGCAGAAGATCGTGTCGGTGGGCGCCGAGGAGTCCCGGCCCGCCCCCGGGGTGCTGGAGGCGGTGCGCGAGGCCGACCTGGTGGTGCTGCCCCCGTCCAACCCCGTGGTCAGCGTGGGCTCGGTCCTCGGCGTGCCGGGGATCCGCGAGGCCCTGGAGGAGGCCGTCGTCGTCGGCGTCTCCCCCATCATCGGCGGCGCGCCCGTGCGGGGCATGGCCGACGCCTGCCTGGCCGCGATCGGGGTGGAGACCTCGGCGCGCGCCGTGGCCGAGCACTACGGCCCCGGCCTGCTGGACGGCTGGCTCGTGGACGAGGCCGACGCCGGGGTGGAGGCCGCCGGCATCGAGGTGGAGTCCCGCCCCCTGTACATGACGGACGCGGACGCGACCGCCGGGATCGCCCGCGCCGCCCTCGACCTGGGTCTGCGGATCAAGGAGCGGCGCGGATGAGCGCCCCCGGGCCGGTCGGGGTCCGCCCCGTGGCCGGGCTGCCCGAGGTGGCGCCCGGCGACGACGTGGCCGCGCTCATCGCAGGCGCGGCCGAGCTGCGCGACGGCGACGTGCTGGTGGTGACCTCCAAGATCCTCAGCAAGGCCGAGGGGCGGATCCGGCGCCAGGACCGCGACGCGGCCGTCGCCGAGGAGACCGAGCGGGTGGTGGCGCGCCGCGGGGACACCCGCATCGTGCAGACCCGCACCGGGCTGGTGATGGCGGCGGCCGGGGTGGACTCCTCCAACGTCGCCCCCGGCCACGTGTTGCTGCTGCCCGAGGACCCCGACGCCTCGGCGCGGCGGCTGCGGTCCGGCCTGCGCGCGCGCACGGGCGCGCGGGTGGGCGTGGTCGTCAGCGACACCTTCGGCCGCCCCTGGCGCAACGGCCAGACCGACGTGGCGATCGGCGCCGCCGGACTGGTGCCGCTGCTGGACCTGCGCGGCGGCCGGGACGGCCACGGCAACCTGCTGGAGGCCACCGTGAACGCGGTGGCCGACGAGATCGCCGCCGCCGGCGAGCTGGTCAAGGGCAAGGCCTCCGGGGTGCCGGTGGCGCTGGTGCGCGGCCTGGAGGGGCTGGTCACCGAGGAGGACGGCCCCGGCGCGGCGGCGCTGGTGCGCCCCGCCGACGAGGACCTGTTCCGCTACGGCTCGCGCGACGTGGTCCCCGCGCGGCGCACGGTCCGCGCCTTCACCGGGGAGCCGGTGGACCCGGCCGCGGTGCGCCGGGCGGTGGCGGCCGCGATCACCGCGCCGGCGCCGCACCACACCACCCCGTGGCGGTTCGTGCTGGTGGAGGACGCCGGGACGCGCAAGCGCCTGCTGGAGGCCATGCACGCCGACTGGACGGCCGACCTGCGGGCCGACGGGTTCTCCGAGGAGGCGATCGCCCGCCGGACCCGGCGCGGGGACGTGCTGCGCAACGCCCCCTACCTGGTGGTGCCCTGCCTGGTCGCGGACGGCGCCCACCCCTACCCAGACGAGCGGCGGGCCTCGGCCGAGCGGTCGATGTTCCTGGTGGCGATGGGCGCGGGCGTGCAGAACCTGCTGGTGGGACTGGCGATGGAGGGCCTGGGGTCGGCCTGGGTCTCCTCCACGATGTTCTGCCCGGACACCGTGCGCGCCGTGCTCGACCTGCCCGGGGACTGGCAGCCGATGGGCTCGGTCGCGGTCGGCCGCGCCGCCGAGCCTCCCAAGGACCGCCCGCCGAGGGACCCGGAGGCGTTCATCGCGGTGCGCTAGGCGTGTTCATCGGCTCGGGGCCGTAGCGGGCGGAGTTCCCGGAGGCGGAGGGGGGGAGCCGCGGCCCGGGTGCGCCGTCGCCGGCGGAGCCCCGCCTGAGGAGTGCGCGGCGGGGGCGGCGCCCGAACACCGCGCGGTCGGGCCCGGTCCAAGGAGCCCGCCCTGGCGGCCCGGTGTGATCCGCGCCCGTTCCGCCCGGTCGCCGCCGTGGCGCCGGGCGCCGGGCGCGCCCCGGTGCCACCCTGGGCCTGCGGGGCGAGCACAGGGGGGACGCGCGGGTGAGTGACGATCTGCTGATCCTCGCCGCGGTGCTGATCGGGGTGACCGTCTTCGCCGGGCGGCTGCTGGCCGGGCGGCTGGGCATCCCCGAGGCGATCGTGCTGGTCGCGCTGGGCGCGGCGGCCGGGTTCGTGCCCGGCCTGTCCGACGTGCGGCTGTCCCCCGACGTCATCCTGCTGGTGTTCCTGCCGCCGCTGATCTACAGCGCCGCCTTCTTCTCCTCGCCCCGCGACATCCGCGCCGAGGCGCGCCCCATCATCGCGCTGGCGGTGGTGATGACGCTGGTCACGGCGTTCGCCATCGCCGGGGGGGTGTGGCTGGGGGNCGATCGCGCTGGGCGCGGCGGTGGCCCCGACCGACGCGGTCGCCTCGGCGGCGGTGCTCAAGCGGGTCGGCGCCCCCAAGCGGGTGGTCACCCTGCTGGAGGGGGAGAGCCTGATCAACGACGGGGTGGCGCTGACCCTGTTCTCCCTAGCGGTGGCGGCCATGTCCACCCCGCTCACGGTGGCCGCGGGCACGGTCGAGCTGGCCAAGGTGGTCGTCGGCGGGGTGGTGTGGGGCGCGGGGGTCGCGGTGGGCACCGCCTGGTTCCGGCGCCGCCTGCGGGACCCCAACAGCCAGCTGGTGCTCTCCCTCATGGTCCCGTTCGTGGCCTACATCCCGGCCGACATCGCCGGGTTCTCCGGGGTGCTGGCGGCCGTGGTCGCCGGGTTCTACCTGGGCACCCGGGTGGAGGGGATGCTGCCGGCCAAGGTGCGGGTCACCGGCCAGACGGTGTGGCGGGGCCTGGTGATGGTGCTGGAGTCGGTGCTGTTCGTGCTGCTGGGCCTGCAGCTGCACGCGGTGTTCGAGGCGGTGGCCGGGCTGTCGTGGGTGCGGCTGGCGCTGGGCGGCGCGGCGGTGCTGGGCACGGCGGTGGCGGTCCGGCTGGCCTGGGAGATGCTGGTGCCGCCTCTGGTGCGGCGGGTGCGGCCGGGCGGCGCGGACGCCACCGGCGCGCTCGCGCCGCGCGAGCGGTTCGTCATCGGGTGGTGCGGGATGCGCGGGGCGATCTCGCTGGCGATCGCGCTGTCGCTGCCGCAGACCCTGGACGGCGACTACTTCGTCGACCGCAACGTGCTGCTGTACTTCGCGGCGGTGGTCGTGCTGGGCACGCTGGTGGGCCAGGGAGCGACGCTGCCGCTGGTGCTGCGCTGGACCGGGCTGGCGGGCGGGGAGGACACCCGGCGCGAGTACGCGGTGGCCGAGGAGGCGATGGGACGGGCGGCGCTGTCCCGGCTGGACGAGCTGACCGCACAGGGCCGGGTGGACGAGCGCGCGGCCGAGCGGCACCGCCAGGTGCACAAGGTCCAGGTGCGTCAGGCCCGCGCGGTCCTGGGCGAGGACGAGCAGGCCCGCTCACGGGTGAGCAGGCACGTGCGGGGCGACCTGTTCCTGCGGCACGAGCTGGCGCGGGCCCAGCGGGAGGCGTTGAACCGGCTCTACCGGGACGGGGCCATCGGGCACGAGACGCTGCAGGCGGTGCGCCGGCAGATCGACCTGCGCGACCCCCCCGGGCACACCGGCGGGGCGTGACGGGGAAGGGCCCGCCCCCTTTTAATGGAAAACTTTCTTTTCTGTTCCATTGACGGCCACCCCGCGCGCCGCTTACGTTTCTTGCGGTTCACCGGCGTCCCACATCCCTCCGGCGCCGGGGGGAGAGTGCCGGTGGAGGCACCGCTGCGCAGCACAGAACCGCTTGTCACGGCCGTATCCCGCTCACGGAAAACGGACAAGGGAGTATCCCCCATGCGTCCCCTCCGCACGCGCGGCGCCGCAGCCGCCACCGCCCTGGCGGCCGCCGCCGCAGGCATCGCAGCCGCCGTCTCGCTCCTACCGGCCCCGGCCCCGGCCACCGACGCCGCGCTGGCCTCCGAGACCTCCGCCGAGGCCGCCGCCGGGCCCTGGCTCACCGGCTACTGGCACAACTTCGACAACGGGTCGACGACCCTGCCGCTGTCGGAGGTGCCGTCCGAATACACCATGGTGGCCGTCGCCTTCGCCGACAACCTCGCCGGGACTCCCGGCGGGATCACCTTCAACCTGGCCTCCGACGAGCTCGGCGGCTACACCGAGCAGCAGTTCAAGGACGACATCGCCGGCATCCAGGCCGAGGGCCGCAAGGTGATCATCTCGGTGGGCGGCCAGAAGGGCCACGTCGACGTCACCAACGCCGAGCAGGCCGCCGGGTTCGCCCGGAGCGCCCACGACCTGATGCAGGAGTACGGGTTCGACGGGATCGACATCGACCTGGAGCACGGCATCAACGCCCGGTACATGGAGGACGCCCTGCGCGACCTGCACTCCCGGGCCGGCGGCGACACGATCATCACGATGGCGCCGCAGACCATCGACTTCCAGGCGCCCAGCTACGACTACTACAAGCTGGCCCAGGCCATCCCGGACATCCTGACCATCGTCAACATGCAGTACTACAACTCCGGGTCGATGATGGGCTGCGACGACCAGGTCCACAGCCAGGGCACGGTCGACTTCCTGACCGCCCAGGCCTGCATCCAGCTGGAGCTGGGACTGCGCCCGGACCAGGTCGGGCTCGGCCTGCCGGCCACGCCGCAGGCGGCCGGCGGCGGGCACCAGCCCACCTCCAACGTCATCGCCGCCCTGGACTGCCTGGAGACCGGGAGCAACTGCGGCTCCTTCACGCCCGCCGAGCCCTACGGCCCCATCGGCGGGGTGATGACCTGGTCCATCAACTGGGACGCGACCAACGGCTACCGGTTCGCCCGGGACATCTCCGCCCGGCTGGGCGGCGGCCCGTCCCCCTCGCCCACCCCCACGACCAGTCCGTCGCCGTCGCCGACCCCCACGACCGACCCGCCCGGTGACTGCGAGGAGCCCGCCTGGGACTCCGGCACCGTCTACACCGGCGGCGACCGCGTCTCCTACGAGGGCACCGTGTACGAAGCGCGCCACTGGACCCGGGGCGACACGCCCCAGGACTCCGAGTGGGGCCCTTGGAAGGCCGTCGGAGCGTGCTAGCCCTCCTCCCGGCGCGTTGACGGCCGGGCGCCCCTGCCCCGGGTGTGCGGGGGCAGGGGCGCCCCCCTGCTCAGGCCGTCCTGATCAGGCCATCGGCAGCCGCGGCCGGCGCACGCTCGCGGCCACCCCGTCGGCGGCCTCGGCGGCCCGGCGCCGCTCCTCGGGGACGTCCCCGTAGAGCGTGGTGCGCATCCGCAGCGGGCGCCCCGTCGGCTCCACCAGCGCGCGGATGTCGCCGATCGTCTTGTAGGAGCCCTGGTCCGACCCGGCCATCCTGGAGATGGTCTCCTCCATCAGGGTGCCGCCCACGTCGTTGACCCCGCCGCGGAGCAGGTCCCGGCAGGTGTCCTCGGCCAGCTTCACCCACGAGCACTGGATGTTGTCGACCGCGCCGTGCAGCAGGATCCGCGCCAGCGCGTGCACCGCCCGGTTCTCCCGCGCGGTCGGCCCGGTACGGGCCAGCCCGGCCAGGTACACCGGCGCGTTGGTGTGCACGAACGGCAGCGCCACGAACTCGGTGAACCCCGGGCGCCCGTTGCGCTCCAGCGAGCGCTCCTGGAGCCGGCGCAGCAGCCGCAGGTGCGCCACCCAGTGGTCCGGCCGGTCCACGTGCCCGTACATCATCGTGGAGGTGGTGGGCATCCCCAGGTCGTGCGCGGTGGTCACCACCTCGATCCACTGCGCCGCCGGGAGCTTTCCCTTGGTCAGCACCCAGCGCACGTCGTCGTCGAGGATCTCCGCGGCGGTGCCGGGCAGCGAGTCCACACCGGCCTCGCGCGCCCGCTCCAGCCACGCCCGCACCGGCAGGTCGCAGCGGGCCGCCCCGTTGGCCACCTCCATCGGGCTGAAGGCGTGCAGGTGCAGGCCGGGGACCCGCTCCTTGACCGCCCGCGCCAGGTCGAAGTAGGCGGTGCCGGGCAGGTCCGGGTGGATGCCGCCCTGCATGCACACCTCGCCGGCGCCGGCCTCCCAGGCCTCGGCGGCCCGGTCGGCGACCTGCTCCAGCGACAGGGTGAAGGCGTCGGCGTCGGTGCGGCGCTGGGCGAAGGCGCAGAAGCGGCAGCCGGTGTAGCAGACGTTGGTGAAGTTGATGTTGCGGGTGACCACGAAGCTGACGGCGTCGCCGACCGCCTCGCGGCGCAGGTGGTCGGCGAGCCGCGCGAGCTCCTCCAGCTCCGGGCCGTCCGCGCGCAGCAGCGCCAGCGCCTCGTCGTCGGTGATGCCCGCCGGGTCCCGCTCGGCCGAGCGCAGCGCCCGGCGCACCTGCGCATCGCCCGCGGCGGCGGGCGCCGCGGCGCCCGAGGCCCGGCCGCGCAGCGCCTCCCAGTCCCCGTAGACCGCGTCGAAGTCGCCGCGGCGGTCGGCGGTGCGGCCCTCGGCGTCGATGCCGGTGTGCAGGTCGGTGCGGCCGGCCGCGGCCAGCGCGGGGTCGGGGGCCTGCCAGGGCAGGCCGTGCGGGACGGCACCGGGCCGGGCCAGCCCGGTGTCCGGGTCGGCCAGCGCCGCCACGTGCGCCGAGAGCCGCGGGTCCAGCCAGGGCTCGCCGGCCCGCACGTACTCGGGGTAGGCGGTGAGCCGCTCGGCCAGGGCGAACCCGTGCTCGGCGGTGCGCCGCTCCAGCTCCTCCACCTGGGGCCAGGGGCGCTCGGGGCTGACGTGGTCGGGGGTGACCGGGGAGACGCCGCCCCAGTCGTCGATCCCGGCCCGCAGCATCAGCCCGTAGTCGTCGCCGATGAGGTTGGGCGGGGCCTGCACCCGCGCCCGGGCCCCCAGCACCAGCCGGGTGACGGCCACCGTGGCCGCCAGGTCCTGCAGGTCGGCGTCGGGGCGGTGCATCATCGCGGTGCCGGGCTTGGCGCGGAAGTTCTGCACGATCACCTCCTGCACCGCCCCGTGCTCGCGGTGCGCCCGGCGCAGCGCGAACACCGAGTCGGCCCGCTCGGCCGGGGTCTCCCCGATGCCGATGAGGATGCCGGAGGTGAAGGGGACCGAGCAGCGCCCGGCGTCCTGCAGGACCCGCAGGCGCACCGCCGGGTCCTTGTCCGGGCTGCCGTAGTGCGGCTGCCCGCGCTCGGTGAAGAGCCGCTCGGAGGTGGTCTCCAGCATCATGCCCATGGACCCGGCGACCGGCTTGAGCCGCTGGAAGTCGGCCCAGGACAGCACGCCCGGGTTGAGGTGGGGCAGCAGGCCGGTCTCCTCCAGCACCGCGATCGCCATGGCGCGGACGTAGGACAGGGTGTCGTCGTAGCCGCGCTCGTCCAGCCAGTCCCGGGCGGCCTCCCACCGGTCCTCGGGGCGGTCGCCGAGGGTGAACAGCGCCTCCTTGCAGCCGGCGGCGGCGCCACGGCGGGCGATCTCCAGGACCTCGTCGGGCTCCAGGAAGGGCGCCTCCAGCCGCCCGGGGACGGTGGCGAAGGTGCAGTAGTGGCAGCGGTCCCGGCACAGGCGGCTGAGCGGGACGAACACGTTGCGGCTGTAGGTGACGGTCCCGGGCCGGCCGGCGGCCTCCAGGCCGGCGTCGCGGACCCGGCCGGCGGCCTCCAGGAGCCGGTCCAGGTCCGCGCCGCGGGCGTGCAGCAGCACTTCGGCCTCGGAGGGGTCGAGGGCCTTGCCGTCGCGGGCGCGGGCCAGGGCGCGTCGCATCGCGGATGGGGTCGGCGGCGTGCTCGTGGGTGTACCCGTCGTCATGGGGGCACGATACGCCGCGGCCCCGGCGGGCTCAGGCCCGGCCCGCCGCGGCCAGGCGCCGCCGCAGGAAGTCCTCCCACCGCTCCACGACGCCCTCCAGCGCGTAGTGCTCGGCGGAGAGCAGGGCCTGGCCGCCCATCCGCACCCGGGCCTCACGGTCCTCCACCAGGCGCAGCAGCGCCCCGCCGAGGGCGTCGGTGTCCTGGGCGGGCACCAGCAGCCCGTTCCGCTCGTGGTCGATGATCTCGCGGGGGCCGTAGGGGCAGTCGAAGCTCACCGCGGGCACCCCCACCGAGAACCCTTCGATGATGGTCATCCCGAACCCCTCGACCCGGGAGCTGACCGCCAGCAGGGAGGCCTTGGCCAGCTCGCCGGTGATGTCCTTGGTGCGTCCCATCAGGTGCACCTGGTTGCTCAGCCCTCGGCGCACGATCTCCGAGCGCAGCCGGTCCTCGGCCTTGCCGCCCCCGTAGATGCGCAGCCGCCACTCGGGGTGCTTCCCGGCCACGGAGGAGAAGGCCTCCAGCAGCTTGGGGTACTGCTTGATCGGGGAGAGCCGGCCGGCGGCCGCGATGATCGGGTTGTCCAGGGTGGAGCGGGGCAGGCGGCGGGGAGGCAGCGGGTTGGGCATGACCTCCAGCCAGTCGTCGCCGGCCCCGAGCAGCTCCCGGTAGGCTGTGCGGTCGGCCGAGGTCAGCACGGTCATCCCGCCCAGGCGCGGGTACCGGCGGGTGATCGCCGCCCGGACCTCGGGGGCGTGCTCGTCGAGGTTGATGTGCTCCTGGCCGACGGCCAGCACCCGGGCGGGCGCCCAGGCCGAGAGCAGCAGGTTCACCCCGGGCCGGGTGCCCACCACCACGTCGGCGCGGGTGGAGGCCAGGTAGCGGCGCAGCCCGGCCACGGCCTCGGGCGAGTAGCTCTTGTTCCGCTCGCGCTCGGCCTCGGGCACCACGGCCCGGGCCCGCCGGTGCCACCAGGCCGCCATCGGGCCGGGCCGGTCCGCCCCCTCCTCCTCTGCGGCGGCGCCGGTGGCCGACAGCGCGCGCAGCCGCACCCCCTCGGGGACGGCGAAGAACGGCGCGGCCTTGTGCCGGGTGAGGCTGACGATCTCCACCTCGTGGTGCCGGGCCAGCCCTTCGGCCAGGTTGAAGACCGTGCGGACGGTGCCCCCCATGCCGTAGGCGTTGGCGATGACGAAGGCGATTCTCACCGGGCGCCCCCACCGGCCGGCCCGGCGGCGGTGGCCAGCAGCGACAGCTCGTCGGCGGCGGTGAAATAGGGGCGCACCCGGACCGGGCCGGCGCCCCGCGCCAGCACCGTGCCGGGGAAGACGACCTTGCGCTTCTTGCCGACGACGTCGTCGGCGTGGGCGGCCAGGCGCAGCTCGGCCCCACCGGGCAGGCGCAGCCACAGGTCCCACTCGTTGTGCGGGCGCTCAGGGCGGAAGAGCAGCGCCGCCGGCTCCAGGGGGACCGCGCAGGAGAACGCGCGCCCGTTCAGCTCGGCCGGGGCCTCCAGCACGCCGTCCAGGCCCCGCTGGCGGGCGGTGACCATCGGCGCCCCTGCACCGTCGGGGTCGGGGGCGTAGGCCAGCACGCCGCGGACCGTCACCGTGTCGCCGCCGGGGGCGGGGACCTCCACCCAGTCCACCTCGGCGTAGGGCTCGACGGTGGTCGCCCGCAGCAGCAGGCGCCCCTCGGCGTCGCGGATCGCGCGCAGCTCGCGGCTGCGCGGCCGGCGCAGGTAGTCGGCGCGGTCGGACAGGTGCACCCCGGGGTCGGTGGTGTCCACCGGGTCGGCGCGCCCGTCGCGGCCCACCCACAGCACGTCCCACTCCCCGTCCTCGAGGGGCAGCCCGCCCAGCGGCGCCCGCAGGCTGCGTCCGGACCGCACCACCCGCTCGACCGGCAGGAGCCCCNCCCGTGCCGGCGCAGCGCGAGTCCCCCTTCGCCCACCTCGGAGGTCCGCAGCTCCAGCACGTCGGCAGCGTCGATTCTGGTCAGATCGGCCTGCACGTCCACCCCCCATGTCCACGCGCGCCCGGCGCCGCGGTGCCCCCACACCGCAGGCCGCACGCTACCCGTCGACGGTTAAAGAACTTTTAATCTGACAACCACGACGAAACCGACATTCGTCACGATCGACACCGGTCTCGCCTGGTGGTGAACGCGCCGCGGGCGGGCGAAGGTTCGCCGCGGACGCCGTCCCGGCCGGATGCGGACGATCGCGTGACGCGTGTGAACCCGGAGCGGGGTCTGCGCGACGCCCCCGGAGGCGGGCGGTCTCAGGCCTCCTTGACCGCACGCAGCAGCACGATGCTGCCGCGGGTGTTGGGGGCGGCCCGGTCGGCCAGGGCCACCAGCGGGACCAGCGGCGCGGCCGCGTTGAACCCGTAGCGGCCGCCGTGGGCCGACAGCGACAGGTAGGCGCGCTCGGCGGCGCGGGTGCGGAACTGGTAGGAGTGCCCGCGCACGCGCAGCCCGCGCTCGGCGAGCAGCCCGCCCAGCTCCCGGTGGGTGTAGGTGCGCCGCACGTGGAACCGGCGCCGGTGGGCCGCGAACAGCCGCGGCCAGGCCTCGCGCCGGGACAGGCAGTCGGCCGACATCACCAGGCGCCCGCCCGGCTTGAGCACCCGCGCCATCTCGTCCAGGGCGGCGGGGCCGTCCGCGAAGTGCTCGATGGCGCACACCGACATCACCGCGTCCACCGAGCCGTCGCGCAGGGGCAGCCGCAGGGCGTCGCCCTCGACCAGCCCGGGGGCGTGCCGGAGCCGCGCGCCGCGCAGCATCTTGCCGCGCGCCAGGTCCACCGAGACCGCCCGGGCGCCCCGCCTGCGCGCCTGGCCGGCCCAGTAGCCGTCCCCGCCGGCGACGTCGAGCACCACCCGGCCGTCCAGGTCGCGGCCGAGCCAGTCGAGCAGCGTGCCGGCCTCGCGGAGCCGGCACACGTGCACGCGGTGTCCGGCGAAGGCGACGAGGTCATCGAGAGCGGGAAGGGCCACGGGCGCCGACCTTACCTCAGTCCGGCGTCAGCGATCCGTCAGCGCGGCGGCCGGGCGCGGCCGTAGCGTGTCCGGGCACAGGAGGGACGGTCCATGGCGGAGACGACACCGGCGGAGGCGGCACCGACGGACGCGGCGGCGCGCACGCGCGAGCTGCGGACCCCGGGGGCGCCGGCGCTGGCCGTGCGCGAGTACGGTCGGCGCCGGCGCCCCCGGCCCCGGGCCGGCGGGGAGGCGCCGCCCACGCCGGTGGTGCTGCTGCACGGGATCGGCGGCACGCTGGAGGAGTGGGACCCGGTGGCCCGGCTGCTGGCCGAGCACCGCCCGGTCCACTCCGTGGACCTGCGCGGACACGGCCTGTCGGGGGACGCGCCGTGGTCGCTGGACGGGTTCGTGGACGACCTGATCCGCCTGATCGGCCACCTGGACGCCGACCGGCCGCTGGTGGCCGGGTACGGCCTGGGCGGCGCTGCGGCCGCCTGCGCCGCGGCCCGCCGCTCGGACCTGGCCGGGGCGGTGAACGTGGACGGCCTCGCCTGGCCGACGGCCGAGCACGCCGCCGGCGCCCTGGGGCTGGGGCCGCAGGAGGCGGGCGTCCAGGTCGACCTGGCGCGGGCCTACTCCGCCGAGCAGGCGGCCGCGTTCCGGACCCCGCTGGGCGCCGAGGAGTTCGCGGCCGTGCTGGAGGGCCTGCGCGCCATGGGGACGGCGGGGTCGGCCCTGGCGGCCTCGGCGGCGCGGTCCGCGGTGGCGGCGGACGGGCTGCGCGCGCCCCGGCCCGGGCCGCGCGCCGTGCGGGCGGCCCTGGAGGCCTTCGCGGAGTTCGCACCGGACCGCGTCTACGCCCGGCTCCTGGTACCGGTGCTGGCGCTGGTGAGCACCGGCCCGGTCCCCCGCCCCCCGGGGGCGCCCGCCCGCTACCCGGAGGTGGTGCGCGCGGCCGCGGCCGCCGAGCTGTCCCGGACCGCGCCGCTGCTGCGGGCCCGCCCCCTCGAACGGGCGGCGCACGGCCCCCACGTCGCCCGTCCGGAGGACGTCGCCGGGGCGATCACGTCCTTCCTGGAGGAGGTCGGCGCCTGAGCCCCCGGCCGGGCTCCGTCCGGGCTCAGTCCTCCTCGGCGCGCTCCACGCGGACGCGCTCGCCCGCCCGGACCGACTCCAGGACCCGCGGGTCGCCGTCGAGGGCGCCCATGACGTTGGCGGCGCTCGCCAGGCGGCACTCGCCGTCCGCGGAGACCGGCGTGGGGCCGAACGGCAGGGCCAGGGCGGAGCCGGCGAGCCAGTAGCAGACCGCCCCCGGCTCGACCACCTCGGCGGCGCCCGGCTCCGGGTCGGCCTCCACCGGGATCGGGAAGTACACCTCGTCACCCCAGGTCGCGGCCGTTCCCGAGAACGGCAGGGCGTCCCAGAGGAGCTCGGCGGTAGGGGTCGGCTTCAGGGCGGCACTCACGTCGCCGCCGCTCCAGGAGATTCGGATGCGCATGGGGAGTGTGTACCGCACCACGCCGCACAATGTCCATAATGCGATTTTCTATTTTCGCATCTCGAAATATACCGGCCACTGGGGGAACCGCGCCCCGGACCGGGGAACGCCCCCGGCATGAGCGAGGGCCCCGACTCCGGCGGCGGCTCCGGCGCCCTCTGGTCCACCGGGACCACGGCCGCCGGGGCCGCGTTCATGTTCATCCTGCTGCGCCTGATGGCGGTCGCCCACTACGACTGGGGCACCGCCTTCGGCCTGGCCGACGCGGTCGACTTCGGCGACGCGGTGACCATCGCGGTCGGCACCTTCCTGGGGGCCGGCCCGGTGACCGCCTGGCTGCTGGCGGCCCTGGTGCCGCTGACGGCCGCCGGGCACCTGCGCCACCTGCGCGAAGGCCGCCCCTCCCCCTCCTCGCTGCTGGTGGTGGCGGCGCTGGCCGCGGTCTTCGCGGCGGCGGTCGCGGCCTTCGCCGCCTGGGCCGCGCTGGCCGCCGCCCTGGTCTGGCTCGCCGTGCTGGTCGCCGTCGACCTGCGGGACGGCCCCTCCCGCGACCTGTTCCGCCCGCTCGTGGCCCGCGTGGGGCTGCTGTCCCTGGCCGCGGTGCTGGCCGCCTCGGCGATCAGCGACGAGGTGTGGGTGCCCCGGGAGCGGATCGCACTGGGCGACCGGGAGGTCGAGGGGTACGTCATCAAGAACGGCAGCCAGTTCCTCACCGTGCTCACCGCCGCCGAGCGGGAGAAGGTCATCCTGCTCTCGCGCGAGGTGACGTCGCGGACCGAGCTGGAGTGAGCCGCCCACTACGCTGGCCCCGTGCCCAGCCTCCTCGCCCGCGTGCGCTCCGACCGCAGGGTGCGCCTGGCCGTCCTCGCCGCCGCGCTGGTGTTCGCCGCCCTCGCACTGGCCGACCGGTGGGACGAGGCGCGCGACGCGCTCGCAGCGCTGCCCCCGTGGACGCTGCCGGCCTCCCTGGCCGGCGCCCTGGCCGCGCTCGGCGGCCAGATGATGGCCTGGCGGTCGCTGCTGGCCGGGCTCGGGTCACCGCTGCCGGCGGCCACGGCGGCGCGGGCGATGTTCGTCGGCCAGCTCGGCAAGTACCTTCCGGGGTCGGTGTGGGCGTTCGCCGCCCAGGTGGAGCTGGCCCGCGACCACGATGTGCCCCGCCACCGCGGGGCGGCGGCCACCGTGCAGGCCGTGGCAGTGACCCTGGCGGCGAACCTGGCGGGGGGGGGGGGNCGACCCGGCGCTGGTGGTGGGTGCTGCTGCTGGCCCCGGTGCTACTGGCCGGACTTTACCCCCGGGTGGTGGAGGCGGTGCTGGGCACGGCGATGCGGCTGCTGAAGCGCCCCTTGGAGGTGCACGTCGACGGCCGCGCCACCGCCGCGGCGCTGGGGTGGACGCTGGCGGCGTGGATCCCGCTGTCCCTGCACATCGGCGCCCTGGCGGCGGGGGCGGACGGGGCCGGATGGCGCGCCCTGCCGGTCGCGGCCGGGGCCTACGCGCTCGCCTGGACGCTCGGCGTGCTGTTCGTCATCGCCCCGGCGGGCGTCGGCGTGCGCGAGCTGGTGCTGGTGGTGGCGCTGTCCCCGGTCCTTTCCCCTGGCGCGGCCCTGGTGGTCGCGGCCCTGTCCCGATTGGTGATGACGGCGGCGGACCTGATGGCGGCAGGCCTTGCGGGGTGGGCGGGACGAGCGGCCACCACAATTTGACTGCACTTTGCAGGCACTGAATGTACAATGCAGGCATGACTGCGCTCACCATCCGCGATATGCCCGAAGAGACCGTGAGGGAGCTCAAGACCCGAGCGGCTCGGGACGGCAAGTCCCTGCAGGCCTACGTCCGCAGCATCCTCACACGCGAAGCCGCGAAGCCGACGCTCGCCGAGGCCGTCGAGAGGGCGCGCTGGACCGCCGATGCCGATCTCAGTGTCAAGGACGTCCTCGACGTCATCGATGAAGCACGAGGCCAGCGGTGATCGTTCTCGACAATTCGGCCCTCGTGGAGATGCTGGCGATCAAGGGCCCCGTGGGCGAGGGGGTGAAGTCCCGAGCGGCACAGGAAGAGGAGGCGGCCGCGCCCTACCTGGTGGACACCGAAGTCATGTCGGCACTTCTCGGCCTGGTCCGGGGACGGAAGCTCTCCGAACCACAGGCGGAGGCCGCGATGGCGCATTACCAGGCACTCCCCATCGACCGGTACGAGACCGCTCCATTGTGGCCGCGGATCAAGGTGCTCCACGCGAACCTGTCCGCTTGCGACGCCACTTACGTCGCGCTGGCTGAGGTCCTCGGCGCAACTTTAATCACCAGCGACGCTCGGATCGCTCGAAGCGGCGCGGCGCGATGCGCGATCGAGGTGTTCGAATAGTCCTGCCTCAAGGACCTCGTCCATCTCGCTCCTGAGGCGGTCGAGATCGATGCTCGGCACTCGGGCGGAAGAACGCCCCAGCTCCCCCTCGGGAACGAACTCCCTCCGCCGGGCATGCGCATCTTCCATGCGGCGATACTAGTAGTACTTCGTTAGGTTCCTGGTTTCTCTTTTCCCTGCCCGGTTCCGCCGTCCACGCGGCGTGCCCCACAGCGCTGCCGTCCGCCAAGCCCCTCGCGGTCCGCCAGCAGCGGCAACGACCACGCGGCCGGCACCCCGCTCACCGGCCCCGGCTGGCCCGCAGGCCGCCGGGCGCTCCGCGTTGATCTCGGGAAAAACGACCCTAAAAACGGGCGGGAAGGGTCGTTTTTCCCGAGATCAACGAGAGAACCAGGCAAACCGGGCGGACGGCGGAACCGGGCAGGGAAAAGAGAAACCAGGAACTTAACGAAGTACTACTAGCCGTCCCCGCTCACGTTCTCCCGGGAACCGGTCAGCTGCTCTGTGTAGACCTTCCATAGCGCGTCCGTGTCGGCCGGGCGGACGCCCTTGCGGAGCTGCTCGGCCCTGCCCGGAGACGCGAAGGCCGCCAGCGCCCGCGCCAGGTCGTCCGGATCGTCCGGCGCGCACAGGAGGCCGTCGACGCCGTCGCGGACCTGCCCGGCCATCGCCCCGGCGCGGGTCGCCACCACCGGCAGGCCGCGCTCGTGGGCCAGCCGCACGTTCTGCGTGGAGGTCGCCGACCGGTACGGCAGCACCAGCACGTCGGCCGCGTCCAGCAGCACCGGGACCTCCCCCGCCGGGACGTACCCCTCGCGTAGCTCCACCCGGTCGGCCACCCCCAGCTCGGCCGCCAGGGCGCGGTAGGCGTCCGCGCCGGTCCAGAACTCGCCGGCCACCGTCAGGCGCGCGGACGGCGGCGCCCCCTTCGCGAACGCCCGGAGCAGCACGTCCACCCCCTTGTAGGGACGCACCAGGCCGAAGAAGAGGTAGTGGGGGAAGCCCTCCGGGCGGGAGGGGGCCGGGCCCCGCCCGGCCGGGGCGCGGGCATCGGGGAAGTGCGGCGGCAGGTCGGCCACGCGCACGTCCGCCCCCGGCGCCAGGCGCCGCGCCAGCGACGCCTGCTCCGCGGAGTGCACCAGCACCGTGTCCGCCCGGCGCAGCAGCGCCCGCATCAGCGGCCGGTCCCCGGGGCGCGGCTCGTGCGGGAGCACGTTGTGCGCGACCACCGCGGTGCGCACCCGGCGCCCCGCCGCCGCCAGCAGCACCAGGTAGGCCGGGACCTGCACCGGGGAGAGCACCGCCACCGCGAGGAGCCCGCCGCGCGCCGCGGCCCGCCGCCCCGCCGCCCACCAGGTGTCCGGCCGGTACCAGGCCATCGCGCGCACCGTGGGCGCGAACGGCTCCCCCTCGGCCTGCTCCACCGTCTGCCGCCCCGGGTAGAGCAGCGCCGGGTACTGGGCCCGCCACGACTCCAGCACCACCCGGCGCCCGGCGGCCGCGAGCCGGCGGGCCAGCTCGGTGGTGTGCCGGGCCCCGCCGCCCTTGTAGGGGTGGGCCGGGCCCACCAGCGTCACCTGCACGCGCCCCTCCCCTACACGCCGTTGCGCGAGCGCACGATCAGGTCGGCCAGCAGCGCCATGGCCCCCACGATCAGCCCCGTCATCAGCAGCATCACCGTGTTGTTGGGGATGTAGAGCGGGTTGCGCACCTGGTCGAAGACGAACTTGGCGGTGCCGATCCCCAGCAGCCACAGCGCCGGGGGCATCAGCACCTTGAGCGGGTTGAAGTACATGACCATCCGCAGCACCTGCAGGATGTACCGGTAGGCGTCGCGCACGAAGTGGAACTTGGAGTCCCCCGACCGCTTGGCGTAGTCGATCGGCACGTAGACGATCCGGTGCTGGTTGGACAGGAACGCCAGGGTGATGGTGGTGACGCAGGAGAACCCCGGCGGCAGCAGCCGCAGGTAGGGCAGCGCCACCTTCCGGCGGAACGCCCGCAGCCCGGAGTTCAGGTCGGGGATGCGGGTGTTGGTCAGGCGCTCGGCGATCTTGCGGATGGCCCACTTGGCGGGGATCCGCAGCAGCCGGTGCGAGCCCGCCTCCTGCCGCCGCGCCCCCACCGCCTGGTCGACCGCCGGGTCCTCCAGCACCGTCCGGACCAGCTCGGGGATGCGCTCGTTCGGGTAGGTCATGTCGGCGTCGGTCCACACCACGATCTCGCCGCGGGCGCGCCGGCTGCCGATCCGGCGCACCGTCCCGGCCCCGCCGTTGTGCCCGAAGGCGATCACCTCCAGGCAGGGCAGGCGCCGCTCGGCCTCGCGCAGCTGCGCGAGCGTGCCGTCGCCGGAGGCGTCGTCGAAGGCCAGCAGCTCGTAGGTGTAGCCCGAGGCGTCCATGGCGGCGCAGATGCGCTCCACCTCCGCCACCACATGGGTCTCCTCGTTGTAGCAGGGCAGCACGATGCTCACATCGGGGGTCGGGGCCCCTTGCTCCTGGGCCCCCTGCTCCGCGGGCCGCTGTTCCACTGGTTCCACCGGGCTCTTTCCGTCCTCGTTCACCGGCCCTCCCCTCGGGCGGGCGGCAGTTCGTCGGGGAGCACCGCCACCCACACGTCGCCGTGGAAGGCCCACGGCCCCGACGGCGGCTCCATCAGGGTGCTCGGGTCCTGGTCGGCGCGCACATGGAAGGGGTGCTCGATCCGCGCGCCGGGCGGCGCGTGGGCGCGCAGCGGCCCCTCCTTCTCCGCCGCCAGGACGGGGGTGCGCCCGCGCGCGTCGATGCCTTCCGCGGCCCGCACCACGGCCGCCCCGTCGGCCGCCGCGGCCACCGGCACGTCGCACATCCCCCGGATCAGCTGCCCGTAGTAGTGGCCGACCCCGTCGACCAGCACCACGCTCGCGTCGTCGGGGATCGCGGCGCACAACCGCTCGGCCGCCCGGACCGTGCCGGCGTCGGAGCGGTAGTCCAGGCCGCGCGCGGCGGTGGCGGCGGTCGGGACGAGCATTGCCGCCGCGCCCGCCGCGGCCACCACGGGCACCACCGCCCGCCCGCCGGAGCCCGCCCCCGTCCGGGACAGCTCCTCCACCCGGCGCCCGGCCCAGGCCAGGAACCACACGGCCAGCAGCACGAACGCCGGGAGCACGAGCACCACCAGCCGCCGGGACGCCCACGGGTGGTCGGGGGTGATCGCCGGCCGGGCCAGCGTGGCCGCCACCGACCAGGCCGCCACCGCCAGCGGCAGCACCCAGTGCGGCTCGCGCCGCTGGAGCACCCTGCGGGTGAGCAGGCAGGCCCCGAGCACCCCGAACAGCACCGTGCCCAGCCCCAGGTACCAGCCCACCCAGTACAGGCTCATGTCCTCGTAGTTGCGGTCCGGGTCGTACTCCAGGCCCTCCAGCCGCTGCAGCTGGCCGACGAAGGAGGCGGTGGCCTCGTCCCCGTGCCCGTACTCGGGCCACAGCAGCGGGCGCAGCGCCAGCCCGACCGCCACCAGGCCCACCAGCACCGCGGCGGCGGTCGGCAGCCACGGCGGCCGGTCGGTGCGCGGCCCCCCGTGCCTCCACAGCAGGGCCGCGGCCACCGCGGTGGCGGCCGCCACCGCCGCGCAGATCAGCAGCAGCGGGTCCAGCGAGGCCGACAGGTGGTCCAGGTAGGGGCGGGACAGCCCGAACCCGGCCACCAGGCCGTACCCGGTGCCCACCGCCAGCCCGAGCGCCAGCGGGACCGCCTGCCCGCGCCGGGCGAGCAGCAGCAGGCCGGCCACGGCCACCACCGGCAGGGCGTCGCGCAGCATGTCGATGCGCACGACCAGGCCCAGCCCGAACATCAGTCCGGCGGCGCCCGCCAGCAGGTGCGGCCGCCCCCACCGGCCGCGCAGCGGCACCCGCTCGGCCAGGGCGTCCACCGCCACCGCCAGCGCCCCCAGCATCAGCAGCTGGGCCACCGGTTCGCTGTAGGTGGAACGGCTCGCCCACTGCTCGGGCAGCGCCAGGGCCAGCACCAGCGCGGCCAGGGGCGCCCAGCGCGCGCCCGCCAGGCGGGCCGCCAGCCCGCCGAAGGCCAGCACGGCCAGCCCGCCGACGACCGGCGGGACCAGCACCATGCCGGCCGGGCCGGCGATCCAGAGACCGACCGCGTACAGCAGCGGCGCCCCGGCCAGGAACTGCGGCCAGATCTCCTCGCCCACCTCGTAGTAGGCGAGGCTGCCGTAGCTCAGCCCGGGGTCGTCCCCGGCGATGAGCTCACGGCCCTGCGGGATCGGCAGCGATCCGTGCTGCGCGATCCAGATCGTGTACTGGGCATAGGAGGCGGGGTCGCGGCGGATCACCAGCGCCTCGGCGTGGTAGGCGAGCTGCACGGCCGTGAAGGCCGCCGCGACGAGCAGTGTCGCGGCCACGGGCCACCAGGGCGGCGGCTCCCCCTGCGGGTCCGGCGTCCAGCGCACGGCCGCGTAGGAGGCCAGGGCGACGGCGGGGACCCCGGCGGCCAGCCCCGCGAGAGGGGTGAACCATCCGATCAGCAGCAGCGGGAAGGCCACCAGCAACCACCCCGCCAGGGCGAAGGCGGGCAGCACCGTGGCACGGGCGAACAGGCGGCCGGGATTGCGGGGCATGGAGGTTACTGTGCCACTGAAGGCCGCACAGGCCGATTCCGCCCCGCTGGGCGGAACGAAGGAGAGGGACTACTCCTCACGGCGCATGAGCAGGTCGCCCTCGGTCGAGTCGGGGCCGTCGGTGGTGACCGTGAGGACCTCGTCCTCCAGAGTGAGGCGGGTCGCCCCGCCGGTGGCGGCGGCGCACTCCCCCTCCTCGCCCTCGCCGACTTCGGTGACCTCGGCCACGAACCCCTCGGCGGGGTCCTGCCACCCGCGCACCAGGGTCAGTTCCCGGTAGCAGTCGCCGTCCTCGGCACTCTCCAGGACCGCCGTGCGCTCGCCCTCGTCGATCTGCATCTCCCACAGGTCCACTCCGGCGTTGCCCTGCCAGTCGCCCTCGAAGTCCGCGGTGAACACCGGGGCCGGCACCGGTGCCGACGACGGTCCGGTCGGCGTGGGGGACGGTTCCGCACTGGGCTCCGGCGACGGCTCCGGCGAGGACTCCGGGGAGCCTTCCGGCGTGCCCGACCCGGCGGCGTCGGGGGTCTCCTCGGACGCGCTCGGGGCCCCGCCGGGCAGCGGCAGCAGGCCGGCGGCCATGGCCGACACCAGGGCCAACGCGGCCAGGGCGAGGACGCCCCCGGCCGCCGCGGCGATCCACGGGCCGGTGCGCCGCCGGCCCCGGTGCTCGCCTTCCCGGGGCTCCTCGGGAAGCAGTGCGGTGGTCCCGGCGCCCCCGGCGAGCGGCGCGGTGGCGCCCGCCGCGGGCGCGGCGGGCCTGCGGCCCAGCAGCGCCATCAGCAGGTCCTCGGAGCCCGGGCGCCGCTCCGGCTCCTTGGCCAGGGCCGCCTCCACCAGGGGTCGCAGCCGCTCGGGGACCCCCTCCACGTCGGGCGCGCCGTGCAGCACCCGGTGGAGCACCTCGGGCACGGTGTCCCCCCGGAAGGGCGCCCTGCCGGTCGCGGCGAAGGCGGTGACCGCGCCCCAGGCGTACACGTCGGCGGCCGGCCCCACCACGGCCCCGGAGACCTGCTCGGGGGCCATGAACGCCGGGGTGCCGATCGCGGTGGCGGTGCGCCGCCCGTCGGCCAGCGGCACCTGCGCCACCCCGAAGTCGATGACCCGCGCCCCGCCCTGCCCCAGCAGGACGTTCTCGGGCTTGAGGTCCCGGTGGACGATCCCCGCCTCGTGCACCGCCACCAGCGCGGTCGCGGTGTTGACCGCCAGCCGCTCCAGGTCGCCGCCGGACAGCGGCCCGCCCTCGCGCACCGCCTGGGCCAGCGACGGCCCGTCCACGTACTCGCTGGCGATGTAGGGCGGCTCGGCCGCGAAGTCGGCGTCGAGCACCGCCGCGGTGCAGAACGACGCCACCCGGCGGGCCGCCTCGGCCTCGCGGGTGAAGCGCTCGCGCATCGAGGGGTCCTCCAGGGAGCGGGCGCCCAGCGTCTTGACCGCCGCGCGGGCGCCGTCGGGCGCCTCGCCCAGGTAGACGGTGCCCTGGCCGCCCTCTCCGAGGCGGCCGATGATCCGGTAGCGCCCGATCCGGCGCGGATCGGCGTCGCTCAGGGGGCGGGGCTCGGGCACGGCTGCGGTCCTCCCGGGGGTCGTCGGTGCACCACTGCGACGGTAGCCCACGTCCGCGCGCGCCCCGGCGTGATCATGGGCCGACGGGCCAGTAGCATGTGTCCGGCCCCGCCCTCCCCCAGCCCGCCCCGGCGGGGACGCCGAACCAGCGGAGGACCCTCCTGTGCCCGCGGACACCCCTGCCCAGCTGTGGCGCGACGCCCTCGCCCGCGACCCGGCGCGCCCCTTCGTGACCGCCTACGACGGCCCCGCCGGCGGGCGTGTGGAGCTGTCCGGCGCCACCTTCGGCAACTGGGTCGCCAAGACCGCCAACATGCTGGCCGACGGGTTCGGCACGGTCCCCGGCGAGCGCGTGGCCCTGGCCCTGCCGGTGCACTGGCAGAGCCTGGCCTGGCTGGTGGCGTGCTGGTCGGTGGGGGCCGTCCCGGTACTGCCCGCCGACGCCGGCACGGTCCCGGACGCCGACATCGCGGTGGCCGACGCCGACCGGATCGGGGCCGCACTGGACGGCGGCGCGCGGGAGGCGGTCGCCGCCTCCCTGCACCCCCTGGGGGCGCCGCTGCCGGACTGCCCCCCGGCCGCCCTGGACTACGCCGACGAGGTGCGCGGGTACGGTGACCACCACACGCCGGTCCCCGCCGCGGCCGATCCCGGCCGCCCGGCCCTGGAGTCCGGCGGCCGGACGTTCACCGCGGCCGAGCTGACCGGGGCCGCCCGCGCGCTGGCGCGGACCTGGGAGCTGACCGACGGCGACCGTGTGGCTATCATCACCTCGGCACGGGAGCCCCTGGGGGCACTGGGAACCGACCTGTCGCGGCTCCTCGCCCCCCTCTCCCGCGCCGTGCCGCTCGTCCTCACCCCGAGTATCGATTCGGCTAACCTGCAATCACGGCTTGATATGGAGCGCGCCACGGCCCTCGTCGGCGCACCGCCCGGCACCCCCGCGCCCTCGGGCGGCATCAGGCCTCTGTCCTGACGTCTAGTCATTGGTTCCCGATGCCGAGAAAACGCCCCTCCTCACGCGGCTCCACGCGGGGTCACGCCGCGGCCCGGCGGGCCGCCTCGCCCGCCCGCATCATCGCCATGGTCTCCACCGGGCTGGTCATCTGCAGCCTGCTGGCCGGCTACGGCGTCTACTTCAACATCTACAACAAGATCAGCCAGGAGGAGATCGACTTCGACGAGTGGGGCGACCGCCCCACCCGCGTCGACGGGGTCATGAACATCATGATCATCGGCTCCGACGTGCGCAGCGGTGACAACGCCGATTACGGCGACGCCGAGGGGGAGCGCCCGGACGTGCTCGCCGTCGCGCACATCTCCCCGGAGAAGGAGACCGCCACGCTGGTCAACATCCCGCGGGACTCCATCGTCGACATGCCCGCCTGCGAGCCCAAGGGCGACAAGCCCGGCCAGCAGGCGCACACGGCCATGATCGGCGAGGCCATGAACAGCGGCGGCGTCCAGTGCCTGTGGAAGACCGTCGAGGACCTGACCGACGTGCACATCGACCACTTCGTCAGCCTCGACTTCGTCGGCTTCAAGGACATGGTGGACGCCGTGGGCGGGGTCACCATGTGCATCCCCGAGCCGGTCCGGGACAAGAAGGCCGGGAACCTGAACCTCGAGGCCGGCGAGCAGACGCTCGACGGCGAGGAGGCGCTGGGCTACGTGCGCTCCCGCAAGGGCCAGGGCGACGGCAGCGACCTGGCGCGCATCGACCGCCAGCAGGACTTCATGGGCGCCATGCTCAAAGAGGTGATGAGCGGTGACACGCTCTCCAGCCCGACCACCGTCAACAGCTTCATGGGGTCGGTCGCCGAGTCGCTGACCACCGACGACGGTCTGACCGTGTCCACCATGGGCGACATCGCGGTGGCCATGCGCGAGGTGGACCTGGGCGACGTCCAGTTCATCACCGTGCCCAACGGCCCCCACCCGGCCGACCCCAACCGCGTCATCTGGTCCGAGCCCAAGGCCACCGAGCTGTGGAAGCAGGTCGCCGCCGACGAGATCAGCGGGGACCCCGACGAGGAGGAGGGCGGCTCCGGCGGGGGCGGCGAGAAGGAGGAGGCCGACCCCTCCGAGGTCTCGGTGGAGGTGCTCAACGGCACCGGCATCCCCGGACTGGCCGACGAGGTCTCCACCGGGCTGACCACCCGAGGCTTCCAGCCCGCCGGCACGGGCAACCCCACCGGGCAGGTGCCCCCGCAGACCACCGTCTACTACGGGTCCGGCCAGAAGGCCGCCGCCGAGGCGGTCGCCGAGACGTTCACCAACGCCGCCACCGAGGAGAACCCCGCCCTCGGCGAGACGGTGCAGGTGATCGTCTCCCAGGACTGGGACGGCTTCAAGGCCTCCTCCGGCGGAGGCGGGGGCGACGGCCCGGGCGGTGTCGATGTCGACTCCAAGAGCGCCGCCGACGCCAAGGTCGACTGCGGCTGACCCGGGCCGCACCCGGAACGCCGAGGGCCCGCACCCCCTGGGGGGGTGCGGGCCCTGCGCCGTCGTCACGGTGTTGTCGTCACAGCGCCGTCGTCACGCTGCCGTCCTCACGCCGGGACCGGCCGGTCCAGGACGACCGGCTCGGGGACCGCGCCCTTGACGATCAGGCCGGTCCACATCCGGCACACCTTGTCCAGCGCGTAGTTCTCCCGGATCTCGGCCCGGGCCGCGCGCCGCGCCGCGTCGAAGCGCCCCTCGGCCACGGTGGCGTGGATCGCCTCGGCCATCGCCGCCGGGTCCTCGTGCAGCCACCGGCGCGAGTAGATGGTGTCCGCGCCCGGCCAGGTCAGCACCGCCGGCACCCCGCCGGAGGCGGCGCACTCGGCCGGCGCCAGGTGGAAGCTCTCGTCGTCGCTGGTGGACAGCGTGAAGCCGATCCTGCGCAGCCAGGCGGCCACGTCCGGGCCGAACGGGTCGAACACCACCCCCTCGGCCAGCAGCGGGTCCCGGCGCAGCTCCCGGTAGGCGCGCTCGTAGTACTCGCGCTCCTCGGGCCGGTTCCAGATCCACCAGTAGTCCCAGGGCTGCTTGGACTTGACCGCCAGGGTGAACCGCCGGTCCCGGCGGCGCAGCTCGCGCAGCACCTCCAGGCCGCGGTCGATCCGCTTGCGGGAGGGCGCGATGCCGATCATGCCCAGCGTGTACTCGGCGCCGGGCAGTTTGGGCCGGTCCAGCTGCTCGGTGTCGACCCAGTTGGGCAGCACGACCACCTTGTCGGCCGGCCACCCGGCCAGCTCCCGCGTCAGCCGGGCGTAGTAGGGGCTGACGCAGATCACCGCGTCCACCTTCTCGATGTCCAGCTTGCGCGGCCACTCGGCGTAGAGCTCGAACCGGTGCAGCCGCACCAGCAGCCGCTGGCCCGGGCGCTTGTGCTCGGCGTAGAACAGCGCGTTGGGGCCGCACCACTCGCAGATCACCACGTCCGCCCAGGACGCCAGCTCCCGGCTGCGGTACTGGTCGTGGGCGCGCAGCGACTCCCACTCGTCCAGGCGCACGTCCAGGCCGGGCAGCGAGGTCAGGTGCTCGGCCAGCCGGGTGAAGAACTTCAGGTCGTGCCCGGCGATGACCACCTTGAGCGGGCGGCGCGGGTCGGTGCCCTCGGGGCCGCCCGGGCAGGCGGCCTCCAGGAGGGACCCGAGCCGCTCGGCGGCGCGCTCCAGGGTGAAGCGGGCGGCCGCGGCCCGGCACCGCTCGGCGGCCTCGGCGCGCAGCGCGGGGTCGGCGGCCAGGGCCAGGGCGTCGGCGACCTCCTCGGCGTCCGCGCCCGGCTCGGCGAACAGCGGGTAGTCCTCACCGAGCAGCGCCTCGTGCATCGGGGTGCGGTTGAGCACCACCGGGAGCCCGAGCGCCCCCATCTCCAGGACCTTGGTGGACAGCTCCAGGCTGGCGTCCATCTCCTCGTCGCGCCAGGACAGCCCGACGTGGCAGTCGGCCGCCAGGCGCAGCGCCTCGGCGCGGGGCACCCCGCCGTGCGCCACCAGCCCCTCGGTGCCCTCCAGCGCCTTGGACATGCGGCGGGCCCACTCCGGGGAGTCCCGGTGCACCTTGTCGCCGACCATGTGCAGCTCGGCGGGGACGCCGCGCTCGGCCAGCGCCGCGGGCAGCCCGGCCATCTCCAGCGTGTTCCAGCGCGGCGCGAACTTGCCGGTGTAGACCAGGCGGAGCGGCCCGTCCAGGGCGGCGGCCGGCCGCGCCCGGGGCGCGTCCTGCTCCAGCACCACCACCGGCGGGAAGAGCACGCTCTTGCCGCAGGCGGCCGGCACCGCGCCCTCCAGGAAGCCGCGCAGCTCCTCGGTCTGGCACAGCAGGAACCGGGAGGCCACGGCGATGTCGGTGAGCTCGGAGACCGCGCCGGCGGTGAGCTCGGGCACGCTCTGCGGCACATCGGTCAGGTAGGTCCACAGCCGCCCCGAGAGCCGCTCGCTCTGCGCGGCGAGCACCGCCAGCCGGCGCCCGCGCACCACCACCAGGTCGAAGCGCTCCCGGGCGTCCAGCCGCTCCATGAGCTCCACCGCCTGCTCGGGGGTGAGCCCGCGCGGCCCCAGGCCGTCCAGGAGCCGCTCCTCGTAGGGGCGGCGGAGGGCCACCGCCGGGTCGCGCTCCAGCGGCGCCGTCAGCCGGTCGGTGGAGACCTCGGCCTTGAGGAGCAGCGTGGGCGCGCACCCCGCGGCGGCCAGCGCCTGCACCATGGACTGCGCCCACACCGCGGAGCCGTCCATGATGTTCATGTCGACGTCGCCGTACACCAGGGCCCGCAGCCCGCGCCCCGGATCCTCGGGGCCTTGCCGATTGTCGTCCACGTCTTCCCTTTCACGGCCGCGGCGGCGGGCCCGCCGCCGCGGAACGTCCGATTCCACCCGGGGCACGCTCAGGGCGCGCCGGGAGCGCTGCGCGCCTGTGGGGCCCCGGCCGCCTCCCCCGCCCGGCGGTGCGGCCCCAGCGCCAGCAGCCGGGCCCCGTGCCGGTTCCACAGCCCCGGGTCCAGGCCCCGTCCGGCCAGCTCGGTGCGGGCCAGGTCGGGCCGGACCGCGCCGACGAACACGTAGTCCTGGTCGGCGGTGGCCGCCTCCCATGCGCCGTCCCCGCCCCCGGGGACGGTGGCCGCGCCCACCGCGTCGGCCCCCGAGCACTCGGCGGCGCACAGCAGGTCGGCCAGGAGCGCCGGCCCGCCGGCCTCCCGCCACAGCACCGCCCAGGGCGCCGAGGCGGCCCGGGCCAGCGCCGCCCAGCGCAGGTGCCCGGGGCCGTCGGCGGGCACCCCCTCGGCGGTGCGCACCGGCACCCCGAAGGAGCGCAGCCGCTCCACCCCGGCCAGGTGCGCCGCCTCGGCGGGCACCACCGCCTCGGCCGGGGCCAGGTCCTGGTTGAGCAGGTCGTCGGCGAGGGCCAGGGCGGCGGTGTCGTCGGCGGGCGCGGCCAGCACCGCGGCGCGGCGCCCGGCCAGCACCGCCGAGGCGCCCGCCGAGCCGGGGGCGAAGTCCAGCCGGCCGAACACCTCGGCCAGCCGGACCGGTACGGCGTCGGTGAGGAAGACCGAGCGCAGCACCGCCCGCACCTCCTCGGGCGGCAGGGGCCCGGCGGCGCGCAGCCGCTCCAGCTCGCGGGCGGCGGAATCGGCGCCGGCGGGGCCGGGCGGCACCGCGGCCGCCCGCTCCGGGCCGTCGCCGGGCCGGCCCACCAGCAGGGCCCGGGCCCCGCAGGCCAGCGCGCGGTCGGCGGCCCCGGCGTCCTCCACGACCACCAGCGAGCTGGAGCGCAGCACCTCGGGCAGGTCCTGCCAGGCCGCCTCGGCCGGGCGCAGCCCGTCCTCGGCCAGCGCGCCGAGCACCCGGCGGGCGGCCGCGCCGGCCGGGCGGGGCCCGGCCAGGCGCACCGGCTCGGCGGAGCGCTCGGGGTCGGCGGCGATCGGGTTGAACCGGTGCAGCGGCACCCCGGCGCCGCCCTCGTGCACCAGGTCGAAGCCGAGCCGGGCCAGGGCGGGCGGGGCGGGGGCGTCGGCCAGCAGCACGGTGGGCACGCCGCGCGCCGCGGCCGCCTCCAGCACCCAGGCCAGGGCGCGGGTGCGGTCGGCGGCGGCCGGGTCCCCGGTGTGCGCCCAGGGGCCGCACCCGCCCGGCGCCGCGGCCGAGGCGCTCACCAGCACCGCGTCCACGTCGACCGACTCGAAGACCGGCTGGGCGTCGTGCGGCAGCAGCGGGACCACCCGCACGTAGGGCCGCACCGCCTCGGCGGCCTCGGCGGAGAGCACCCCGGCCACCGCCAGGCGCCCGTCGGGCGCGCCGGGGGCGCCGCTGAGCAGCCGCGCCTCCTCGCGCTCGGTCTCATAGGAGCGCACCGGGTCGGGCCTGCGGCGGGCGGGGGGCCGGGGGGGGGGNAGCCGCACCAGGCCGCGGCCGGGGCGCTTGGCCGCGGAGGTCAGCGCCCGGCCCACCTGGAGCGAGGTGGAGCCCTCCAGCGCGGCCAGGCGGGCCTGGGCCTCCTGGAGCTGGGCCTCGCGCTCGCTCAGGGCGCGGCGCAGCTGTTCGGTCTGGGACTGTTCTCGCCGTTTCACGGGTTCTTCCTACCTTGCACGGTGGACAGCACGTCGGCGATGCGCTCCCCGGCCCGGCCGTCCCACAGCGGCGGGACGGCGCCGGCGGGGGCGCCGTTGACCGGCTCGCCGGCGACCGCCTTGGCGACCAGGGCCGGCAGCTCGGCGAACTCCTCCCGGGAGACCAGGCGGTTGGTGCCGTGGGTGATGGTGACCGGCCTCTCGGTGTTGGGGCGCAGCGTCAGGCAGGGCACTGAGAGGATAGTGGTCTCCTCCTGCACGCCCCCCGAGTCGGTGACCACGGCGCGGGCGCCGCGCACCAGCGCCACGAAGTCGATGTAGCCCAGCGGCTCCAGCAGGTGCACCCGGGGGTGGGAGCCGAGCCCGGCGGCGTCGAAGGCGGCCTTGCCGCGCGGGTGCACCGGCATCACCACGTCGACCCGGTCGGCGACCCCGTGCACGGCGGTGACCAGCCCGGCGACCGCCTCGGGGTCGTCGACGTTGGCGGGCCGGTGCAGGGTGGCCGCCACGTAGTCCTGCGGCAGGCCGTGGCGCGCACGCAGCGCGTCGGCGTCGAACCGGTCGAGGTTGGCCGTCAGGGTGTCGATCATCGGGTTGCCCACCAGGTGGACGCTGTCCACCGGCAGCCCCTCGTCGGCGAGGTGGGCGACCGCGTCGGCGCTGGTGGCCAGGCACACGTCGGAGAGCCGGTCGGTCACCACCCGGTTGACCTCCTCGGGCATGGTCCGGTCGAAGGAGCGCAGGCCGGCCTCCACGTGCGCCACGGTGATGCCGAGCTTGGCCGCGGTGAGCGCGGCGGCCACGGTGGAGTTCACGTCCCCGTAGACGATGACCGTCTCGGGTGAACGGCGGATGAACTCCCGCTCCAGCCCGGTCATCAGCGCGGCGGTCTGCTCGGCGTGCGAGCCCGACCCCACCCCCAGGTCGGCGTCGGGGCGGGGCAGCCCCAGGTCGCGGAAGAACACCGCGGACATGCGCTCGTCGTAGTGCTGGCCGGTGTGCAGCACCTGCTGGGCCTGGCCGCGCCGGTCAAGGGCGGCCACCACCGGTGCCGCCTTCACGAAGTTCGGGCGCGCGCCCACGATGTGCAGGAATGCCATCGACCTCTTCCCTCGCTCCCCACCCGGTCCGCGCGGGACCGGCGTGTTTTCCTCCTGCGACGCGCGCGGGACGCCCGGGCGTCACCGCGCCGACACCGCCGCGTGGTTGCCTACCGATCGTGTTGCACACCCTCAGAGCGGCCTCCTATGCCGCCACCCTGGCCTGGCGCCACCTGCGCGAGGAGCCCGCCCGGGCCCCGCTGCTGGCGCTGCGCGTCCTCCCCTCCCCGCTCCGCCGGGCCGTCCGCGGAGCCGCCGCGCGGGGCGGACCGCTGGGCCGCGCCTACGCCCGCGCCGACGCCGGGGACGCCGCGGGCGCCGCCCGCACCGCCCGGCGCGCCTGCGCCGGTGCGCCGCCGCGCACCGCGGCGCGGATGGCCGCCTTCGCCCTGGCCGTGCGGGACACCGCACTCGCCGACGAGCTGGCCGCGGCGCTGCCGCCGGGCCGCCGCCGGGCGTCGCTGGAGCGCCGCTCGGCCCTGCTGTCGGGGCGCGCGGTGGCCGCCGGCCCCTCGGCGTCGGAGCCGGTCCGCCCGCCCTCGCTCACCGTAGCCCGGGGGCGGAGAACGGTGCGCGACGGCGCGGTGAACGGTGGGCGATCAGCACAGATCGGGGGGAGGGTGCTGCACCTGGTGACCAACGCCCTGCCGCACACCAACGCCGGCTACACCCAGCGGACGCACCGGATCGCGGTGGCGCAGCGGGGGGCGGGGTGGGAGCCGCACGTGGCGACCCGGGTGGGCCACCCGGTCTCGGCCGGGGTGCCCGACGCCCGGCCGCGGGTGCTGGTGGACGGGGTGGCCTACCACCGGCTGGTGCCCTGGCGGGCCCCGGCCGGCGCCGGCGCGGAGCTGCGGGCCGGGGTGCGCCTGGCCGGGGCGCTGGCGGACCGGCTGGACCCGCAGGTGCTGCACGCGGCCTCCAACCACCGCAACGGGCGGCTCGCCCTGGAGCTGGGGCGCGCCCGCGGCCTGCCGGTCGTCTACGAGGTGCGGGGCTTCCTGGAGGAGTCCTGGCTGTCCCGGGACCCTTCGCGCTCGCCCGCGGACGCCTTCTACCAGGCCGAGCGGGCCCAGGAGACGGCGTGCATGCTGGGGGCCGACCTGGTGGTGACCCTGGGCGCGGCGATGCGCGCCGACATCGCCGCCCGCGGTGTCCCCGAGGAGCGGATCCTGGTGGTGCCCAACGCGGTCGACGAGGCGTTCCTGGAGCCGCTGCCGGACGGCGCCCCGGTGCGCCGGGGGCTGGGCATCGCCCCGGACGCCTTCGTGGCCGGGACCACCACCAGCTGCTACGGGTACGAGGGGCTGGACACCCTGCTGGAGGCGGTGGCGGTGCTGCGCGGGCGCGGCACCGACGCGCACGCGCTCATCGTCGGCGACGGCCCCGAGCTGCCGGCGCTGCGCCGCAGGGCCGCCGAGGCGGGGCTGGAGGGCGCGGCGCACTTCACCGGCCGGGTCGGGGCCGACCGGGTGCGCGCCCACCACGCCGCGCTGGACGTGTTCGCGGTGCCCCGCCGCGACGAGCGGGTGTGCCGCCTGGTCACCCCGCTCAAGCCGGTGGAGGCGATGGCCGGGGGGCTGCCGGTGGTCGCCTCGGACCTGCCGGCGCTGCGCGAGCTGGTGGAGCCGGGCGGGGCCGGGGCGCTGGTGCCGCCGGAGGACGCCGGGGCGCTGGCGGACCTGCTGGGGGCGCTGGCCGGCGACGCCGGCGAGCGCGCCCGGCTGGGCGCAAGGGCCCGCGCGGCGGTCGGCCGGGACCGGACATGGGCGGCGGCGGCCGAGCGGTATTCGACGGCCTACCGCTCGTTCACGGACCTTCGGCCCGTGTGAAACGTGGGCGGGAAAGGAATCCTGAGTGACGCCCGAGTTAATTCCTCCGGGCGGAACGGAATTCCGGCGGACCCACCAGGGAAAACCGCCGTACAGTCAGAAATCGGACACCGAAACGGACACCGGTGACCGTCGTGGGACCTGTGGGACCTGCAGGGACGGACGCCTGCACCGGAGCGCCGGGACCGACGGAACGGCGCGCATATACCGCTCCGCGGGAGCGGATATGCACCCATCGGCGAGATGTCCGGAGCTGGCCGCCGCACCCGTGCGGCGTCCTCCCGGAACTACGCTCGGGCGTCTAGGGGGTGTTTCTTGGGTCAGGTCCGTAGCGAGCGGCGTCCAGGTGCGGTCATCGCAAGGCCGAAGAAGGAGTCGGCCCGGGTGCGCCGTCGACTGATGAGAACGCAGCGAGGGCCGTGCCTGGGCGTCGCGCAGTAGGGCCTGACCCAAGAAACACCCCCTAGTCCAAGCGAGCACCGTACCCCGACACACCGCCCGACCCATCGATTTTCCACCGCTGCTTTCGAGCACCGCTTCCAAGAAGGTGAGGGGCCCTGTGGACGCCGCTACCCCGACAACGGATCTGGCCGTCATCGGCCTCGGATACGTCGGCCTCCCGCTGGCCCAGGAGGCCGTCCGGGCCGGCATGGCGGTCACCGGCTTCGACGTCAGCCCCGCGGTCGTCGACGGTCTGAACTCCGGCACCTCGCACATCGACGACCTGTCCCCCGAGGACGTGGACGAGATGCTGCGCGCGGGCTTCACCGCCACCGCCGACCCCGACGTACTGGGCCGCGCCTCGACCATCGTGGTCTGCGTGCCCACCCCGCTCTCCGACGAGGGCGGCCCCGACCTGGGCGCCGTCGCCTCGGCCGGGCGCCTGATCGCCGAGCGGCTGCGCCCGGGCACCCTGGTGGTGCTGGAGTCCACCACCTACCCGGGCACCACCGAGGAGGTGCTGCGGCCGCTGCTGGAGGAGTCCGGCCTGGTCGCCGGCGCCGACTTCCACCTGGCCTTCTCGCCCGAGCGCATCGACCCCGGCAACCCGGCCTTCGGGGTGGCCAACACCCCCAAGGTGGTCGGCGGGATGACCGAGCGCTGCGGCGAGCTGGCCGCCCGGTTCTACGGCGCCTTCGTCTCCCAGGTGGTGCGCGCCCGCGGCACCCGCGAGGCCGAGATGGCCAAGCTGCTGGAGAACACCTACCGGCACGTCAACATCGCCCTGGTCAACGAGATGGCGGTGTTCTGCCAGGAGCTGGGCGTGGACCTGTGGGACTCCATCGCCTGCGCCGCCACCAAGCCGTTCGGCTTCCAGGCCTTCTACCCCGGCCCCGGCGTCGGCGGGCACTGCATCCCCATCGATCCCAACTACCTGTCCTACAAGGTCAAGACCCTGGGCTACCCGTTCCGGTTCGTGGAGCTGGCCCAGGAGATCAACGCCCGCATGCCCTCCTACGTCATGCAGCGCGCCCAGGAGCTGCTCAACGACGCCGGGCTGGCGCTGTCCCGCTCGCGCGTGCTGCTGCTCGGCGTCACCTACAAGGCCGGCATCGCCGACCAGCGCGAGTCGCCGGCCCGGCCGGTGGCGCGCAAGCTGGTCGAGAAGGGCGCCGCGCTCACCTACCACGACCCCTACGTGGAGGAGTGGACGGTGAACGGCTCCGCGGTGCCGCGCGCCCTGGACCTGGAGGAGGCGCTGCGCGAGGCCGACCTGACCGTGCTGCTGACCGACCACCCCGACTACCGGCCCAAGCTGCTCACCGAGCACGCCCGGCTGCTGCTGGACACCCGCGGCGTGCTGCGCCGGCTGGACCCGCAGGTGCCGACGCAGGGCCGCACCACCGCGCCGATCGAGCGCAAGGGCGTGCAGGTGCTCTAGGGCCCGCGCCCGCACGGCGGGGCCGCCCCCGGACCCGGGGGCGGCCCCGCTTCTTCATCGCCCCCACCCCCGGGCGTAACCGCGGGATTCACCCTCCGTTTCCCGCCCGCGCCTAGGTTGGCCCCACAAGGTCGGCCGCCCGCCCGGGCGGGTTCTCCTCCGGCCCGGGAAATGGAGCATCAGGCGGAGGCGCTCATGCACGCACTCGTGGCCACCGTGGTCCACCACCCGGAGGACGCGCGCATCCTGCACCGGCAGGTCCGCGCGCTGCTGGAGGCCGGCCACTCGGTCACCTACGCCGCTCCCTTCCGCGAGCGCGGGGTGACGCCCTGGCCCGAGCTGGAGGCGGTGGACCTGCCGCGCGCGGCGGGCCGGCGCCGGCTGCGCGCCCTGCGGGCCGCCCGGGCCGCCCTGGCCGAGCACGCGCCAAAGGCCGACCTGCTGCTCTTCCACGACCCCGAGCTGCTGCTGGCCCTGCCCCGCCGCCGCCCGGCCACCGTGTGGGACGTGCACGAGGACGCGGCCGCCGCGCTGCTCACCAAGCCGTGGGTGCCCCGGCCGCTGCGCCGGCCGCTGGCGCCGCTGGTGCGCTCCTTCGAGCGCCGCGCCGAGCGGCGCATGCACCTGGTGCTGGCCGAGGAGGGCTACCGGGCCCGGTTCGCCGCCGACCACCCGGTGGTGCCCAACACCACCTGGGTGCCCGAGCGCCCGGCCCGCCAGCCCGGCCACGACCGCATCGTCTACCTGGGCCACCTGTCCGAGGCGCGGGGCGCCCGCGAGCTGGTGGAGGCCGGACGCATGCTGCGCCCGCACGGGGTGCGGGTGGACGTGATCGGCGCCGCCGACCCCAAGGTGCGGCCGCTGCTGCGCGAGGCCCAGCAGGAGGGGGCGGTGCGCTGGTACGGGTTCGTGCCCAACGACCGGGCGCTGCGCATGGTCAGCGGGGCCATGGCCGGGGTGAGCCTGCTGCACGACACCCCCAACTACCGGCACTCGCTGCCCACCAAGGTGGTGGAGTACATGGCGCACGGCCTGCCGGTGATCACCACCCCCACCCCGGCCGCCGAGGCGCTGGTCTCCGGCCGGGCGGAGGGGGCCTGCGGGGTGGTGGTCCCGCACGGGGACCCGCGCGCCGCCGCCGAGGCGGCGCTGCTGCTGCGCGGCGACCCGCAGCTGCGCTCGCGGTTCGCCCGGACCGGCCACGAGATCGCCCGGGAGCACTACCACTGGCCCGTGCAGGCCAAGGCGTTCGTCCGGCAGCTGGAGGAGTGGGCCCGGGCCGAGCCGGGGCTGCGGACCCTGCCGCGCCGCACGCCCGCCCCGGTGTAGCGTGCGCCACACCGGCCGCCGGGCCGGAATAGCCCCTGCGGGGGCGGGGTTTCCCCGGTGTCCGCGGATTCCATGCAAATGCATGGACATCGTGCGCGGACCCGGCACGAGAGGAGACCCCATGACCGCGAGCGCCGACCCGCTGGCCCTGTCCAAGGACGCTCAGGACCTGCTCTTCCGCGAGGCCCGCTCGGCCAACGCCTTCGGCCCCGGGCCCGTGGCCGAGGAGAAGCTGCGCGCCCTGCACGACCTGGTCAAGCACGGGCCGACGGCGATGAACGTCCAGCCCCTGCGGGTGCTGCTGCTGCGCTCGGCCGAGGGCCGCGCGCGGCTGCTGCCGCACCTGGCCGAGGGCAACCGGGCCAAGACCGGGGCCGCCCCGCTCACCGCCGTGCTCGCCTACGACGCCGACTTCCACGAGCGGGCCGAGGACTTCTTCCCCGACCGCGCCGGGATGGTCCGCGAGGTCTTCGCCGACGCCGAGGGCCGCCGGGCCCCCGCCGAGCTCAACGCGCACCTGCAGGCCGGCTACTTCCTCCTGGGCGTGCGCGCGGCCGGGCTGGCCGCCGGCCCGATGAACGGCTTCGACCACGCCGGGGTGGACGCCGAGTTCTTCGCCGGCACCGCGCTGCACGCCTTCATGGCGGTCAACATCGGCGAGCCCGCCGGGCCGCACGAGTTCCCGCGGCTGCCCCGCCTGGACTACGAGGACGTGTGGACCGAGCTGTGAGCGCGGTGAGCGCCCCCTAGAGGATCGGCGGCCGGCCGTCGCGGGCCATCCGCCAGGCCGTCGCCCAGGAGATGGGGGTGCGCGGGCCGGCCTCGGTCCGCCACCCCTCGGCGAACCCCTGGAACCAGGCGCGCAGCGCCGGACCCGAGCGCTCCCGCAGCACCGTCAGGCCCACCCAGTTGGCCAGGTAGAGCCCGGCCAGCGGCCAGGGCAGGTTGCGCCGGGCCAGCCAGACCCGGTTGCGCGCGTTGAGCCGGTAGAAGTCGGCGTGCCGGGTCGGCGCGGTGGCCGGGTGGTACATCACCGACTCGGCGTCGTACTCGATGTGGTAGCCGGCGTCCAGGATCCGCCAGGCCAGGTCGGTCTCCTCGTGGGCGTAGAAGAACCCGCCGGGCAGCCCCCCGCCGGCCTCGAAGGCCGCGCGGCGGATCGCGCACGCCCCGCCCAGGAAGGTGGTCACCCGGCTGGAGCGGCGCGCATCGCCCGCGCGCAGCCGCGGCACGTGGCGGCGCTGGTCCGGCCCGCCGTCGGGGTCGGCGATGCGGAACGAGAGCGCCCCCAGCCCCGGATCGGCGGCGAACCGGTCGACGAGGCGCCGGCACAGCTCCGGCGAGCGGTACCAGCCGTCGTCGTCGAGGAAGAGCAGGATGTCGCCGTCGGTGGCGGCCGCCCCCTGGTTGCGCCCCTCGGGGATGCCCAGGTTCTCGGCCAGGCGCAGGGTGGCCACGCCCTCGGGCAGCTCGGGCAGGTCCGCGCCGTTGCCCACGACCACCACGTCGACGTCGGCCCCGCGCTGCTCCAGCACGCTGGTGACCGCGCGGCGCAGCTCCGCCGGGCGGTTGCCCATGGTCAGCACGACGCACGAGATCTTCAAGCGCTCGGCACCTCCGCTGGACGCCGGCGCGAGAGACCCTTCGGTGGTCTCACGAGGCGCTTCCTCGGACACGTGTCGGTTCATGGCAACCGTTCGTAGGCGTGGACGGCGGGTGGACGGAACATTACCGTCCCGCGAACCCGATAACGAAGAGATAAGGGATCGTTTTCCCCCGCGCGCACAGGGAAGGGGGCGGCGCCCGACGTGCCGGGGCGCCGCCCGCGACTACTCCAGGCGCCGCGAGGCCAGCACGCTGACCAGGTGCAGCACGGTCTGCAGGACGGCCACCGCCACGCACACCGCCACCAGCACCCGGGTGGCGGCCAGGTCGCCGCGGACCGCGTCCACGACGGCGGCGCCCACCAGCAGCAGGGACAGCTCCACCGCCTGGATGACGCGGTGGAAGCGCAGCGCCGAGGCGGCCTTGCGGGCCAGGCTCAGCCCGGCCGAGCGGGGCCGCATGGCCTCCTGGGAGATCTGCTCCGGCAGCCCGGCCTTGGCCCGGGCCACCACCACGTTGTCGGTCTCGGCCTTGATCAGCGCCACCCCGATGGCGGCGGCCATGCCGGCCACGACCCAGCCCCCGGCCTCGAACGACCCCTGCGCCCGCACGCCCAGCCCGATGAGCAGGGCGATCTCGGACACGTAGTGGCCGATGCGGTCCAGGTAGATCCCGGCCACGCTGGTGCGGCCGGTGTAGCGCGCCACCTCGCCGTCGACGCAGTCGAGCAGCAGGTAGACCTGGACCATGGCGAAGGCCAGCAGCGCGGCCCACAGCCCCCCGAAGGCCACCACGGCGCCGGCCAGGACGCCGAAGGCCATCATCAGGTAGGTGATGGGGTTGGGCGGCACGCCCATGCGCACGAAGACCGTGCTGACGTAGGGGGACACGTCGCGCATGTACAGGCGGCCGGCCCAGTGCTCCTCGTTGACGCGCTCCTTGACGCCTTCGGGCTGGCCCCCGGCGCGGACCTCAGCGACCGACGGTTTGGACATACTCACCGACGCTCCGCCGAATCTCGTCCTCGGACAGGGACAGGTGCTCCAGCACGGTGTAGCGCCCCGGCCGGGTGGCGGGGGCGTGCGCGACCGCGCGGGCGAACTTCTCCTCGTCCAGACCCACGTCCCCGGGGGTCAGGGGCAGCCCGTGGCGGACCAGGCAGGCGCGGATGTCCCGCATCCGCCGCTCGTCCTCGCCCAGGTGCCGGGTGCGCAGGAAGTACGCGAACAGCGCGCCGATCCCGGCCAGCTCCCCGTGGTTGCTCACCCCGGGGAACAGGTGGGTGACGGCGTGCAGGATCTCGTGGCACCCGCCGCTGGCCGGGCGGCTGGACCCGGCCACCGACATCGCCATGCCCGACAGCACCAGGGCCTCGGCCAGCACGGTGAGGAACTCGTCGGACTCCACCGAGTCGGGGCGGTAGAGCACCGCCTCGGCGGCCACCCGGGCGAAGGTCACGGCCATGCCGTCCACCGGCTCGCCCTGCTCGCGCCCGGCCAGCTCCCAGTCGGCGATCGCCGAGAGGTTGGAGACCACGTCCCCCACCCCGGAGCGGACCAGCCGCTGCGGCGCCGCGCGCACGTAGTCCACGTCGATGACCACCGCGATGGGCATGGACACCCCGTAGGTGCCCTTGCCGCTCTCGTGCTCCAGGGAGGCGGTGGGCGAGCAGATGCCGTCGTGGGCCAGGTTGGTGGCCACGGCGACCATCGGCACCCCCGCCATGGAGGCGGCGTACTTGGTCACGTCGATGGTCTTGCCGCCGCCGATCCCGGCGACCGCCTCATAGGCGCCCGAGCGCAGCTTCTTGCCCAGCTCGGTGGCGGTGTCGACGCTGCCCCCCTCGACCTGGAACACCTCGCAGTCGGGCATGTCCAGGTCCGCGGCGATCTGCTCGCCCTGGCCGGGGCCGACCGCCACGGCGATCCGGCCCTCGGCGGCGATGCGGCGGTCGGACAGGACCGACCCCAGGGAGGCGATGGCGCCCCGGCGCACGTCGATGGTGAGCGGGGACGGGAGCATCCGGGCTAGTAGCGGCATGCGATCTCCCGGGCGCGCGCGAGGTCGTCGTGGTCGTCGACCTCGACCCAGTCGACCCTGCCGATCGGGGCGACGGCGATCTTGCCGCCGCGGCCGACCATCTCCTGGTAGCCGTCCTCGTAGTACAGCTGCGGGTCGCGCTCCCAGGTGGCCTTCAGGGCGTCGGCCAGGCGGCCGGCGGCCGCGCCGTCGATGAGGGTGGCCCCGATGTACTCGCCGGCCGCCGAGGCCGGGTCCATCTGCTTGGTGATCCGCTCCAGGTGCCCGGAGGCGTCCAGGGTCACCTTCATCTCCTCGTCGGCGAGCGTTTTGGCGTTGTCCACCGCCAGGAGCAGCTCCGGTCCGCGCGCGGCCAGTAGCGTCTCCTCGACGCTCACCGGGTGCACCGTGTCGCCGTTCACCAGGAGGACGCCTTCGGAGAAGTACTCACGCGCGGTCCACAGGGAGTAGGCGTTGTTCCACTCCTCCGCCTTGTCGTTGTGGACCAGGGTCAGCTTCACGCCGTGGCGGCGCTCCAGCGCCTCCTTGCGCTCCTCGACCGCCTCGGACCGGTAGCCGACGACGACCACGACGTCGGTCAGTCCGGACGCCGCCAGGTTGTGCAGCGAGATGTCCATGATGGTGGTCTCGCCGTCGACCGGCACCAGCGCCTTGGGGAGCGTGTCGGTGTAGGGGCGCAGCCTCCGGCCGGCTCCGGCCGCAAGAACCATACCGAGCATGTACGCGCGTTCCTCCTTAGGTCGTGGAGGCGCCTGCGCCTCCCGGGTCGTCGCCGGTGTCCGCCGGGGCGGCCACCGGTGTGCGGGCCCAGCGCGCCGCCGCCCCGTAGGCGAGCAGCACGGCCAGGTAGCCGGTGAGCGCGCCGAAGGCGAACGGGAGCCAGCCCAGGGCGCCTCCCGCGGCGGCGAGCAGCATGCGCCCGTCCCAGCCGAGCATCGCCCGCGCGGACCGGTCCGGCGGACCGGCCCCCTGGCGTGCCCGGCAGACGGTACCGCAGTGGTGCAGGGCCACCACGACCAAGAGTACGAACACCAGGGGACCCGGTACGCCGCCGCCCGTGCCCAGGGCGAGCAGGTACAGGTACTCGGCCCCCCGCAGGAGGGGGACCGCGAGGGGGTCGTGGCGGCCGCCGTGCGGGTGCGCCGAGGCGGCCCCGGCCAGCAGGAGCGCGGCCACCGGTGCGAACAGGGTAATGCCTGTCACCGACCCCAGACCGGCCGCCAGCAGCACACCGGTCACCAGCGCCGCGGCGGCCGCGGGCGGCAGCGGCGGGGAGGNGCGCGCCGCCCGCCAGGCGCCCCAACAGCCGCGCGAGGTGACCATCATCACGCAGAAACCGCACGTCGACGCGTGTGGACACGGGGGGCGGGGGGAAGCCGTCCACGCTAGCCGCCCGGCCCCGGCCCCGGACGGGGGTCCACCAGGGCGGCCGTCACCGCGATCGCGCACCCCACCATGAGTGCGATGAAGGTCACGCGCGCGTCGGCGGCCAGCGCGCCCGCGGCGATCACCGCGAACCGCAGCGGGCGCGGGAAGGCCGCCGCCGCACGGGCCGCGGCCGCCGCCCCGGTCCGCCGCGCGGGCGCGGGGCGCCCGGGTCCGTGCGGGTCGTGCGGGCGCGCGCTCCGGCGGTCCGGGCCCAGCAGCTCCTCGGTCAGGCCGGCGTCGCCGGGCTCCCGGGCGGTCGGCATGCCGGGCAGCCGCGCCAGCGGGGAGCCCGCACGCGGGTCGGGCACCGGCCCGGGGGCCGGAACGGCCCGGCGCGCCTCGCCCTCGGCCACGCTGTCGCGCAGCGCCAGGGCGATCAGCGCCCCGGCGGCCCACGTCCAGGCGTCCGCGTCGCCGGCGGCCGCGCCGCCCGCGGCCAGGCCGGCGTAGACCGCGTACTCGCCCAGCCGCCCCAGGACCGCGGCCAGCCACTCCTGGAGGGCGTCCCGGCTCCCGGCGGCGGCCGCCGTCCGCAGGTGCTCGCAGAGCAGCACCGCGGCCAGGAGGGCCGCGCCCGCCAGGGCACCGCGGGCATCGCCCGCGGAGAACCAGACCGCGGCCAGGGCGGCCGGCACGGGCGCGATCCGCGTGAGCACGGCGGAGGTCACCCGCCGAGCCTCCCCTCCCGGGGAGGCCGCGGCAAGCTCCGACACGCCTCAGGCGGCCTCTCCGCCGCCCTTCTGCCGGCGCTTGCGCTCCTCGGCGGCCTTCTTGCGCTCCTCGGCCTCGGCCTTGGTGTCGGCGTTGTAGGCCTCCAGCGCCGAGGTGATGTCGGCGTCCATGGCCAGCGCGCCGTCCCGGATGTAGAGCCCGCGGTCGCAGAAGCGCTTGAGGTCGTTCTCGTTGTGCGAGACCAGGACCATGGTGCGGTTGTTGCCCAGCATCCGCTCGATGGCCTCGTAGCACTTCTTCTTGAAGGCCTTGTCGCCCACGGCCAGCACCTCGTCCACCAGCATGACCGGGTGCTCCAGCTGCGAGATGAGCGCGAAGCCCAGGCGGACCTTCATCCCGCTGGAGTAGTGCCGCACGGGCATGTCGATGTAGCCCTCGCGGATGTTGGCGAACTCCACGATCTCGTCGAAGCGCGCGTCGATGGTCTCGGTGTCCATGCCGTGCAGGGACCCGACCAGGTAGACGTTCTCCCGCCCGGTGAGCTGGTCGTTGAAGCCGGCCCGCAGCTCCAGCAGCGGCGCCACCCGGCCCCGGACCCGCACGTGCCCCTCGTCCGGGATGAGCACCCCGGCGATCATCTTGAGCAGCGTGGACTTGCCGGTGCCGTTCTTGCCGACGATCCCGACGCACTCGCCCTCGGAGACCTGGAAGGAGACGCCGCGCAGCGGCCAGAAGTCGGCCCCCGTGGGGTTGGGGTCGCGCTTGGTCCCGTGGATGAACATCTCGCGCAGGCTGCGCTTGCGCCGGCGGTTCACCGCGAAACTGATGCCGAGGTCCTCGGCCTCGATGATCGGCTCCGCCATCACAACTCCTTAAGGACGGCCGTCTCCAGGCGCCGGAACACCCAGTATCCGACAACCAGGAACGCGAACGCACCGACGAGGGCCGTGGTCAGTGCGAACCCTCCGGCGTCGCTGGGGGCGGCGAAGCCGGGCGCGTCGGCCGGGTACCAGACGGCGTGGTGCATCTTGAAGATCCCCAGCAGCGGGTTGAGCTGGAAGAGCGACTTGAACCACTCCGGGAAGGAGGAGTCGGCGGCCAGCACCATGCCCGAGGGGATGATGATGGCCGAGGCGTAGAACAGGATCCGGTTCAGGATCCGCACCACCCGCTCCACGTCCCGCACCAGCACGTTGACCGAGGACAGCAGGAAGGTCACGCCCAGGGTGAAGGCGTACTGGACCACCAGCGCGGCCGGCAGCCAGACCAGCACGCCCATGAGCGTGGTGCGCCCGCCCAGGAAGAACACGAACAGCAGCAGCACCGGCCAGGTGAGCAGGTAGTCCACGAAGCCGCGGGTGACCACCGCGATGGGGAAGATCTCCCGGGGCACCTTCATCGTGGTGATCAGCTTGGACTGCGAGATCAGCGCCTTGGGCGCCTCGTTCAGCGCGGTGCTGAACCACAGCCACGGCAGCAGTCCCGAGATCAGGAACAGCAGGTAGCCGCCGGGGGCGTCGTCGCCGCCGGGCACCCCCCGGTCCGTGTTGAAGATCAGCCCGAACACGAAGAAGTAGACCCCGGCCATGGCCAGGGGTTCGAGCATCGACCAGGCGTATCCGAGGACCGATCTCTGGTACTTGACCTTCAGGTCGCGCCGGACCAGGAGGCCAACGACCTGACGGTTCTGCCAGACGGCCAGCGCCCTTGACGCCACCGCCACCTCCTTGGGGGTGTGCAGTCGTGAGACCTTGCGGCCGGTCGCGGCGGGGGTGCGCTCCGGCCGGGGGACGTTCGTTGGAGAGCCGCGCGGGGCAGACCCGGCGTCGCCGCGCGCTCCGCGCTGCGGGCGCGCCTGGCGGCCGACGCCGTCCCCGGGGCGTCACAAGGGTACCGGTCGGCGGCGGGCGCCCGGTCCGCTCGGGTTCTTGCCATAGGTTCGGGTGGCAGGAGACGGGCGAACGGAAAGCCGAGGTGCGCGATGCCGCACGTGAGTGCCGCGGTCCTGGCCGGGGGCACCGGGACGAGGATGGGCGGGGCCCTGCCCAAGCAGCTGCTGCCCCTGGACGGGCGCCCGGTGCTGGCGCACGCCGTCGCCGCCTTCCAGGAGGCCCCGGAGGTGGACGAGGTCGTGGTGGTCATGGCGCCGGACCACATGGCCGAGGCCGAGCGCATCGCCGCGGGCTTCCCCAAGGTGCGCGCGGTGCTGCCGGGCGGCGCCACCCGCACCGACAGCTCGGTGGCGGCGCTGCGCGCGGTGGAGGGCCGCGACGGGTCGGACCTGCTGCTGCTGCACGACGCCGCCCGCCCGCTGGTGGCCCGCTCCACCATCGCCGCGGCGGTCGCGGCCCTGGAGCACGCCGGGGCGGTCGGGGTGGCGGTGCCCTCCTCCGACACGGTGGTGCGGGTGGAGCCCGGCGAGGGCGGCGCCGAGGCGGTGGCCGAGGTGCCGCCGCGCGCGCGGCTGCGCCGGATGCAGACCCCGCAGGGGTTCCGCCTGGAGGTGCTGCGCCGCGCCTTCGCGGCCGCGCTGGCCGACCCGGACCTGGTGGCCACCGACGACTGCGGGGTGGTGCTGCGCTACCTGCCCGGCGAGCCGGTGCACATCGTCGCGGGCACCGAGTCCAACATCAAGGTGACCCACCCGGGGGACGTCGAGGTCGCCGAGGCGCTGCTGCGCCTGGGCTCGCAGGGGGCCGCCCGATGAGCCTCTTCCGCCCCACCGAGGTCATCGGGCACCGCGGCGCGGGCCGCGGCGAGCGGGACGGGCTGCGGGAGAACACCGTGGCCTCCTACCTGGAGGCGGTGCGCGCCGGGGCCGCCTGGGTGGAGATCGACGTGCGCCGCACCGCCGACGACGCGCTGGTGCTCCACCACGACGCCGCGCTGCCCGGCGGGCGGCCGGTGGTGGACGCCACCGCCGCCGAGTGCGCCCGGCACGGGCTGGCCCGCCTGGAGGAGGCACTGGAGGCGCTGCCCGAGGGCACGGGGCTGGACGTGGACGTCAAGTCGGTGATGGAGGACGCCTGCCACGCCCCCTCCCGCAGCACCGCCGCGCTGCTGGTGCCGGTGCTGCGCCGGGAGGCCGCGCGGCGCCGGGTGTTCGTGTGCTCCTTCGACCCGGGGTTGCTGCTGCGGGTGGCCGAGGAGGCGCCCGGGGTGCCCACCGCCTGGATGCCGTACGTGCGCAACCCGCTGGACCAGGCGGTGGCCGGGGCCGCCGGGATGGGGTGCGCGGCGGTGGCGGTCGACGCCCGGTCCTTCGGGCTGACCGGGGAGCCGCCCCGGCCCGGGCGGCGCAGCGTGGACTACACCGTCGGCGTGGCCCACCGGGCCGGCCTGGAGGTCCTCTCCTGGTGCCCGGACCCGGTGGACGCCGCCCGCTTCGCCGAGGCCGGGGTGGACGCGGTGGTCGCCGACGACGTGCCGGGCGTGGTGGCCGCGCTCAAGCGCGGGTAGCGCGCTGCGCCCGGGCGGTGCGCGAGTCGGCGCCCAGGCTCGGCGGACTGGTCAGAAAGCCCAGGCCCCAGGACATGTGCATGGTGGCCAGGGCCACCGGCACCGCGAGCCGCCCGGCGGCCGGCAGCCCCCGGCCCAGCGGCACGGAGGCGGCCGCCACCGCGGCGGCGTAGGCGCCGGGGACCAGCCAGGCCGGCCAGAAGAGGAACCCGACGGCCAGGCCCAGGGCGATCGCGGCCACCGCCGCCGGGGGCGCCAGGTAGCGCAGGTTGATGGTGCCCTTGTGCTGGCGGGCCACCCCCCGCCGCCAGCGCCCGTAGTGGAAGTACTGCTTGGCCAGCCGGGCGGCGTTGGGCCGGGGGCGGTAGGAGACCCGCATCCGGGGCTGGAACCACACCGTGCCGCCGGTCGTCCGGATGCGGTGGTTCATCTCCCAGTCCTGGGCCCGCAGGAAGGCCTCGTCGTAGCCCTCCACCCGCTCCAGCGCCGAGCGGCGGAAGACGCCCAGGTAGACGGTGTCGACGGGGCCGCCCTCGCCGCCGGTGTGGAAGCGCGCGTTGCCCACCCCGACCTTGGAGGTCATGGCCGCGGCGACGGCGCGCTCCCAGGGGGTCTCCCCCTCGGCGGCCATGATCCCGCCCACGTTGTCGGCGCCGGTCTCCTCCAGCGTCTCCACCGCCACCTTGAGGTAGTCCGAGGGCATCATCGCGTGGCCGTCGATGCGGGCGACGATGCCGTGGGAGGAGGCGCCGATGGCGGCGTTGAGCCCGGAGGGCGTGCGGCCGGTGGGGTTGTCCACCACGACCACGCGCGGGTCGTCGGCGGCGAGCGCGTCGGCGACCTGGCGGGTGCGGTCCCGGGAGGGCCCGACGCCGAGCACCACCTCCAGCTCGCCCGGATAGTCCTGGGCGAGCACGTGGCGGACCGCCGCCTCCAGGTGGCGCTCCTCGTTCAGCACGGGCATGACTACGGATACGGCCGGCCAGCTCACAGGACTTCCCACGGGTCACTCGGTCGGGTTCGACCGTAACGGTACTGCAACCCGCGGCGCGCTCCCGCCATGTGGGACGAGCGCCCCCGGTGGGAAGCCCGACCGACACCGGACGACAACACGCCGGGGCCGACATGGCCGACCCATCGGTGGATTCGATGACAACCTGGAATCCGGCGGCCGGAGGGCCGCCGGCACGGGGGCTGGAGGAACCCAGTGGGCGAGCGCAGGTCAGACGAGGGGCGTACAGGGCGCGGCGCCGGCGGGCGCGGCGGGGAGTTCCGCAGGGTGCGGTCCGCCCCCACGCCCCCGGCCGGGCCCTCCCCCGCCCGCGCGCCGCGCGGGCCGGTACTGCCGGACCGGTCGGTGCGCCGCCGGCGGCTGGGACTGCTGCTGGCCGGGGCGATGTCGGTGGCGGTGCTGCTGGCCTCCGGCACCGCCTGGGCGCTCACCGGCTGGATGTCGGGCCAGATCAACCGGTTCGACGTCTTCTCCGACCTGGGCGAGCGGCCCGAGGCCGGGCCCACCGGCGCGCTGAACTTCCTGGTGATCGGGTCGGACTCGCGGGAGGGCATGGACCGCGCGGCCAAGAGCGACCTGGGCGTGGGCAGCGCCGAGGGGCGCCGCTCGGACACCATGATGCTGGTGCACGTCAATGACGAGCGGGACGCCGTCAGCGTGGTCGGCATCCCCCGCGACTCCTGGGTGGACGTGCCCGGGATCGGCAAGGACAAGATCAACGCCGCCTACGCCCACGGCGGCCCGCAGCTGACCGTGCGGACCGTGGAGGCCGCCACCCACGTGCGCATCGACCACTACGTGGAGATCGACTTCACCGGGTTCACCGAGGTGGTGGACGCGCTGGACGGCATCGAGGTGTGCCTGGCCGAGCCGATCACCGACGACAAGGCCAAGCTGGACATGGCCGCCGGGACCCACGAGGTGGACGGGCGCGAGGCGCTGGCCTTCGCCCGCACCCGCAAGACCGCCGGCGGCGACCTGGACCGCATCGACCGCCAGCAGCAGGTGATGGCGGCGCTGCTGGACCGCGCGCTGAGCACGGACACGCTGGGCGACCCGGCGCGGTTCTCGGCGTTCCTGGAGACCGCGCTGGGCTCGGTGACCGTGGACCGGGAGCTGGACACCGCCGCCATCAACGAGCTGGGCTCGCAGCTGCGCTCGGTGGGGCTGGACGACGTCACCTTCGCCCAGGTCCCGGTGGAGGACACGGCCTACTGGACCCCGCGCGGGGACGTGGCGGTGACCTGGGACCGCGAGGCGGCCCAGGAGATGTTCGCCCGGGTGGCCGCGGACCGCCCGCTGGACGGGGCGGAGGCCGGGGGCGGGCCCACCGGCTCCGCCGAGCCCGAGGACGACCCGGTGCCCGGCGAGGTGCGGGTGCAGGTGTTCAACGGCATCGGCACCCCCGGCCTGGGCGCGAAGGCGGCGCGGGAGCTGCGCGCGACCGGGTTCGCGGTGCCCGGGGACGCGCAGAACTGGAGCTCGCGGGACGAGGAGACCACGACGGTGCGGCACGCGCCCGGCGACGAGGCCGCCGCCGAGCTGGTCGCCTCCGCCGTGCCCGGCGCCGAGCCGCGCACCGACGACACGCTCAGCGGCGAGGTGCAGCTGGTGCTCGGGTTCGACTACCGGGGGGTGGAGCCGGTGGCGGCCCCGGAGCCCTCGCCGGAGCGGCAGGAGCAGGGGGCGGACGGCACCGGGCCCTCGACCGCTACCGCCCGGGAGAACGTCTGCGACGGGTGAGCCCGAAACAGGGCTTGGGGTTGAAGCAGTAGGTGCAGTAGTCCCACTTCTCCGGGTTGGGGCGCCGACAGCTCTCGCACACCCACCGCGTCATCGCCGACCACACCGCACACGCCCCCCGCAAGACGGCCGACCGATCAGCCCGATCGTGGGGCCGATCCTAATCTAGGATCGGCCTATGGCGCTGCTATCCGAGGGAGACCGCCCGAGGCAGGTCGGCGAGGCTCTGAAGCTGCTGCACGCCCAGGGCGTCATCGACGGCATCGAGATCGGCCCGGCGGGGCCGCGCCCGTATGCGGTCAAACTCGTCTCGGGCATCGTGCACATGAGCGAGGACGAGGCCGCCATGTTCGCCCTCGGGGCGGCGGTGGGCGCCTTCGGCGGGGCCGCCAAGCGCGCGCCCTGAGCCCGGCGCGAGCCGATACCGTGGACACCGACCCGGCCCCGATCGCCCGGAGGTCGCCGTGCTGCGCCACTTGTTCACCTTCCTGGCCGGGCTGGCCCTGGCCCCCGCGATCTGGTTCGGCGCCGCCTGGGCGGCCGACGCCGCGCCGGGGGCCGCCGACGGGGCGCCGCTGGGCGTGCTGATGGCGGCGGGCGCCGCGGCCGGGTTCCTGGCCGGGGCCCGGATCCCGCCGGTCGGGGCTCTGGCCTGCGGCCTGCCGCTGCTGGGCTACGGCCTGTGGCCGGTGGTCGCCCCGCAGACCGTGCCCGGATGGATCCCCGACGGCCTCGCCCACCCGGACGGCCCGGCCCTGCCCTTCGCCCTGCTGCTGGGCACCCTGCTGGTGATCGCGGCGCTCCCGCCGTCCCGCTGGCGGCGCCGCCCCGCACCGGCGCCCGGACCCGTCCCGCCGCCGGCGGTGGAGCCCGGCGGCCCCGTCGGCGCCGGGGACCAGGGCGCGGACAAGACGACGATTCCGTTCTCCCGCAAGGGGTAGCCTGGGGCGCATACCGCCGCAGGACACACGCGGCCCCTCCCCCGCCCCGCTTTCCGCGCCCCCTTGGCGCTTCTTGGCGCGCCCCGAGGTTGCCCCCGCCCCGGTACCGGAAATGCTCCTGTACGACGCCATCCAGCGACCGGGTCGACGGGGCCCCGGGACCGACCGCCCGCGCCGGTACTACGATGCTTTGCCGGTCGTAAGGAAGGACGGACCATTGGTCTCAGCAGCGCGCACCAGGATCTCGGTCATCGGCACCGGCTACCTCGGCGCCACCCATGCCGCGTGCATGGCCGAACTGGGCTTCGAGGTCATCGGCCTGGACGTCGACCGGGAGAAGGTGGAGACCCTGGCCTCGGGACGGGTCCCCTTCTACGAGCCGGGCCTGGAAGAGGTCCTGGCCCGCAACCTGGACAACGGGCGGCTGCGCTTCACCACCGACTACGACGAGGCCGCCGCCTTCGCCGACCTGCACTTCATCTGCGTGGGCACGCCCCAGCGGGACGACTCGGGCGCCGCCGACCTGTCCTACGTCAAGGCCTCGGTGGAGGCGCTGGCCCCCCGGCTGCGGCGGCCCTCCGTAGTGATCGGCAAGTCCACCGTGCCGGTGGGCACCGCCGCGGTGCTGGCGGCCCGGATCCGCCGGCTGGCCCCCGCCGGGGACGCCGTCGAGCTGGGCTGGAGCCCGGAGTTCCTGCGCGAGGGGTTCGGGGTGGAGGACACCCTGCGCCCCAACCGCATCGTGATCGGCACCGACTCCCCGCGGGTGGAGGCGGCGATGCGCGAGGTCTCGGCCCCGCAGATCGAGGCGGGCATCCCCTTCCTGGTGACCGACCTGCAGACCGCCGAGCTGGTGAAGATCTCGGCCAACGCCTTCCTGGCCACCAAGATCTCCTTCATCAACGCGATGGCCGAGGTCTCCGAGGCGGCCGGGGCCGACGTGATGCAGCTGGCCAAGGCGCTGTCCTTCGACGACCGCATCGGCGGCAAGTTCCTGGGGCCCGGCCTGGGCTTCGGCGGCGGCTGCCTGCCCAAGGACATCCGCGCCTTCATGGCCCGCGCCGACGAGCTGGGCGTGGAGCCGGCGCTGTCCTTCCTGCGCGAGGTGGACGCGATCAACCAGCGGCGCCGCGCGCGCACGGTGGACATCGCCCGCGGCCTCATCGGCGGCGGGTTCGCCGGGCGGACCGTGGGCGTGCTGGGGGCGGCCTTCAAACCCAACTCCGACGACATCCGCGACTCCCCCGCGCTCGACGTGGCCTCCACGATCGCCTCGCTGGGCGCGCGCGTGACCGTCTACGACCCCGAGGCGCTGGAACGCGCCGAGCGCGAGCACCCGGAGCTCAACTACGCCCGCTCCATGCTGGAGGCGGTGCGCGACTCCGAGGTGGTGCTGCTGCTCACCGAGTGGGCGGAGTTCCGCGACGCCGACCCGGACGAGCTGGGCAAGGTGGTGGCCGAGCGCAAGATCGTCGACGGGCGCAACGTGCTCGACCCCGAGCACTGGCGCGCCCGCGGGTGGACCTACCGCGCACTGGGCCGTCCCTGAGCACGGGCCGCCCCTGAGCCGATACCCCTTGGCTACCCGCTGGTAACCGAGAGGAGACCCCGCCCCTGGAGGCTGGGCGGACATGAGAAAGCGAAACTCTTTCATGTTCGCCCTCGCCCTCGGCACCGCGCTCGGTGCCTCGACGCCGGCCGCCGCCCCTCCGGCGGCCGCCGCCGAGACCCCGGCCGCTCCGAGGATCGCCACCTACAACGTCTTCTTCATGTCCCAGAGCCTGTACCCCAACTGGGGGCAGGAGCAGCGCGCCGACCTGATCACCGAGGACGGCCTGGTCGCCGGCCAGGACGTGGTCGTGCTCCAGGAGGCCTTCGACAACTCCGCATCCGAGCGGCTCATCGACGGCCTGTCCGAGGAGTACCCCTACGCCACCCCCGTGGTCGGCCGCTCCTCCTCCGGCTGGGACGCCACCACCGGCTACCGCTGGGAGACCTCCGAGGACGGCGGGGTCGCCGTGCTCAGCCGCTGGCCCATCGTCCGCCAGGAGCAGCACATCTTCGCCGACGCCTGCGGCGGGGACTGGTTCTCCAACAAGGGCTTCGCCTACGTGGAGCTGGACACCCCCGACGGACCGGTGCACGTGGTCGGCACCCACCTGCAGTCCGAGGACGACGGCTGCTCCGAGGACCTGGACCGGCACGTGCGCTGGTCCCAGCTGGACCGGATCGACCGGGTGCTGCAGGACAAGGACGTCCCCGACGACGAGCCGGTCTACGTGGCCGGGGACCTCAACGTCATCGGCGGCTCCCCGGAGTACGCCGACATGATCGGCCAGCTCGGCGCCGTCGAGCCGGAGTACACCGGTGCCGAGTTCTCCTTCGACACCGCCACCAACTCCGTCGCCGCCGACCGCTACGGCGACTGGCCGGGCGAGCAGCTCGACCACGTGCTGCCCATCGCCAACGGCGCCGCGCCGCAGGCCTACACCAACCGCACCGAGGAGGTGCACAGCGCCCCCTGGACCGTCACCTCCGGCGGCCGGGAGTACACCTACACCGACCACAGCGACCACTACCCGGTCTTCGGCGGGTAGGCACCCCGCCGTGGACGACGAGGAGGTCCGGGACGTGCTGCGCGGGTGCGAGGTGTGGGCCGTCATCGGCCTGGGCGGCGCCCCCGCGCGGCCCGCCGACCGCGTGGCCCGCTTCCTGCGGTCCCGGGGCGAGCGCATCGTCCCGGTGCACCCGTCGGCGGCGACCGTGCTCGGCGAGCGGGGCCACGCCTCGCTCGCCGAGGTCGGGGGCCGGGTCGACGCCGTCGACGTCTTCCGCCGGTCCGAGGCGGCCGCCCGGGTGCGCGCGGCGGGCGCACCATGGTGATGGACCGCTGCCCGGCGATCGAGTGGCCGCGGCTGTTCGGCCCGGGCGCACCCGGGTAGGACCGACGCATGCGCGCACCGAGCACCCCCGACCGCTCCCCCGACCGCTCCTCCGCCCGCCGGGCGCTCGCCGCCGAGCACGGGTGGGACTACACCCCGAACGACACGCCCGCCCTGCGGGGCTGGCCGCGCACCGCGCTCCCGCCGGGGCCACTGGGCCGGGTGGTGGACGAGGTCTCGGGGGTGCACCGGGGCCGCGCCTTCCGCCTCTTCGACTACCTGCACGGCACCGGGCCGCGCGCCCTGGTGGTGCACGCCCTGGACCTGCCGCTGCGGCTTCCCTACGCCTACGTGCAGGACCGCGGGGGCGGGGCGCACGACCTGTACGCCGAGGCCCGCGACCGCGACTACCCCGCGGCGCTGCTGGACGGGGCGGTGCGCGCCGACATCCGCCGCGCCGGCATCGCCGACCTGGTGGTGGACGGCGCCGCGCTCATCTGCACCGGCGGCGGGCCCGCCCCGGGCGCCCTGCTGGAGCGCCTGGACGCGCTGTGCGACCTGGCCGGCCACATCCCCGACGAGGTCTGGACCCGCTGGGGCCGGCCGCAGCGGACCGGTTAGAGCCCCGCGGTCAGCCCTGCCCGCCGCCGAAGCCCACCTGCGGGGCGCCGGACGCGGCCTCCTTGCGCAGCCGCTCGCCCTTGGCCTTGGCCAGGCGCTTGAGCTCCTCCTGGAACTCCTCCATCCGGCTGCGCAGGGCCTCGTCGCCGGAGGCCAGCATCCGCACCGCCAGCAGCCCGGCGTTGCGGGCCGCCCCCACGGCGACGGTGGCCACCGGCACCCCGGCCGGCATCTGCACGATGGACAGCAGCGAGTCCATCCCGTCCAGGTGCTTGAGCGGCACCGGCACGCCGACCACCGGCAGCGGCGTCACCGACGCCAGCATCCCCGGCAGGTGGGCCGCGCCGCCCGCCCCGGCGATGATCGCCTTCAGGCCGCGCTCCGCCGCCCGCGAGCCGTACTCGATCATCTCGTGCGGCATCCGGTGCGCCGAGACCACGTCGGCCTCGTAGGACACGCCGAACTCCTCCAGGGCGGCGGCGGCCTCGCGCATCACCGGCCAGTCGGAGTCGCTGCCCATCACGATGCCGACGGCCGGGGCCGTCTCCTGCTGCGCGGACTCGTGCTCGGTCACTGGGGGTCTCCCTTGAGGTAGGCGGCCGCGTCGCGGGCGCGGGCGAGCAGTTCGGCGGGATCGTCGCCGCAGACGGTGACGTGCCCGATCTTGCGGCCCGGGCGCACCTGCTTGCCGTAGAAGTGCACCTTCAGGCCGGGGTCCTTGGCCATGACGTGGACGTAGCGCCCGTAGACGTCGGGGTCCTCGCCGCCGAGCAGGTTGGCCATCACGGTGACCGGCGCCGCGGTGCGCGGCGAGCCCAGCGGCAGGTCCAGCACCGCCCGCAGGTGCTGCTCGAACTGGGAGGTGCGGGCGCCCTCGATGGTCCAGTGGCCGGAGTTGTGCGGGCGCATCGCCAGCTCGTTGACGACCACGCCGCCGGCGGTCTCGAACAGCTCCACCGCCAGCATGCCCACCACGCCCAGCGCGTGCGCCAGCTCGATGGCCAGCTCCTGGGCGTGCACCGCCAGGTCGGGGTCGAGGCCGGGCGCCGGGGCCACCACCTCGTGGCAGATGCCGCCGCGCTGCACCGTCTCCACCACCGGGTAGGCGGCCACCTGGCCGTAGGGCGAGCGGGCCACCTGGACCGCCAGCTCACGGGAGAAGTCCACCTTCTCCTCCACCAGCAGCGGCACCTCCTCGGCGGCCGCGCGCTCCACCACGGTGCGGGCCTCGCCGGCGCCGCCGACCACCCACACGCCCTTGCCGTCGTAGCCGCCCCGGGCCGCCTTGAGCACCACCGGCCAGCCGGCCTCGGCGGCGAACGCCTCCACCTGCGCGGTCTCGGTGACCGGGCGCCAGCGGGGGCACGGCGCCCCCAGCTCGCCGGCGCGCACCCGCATGCGCAGCTTGTCCTGGGCGAACCGCAGCGCGTCCCGGCCCGGGCGCAGCGCCACGCCCTCCTCCTCCAGGCGGCGCAGCACCGGCTCGGGCACGTGCTCGTGGTCGAAGGTGAGCACGTCGCAGGACTTGCCGAAGGCCAGCAGGTCCTCCAGTCCGCGGTCGTCGCCCAGGCGCACGTCCCCGCACACCAGCGCGGCGCTGTCGCTCGGAGACCCGGCCAGCACGGCGAAGTCCGCCCCCAGGGCGATGCCCGCCTGGTGGGTCATGCGCGCCAGCTGTCCGCCCCCCACCATTCCGACACGGGGCACCGTGCGGTTAAGCTCACTCACTGTTCCCTCATCGCCTCACTGATCGGCCGGCATGCCGAACGCAGTCTAATGACCGCCCGCGGCCAGGATCGGAGCGACCATGCGATTCGTGACCGGGCTCTACCGCCGGTTCGCCCACCTGGTCCACGAGATGGCCAAGTTCGGGACGGTGGGCGCCGTCGCCTACGCGGTGCAGCTGGCCACCACCAACCTGCTGTGGTCGGCCCTGGACGCCCCCGCGCTGGCCGGCCAGGCGGCGGGCACCGTGTGCGCCACGCTGGTCGCCTTCCTCGGCAACCGCTACTGGACCTTCGGCCACCGCGCCCGCACCGGCCTCGGCCGCGAATACGTCCTGTTCTTCATCATGAACGGGATCGGACTGCTGATCCAACTCGGCTGCCTGTGGGCGGCGGTGCACGGCCTGGGGCAGGACGGCCCCCTCGCGCGCAATATCGCCGGAAACGTGATCGGCGTGGGACTGGGGTCGCTCTTCCGCTTCTGGTCCTATCGCACCTGGGTCTTTCCCGAACGGCGGGACGCGCCGGAGGAGCCCGGTGCGCAGGAGCGCCAGGGGGCCTGAGGCGCACGTTTTCGGCCAATCCCCGTTCAAAGAACGGCAAAGGCAGGTACCGGACGCCCTTCACACCCGATATCGTCCGGGCCGCGCGCCGGTGATTTCATCCGCCCCTGCTCCATACGGCGCGCATAATAGTGAATTGCCCTGGCGGCACTTACGATCTGCACCATGACCTGCGTTCTGCTGGCCGAAGACGACACCTCCATCTACGAGCCGCTCGCCCGCGCACTGCGCCGCGAGGGCTATACGGTGGACGTGACCGTCAACGGTACCGACACCCTCGACCGCGCCCGCGCGGGGGACATCGACCTGATGGTCCTGGACCTGGGCCTGCCGGAGATGGACGGGCTGGAGGTCGCCCGACGGCTGCGCGCCGAGGGGCACACCACGCCCATCCTCATCCTGACGGCGCGGGCCGACGAGGTCGACACCGTGGTGGGGCTGGACGCCGGCGCCGACGACTACGTCACCAAGCCGTTCCGGCTGGCCGAACTGCTGGCCCGGGTCCGGGCGCTGCTGCGCCGCGGCGGGGCCGAGGTCCCGGTGGTGCACGGGGTGCGGATCGACAACGATTCACGGCGCGCCTGGCTCGGCGAGGAGGAGCTGCAGCTGACCACCAAGGAGTTCGACCTGCTGCGGGTCCTGGTGCGCGACGCCGGCAAGGTCGTCACGCGCGAGCAGATCATGCGCGAGGTGTGGGACACCAACTGGTGGGGCTCGACCAAGACCCTGGACATGCACATCTCCTGGCTGCGCCGCAAGCTCGGGGACGACGCCAACCAGCCCTCCTACATCACCACCGTGCGCGGCGTCGGGTTCCGGTTCGAGCGGGACTGACCGCGCGGCCGACGACCCGCCTGCGCCGCGGACGCCCGCCGGAGCGGGGGCCCGACCAGAAGGGACGACATGCGCAGGCGGATGCTGTTCTCCACGCTCGTGGTGACCGTGATCGCGGTCATGCTCCTCGGCCTGCCCCTGGGCGCCCTGGTCTACCGGTCGGCCTATGAGGAGGCCGGGCGCGCGCTCCACCAGGACGCCGAGGTCATCGCGGCCGACGCCGACGCCCAGCTGCAGAACGAGGGCGGCATCGACGTCCCGCACTTCGCCCAGGTCTACCCGGACCTGGCGATCCGGCTGACGCCCCCCGGCTCGGGCGGGGCGGTGGAGGCCGGCGGGTGGGGGTACTCCCCCGGCGGCGGCGACACCCGCGCCGTGATGGAGGCCGAGGCCGTCTCCCCCGGCGGGGTCCGGGTGGAGGTCTGGCGCAGCACCCGCCCCATCCAGGAGAACGTGTTCAACGCCTGGCTCGGCATCGCCTCCCTGTCGCTGCTGGCCATCGGGGTGGCGGTGGGCCTGGCGGTGCTGCAGGCCCGGCGGCTGACACTGCCGCTGGTGGACCTGGCCGCCACCGCCGAGCGGCTGGGGTCGGGGGTGGCCACCCCCTGGGGCCACCGCTACGGCATCCCCGAGGCCGACCGGGTCGCCGAGGTGCTGGACCGCAGCGCCGAGCGGATCGCCGGGCTGATCGCCACCGAGCGGCATTTCGCCACCGACGCCTCCCACCAGCTGCGCACCCCGCTGACCTCGCTCACCATGCGGCTGGAGGAGATCATCGCCGAGGCCGAGGACCCCCAGGTGGTGCGCGAGGAGGGCGAGGCCGCGCTGCAGCAGGCCGAGCGGCTCACCCAGACCGTGGAGAGCCTGCTGGGGCGGGCCCGCAAGAGCCAGAACCCCGAGGTGGAGCCGGTCGGCGTGGACCGGCTGCTGGAGCGCTTCGTGGCCGAGTGGTCGCCGATGTTCCGCCGGAACGGGCGCGACCTGCGGCTGACCGGGGCCAAGGGGATGACCGCGATGACGGTGCCCATGGACCTGGTGCAGATCATGGCCGTGCTGGTGGAGAACGCCGCGGTGCACGGGCAGGGCACGGTCACGGTGCACGTGGTCGACGGCGGGCACTCGGTGCGCATCGAGGTCGCCGACGAGGGCGACGGCGTCCCCGACCACCTGGTGGGCCGGATCTTCGACCGCGAGGTCAGCGGCGCCGGCGGCACCGGCCTGGGCCTGGCGCTGGCCCGGCACATCGCCGAGTCCGAGGGCGCCCGCCTGGAGCTGGTCAAGGCCAACCCGCCCACCTTCTCGGTCTTCCTGCCGGTCGGCGGCGAGGGCCTGGACAAGGCCACCGGCCCGGTCTAGGGGTGTTTCCTGGATCAGGCCCTAGTAGTACTTCGTTAGGTTCCTGGTTTCTCTTTTCCCTGCCCGGTTCCGCCGTCCGCCCGGTTTGCCTGGTTCTCTCGTTGATCTCGGGAAAAACGACCCTAAAAACGGGCGGGAAGGGTCGTTTTTCCCGAGATCAACGAGAGAACCAGGCAAACCGGGCGGACGGCGGAACCGGGCAGGGAAAAGAGAAACCAGGAACCTAACGAAGTACTACTAGGGATCAGTACCCCCGGTCGATCCACTCCTGCAGGTGCGGCGCCTCCGCGCCGACCGTGGTGGAGGGGCCGTGGCCGGTGTGCACCGCCGTCTGCGGCGGCAGCGCCAGCAGGCGGTCCCGGATCGAGGCGATGATCGTCGGGAAGTCGGAGAAGGACCGCCCGGTGGCCCCCGGGCCGCCGCGGAAGAGGGTGTCCCCGGTGAAGACCGTGCCCTGCCCCTCGGCGTAGAGGCACACCCCGCCCGGGGTGTGCCCGGGGGTGTGCAGCACCCGGAGCTCGACCCCGCCGGCCTGCAGCAGCTCCCCCTCCAGCAGCGGCGCGTCGGGCTCGCGGTCCGGGTGGACCCGGTGCCACAGCTCGGCGTCGTCGGGGTGCAGCAGGATCGGCGCGTCGCACAGGTCGGCGAGCGCCGCCGCCGCGTTGACGTGGTCGTTGTGCCCGTGCGTGCACACCACCGCCATCAGCTCCCGGTCGCCCAGGGCGCGGGCGATGGCCTCGTGGTCGTGGGCGGCGTCCACCACCACCGCGGTGCGGTCGTCGCCGACGATCCAGACGTTGTTCTCCACCTCCCACTCGCCGCCGTCCAGGGCGAACACCCCGGAGGTGACCAGGTTCTGCACGGGCTCGGCGGACGTCTCGGCCATTCAGCGGACCACCACCGATCGCAGTACGCTCCCCTTGCGCATCCGGTCGAAGGCCTCCTCCACGTCGTCCAGGGCGATCCGCTCGGACACGAACGCGTCCAGGTCGAGCCGCCCCTGCAGGTACAGGTCGATCAGCATCGGGAAGTCCCGGGAGGGCAGGCAGTCCCCGTACCAGGACGAGGCGAGGACGCCGCCGCGCGCGAACACGTCCAGCAGCGGCAGCTCCGCCGTCATCTCCGGGGTGGGCACCCCCACCAGGACCGCGGTGCCGGCCAGGTCGCGGGCGTAGAACGCCTGCCGGAAGGTCTCGGGCCGCCCCACCGCGTCGATCACCACGTCGGCGCCGAACCCGCCGGTGCGCTCGCGGATCGCGGCCACCGGGGCCTGCTCGCGGGCGTCGACCGTGTCGGTGGCCCCCAGCCGGGCCGCCCACGGGAGCTTGCGGGCGTCCACGTCGAGGGCGATGATGCGCGCGGCGCCGGCCAGCCGGGCCCCGGCCACCGCCGCCGCGCCCACGCCGCCGCAGCCGATCACCGCCACGGTGTCCCCGCGCCCCACCCGCCCGGTGTTGATCGCCGCGCCCAGCCCGGCCATCACCCCGCACCCCAGCAGCCCGGCCGCGGCCGGGTCGGCGGCGGGGTCGACCCGGGTGCACTGCCCGGCCGCCACCAGGGTGGCCTCGGCGAACGCGCCGATGCCCAGCGCCGGGGAGAGCGCCGTGCCGTCCTCCAGCCGCATGGGCTGCGCGGCGTTGGCGGTGTCGAAGCAGTACCAGGGCCGCCCGCGGGCGCAGGCGCGGCACCGCCCGCACACCGCCCGCCAGTTCAGCACCACGAAGTCGCCGGGCTCCAGGCCCGCCACGCCTTCGCCGACGGACTCGACCACGCCGGCGGCCTCATGGCCGAGCAGATAGGGGAACTCATCGCCGATGCCGCCCTCGCGGTAGTGCAGGTCGGTATGGCAGACCCCGCAGGCCTGCACCTCCACCCGCGCCTCGCCGGGGCCGGGATCGGGGACGACGACGGTCTCCAGGCTGACGGGGGCGTTCTTCTCGCGGGCGACGACCGCGCGCACGGTGCGGCCGGCGGGACGGGGATCGTGGGACACCAGCGCTCCTTGGGGTCGGGCCCGGGGTCTTCCCCCTCCTCATGCCCCGCGGAGCCCCTCCGCAAGCCCCCTCAGGCGCCGGTGGCCGGGGTGGCCGGCGCGGGGGTGAACACCCGGCGCAGCGCGTAGGGCTGGAGCCGGCCCAGCCCGTGGGCGTGGCGCGCGCGCACCGCCGCCACCCGCAGCGCGGACTCGCCCTCCAGCTGCTCGGCCATGGCGTCGTCGACGAGCACCGTCCCGGGCCGGGCGAAGGAGGTGAGCCGGCTGGCGCGGTTGACCGTGGTGCCGAAGACGTCGCCCAGCAGCGCCAGGATCGGGCCGTAGGCCACGCCCACCCGCACGTCGGGCACCTCGATGTCGGTGGCCACCCCGTCGGACAGGCGCAGCGCGATCTCGGCGGCCTGGCGGGGGGTGTTGGCCACGAAGAACACCTCGTCGCCGAGGGTCTTGACGACCCGGCCGCCGCCGGAGGAGACGATGTCGGTGGCGGTGGACTCGAACCCCTCCACCACCTCGGCCAGCTCCACCTCGTCCAGCTCGCGGCTGAGGTTGGTGAAGGAGACCAGGTCGGCGAAGCCCACGGCGAGCGGGAAGTAGGTGGGGGCGGCGTCCTCGCTGCTCTCCATGAACGCCAGGCGGCGCGCCGATGAGGCGGCCAGCTGCCGCCGCCAGATGTGCACCAGCAGCCGCTCCACGTCGGGGAGCAGGTCGCGGGTCAGGCCCACCAGCGGGCCCAGGTCGCCGCCGTCGTCCCCGGAGCGCTCGTAGGCCAGGGCGGAGAGGATGCTGGTCTGCCACTCGGCCAGGCGGGCCATGGTCTGGCCCATCGAGCGGGCCAGGCGGATCGCGGCGTCCTCGTCGACCTTGCCCGCGGCCAGCAGGTCGGCGGCGGTGCGCAGCGCCTCGACGTCGCTGTCGGTGAACGCCGCGACGTCCTCGCCGCGGCTGGGGAAGCCCAGGGCCCGCCAGACCCGGCCGGCGAACTCGGGAGGGGCGCCGGACAGCCGCACGGCCTCGGCGCGGGTATGGCGCGCCTGTCCTCCCAACAAGGCGGCTTCGATCTGCTCGGGGTCCGGACGCGCGGGCATACGTTCTCTCGTCTTCGCTGCGGTGGTGGCGGGCCTCGGATAACGCTCCGGGCCCCACGCGATCACGTGTGTATCACTGTCGGTTTAGCGGGCGGGACCTCTCCGCGTCAAGAACGCCCCGGCCTCCGGGCTTGTGGCACGGCCTCCATGGTGCCACGCCCGCTCCGCCCCCAGCAGGGCGCCTCACCCGCCGCGGACGTGGACCACGTCCCCGGCGCCGACCGCCTCGGGCGGGCCGCCGTCCGGGCGCACCACCAGGCGGCCGTCGGCGTCCACCTCCTCGGCGCGGCCCTCGAGCAGCCGCCCGTCCGGCAGGTGCACCCGCACCCGGGAGCCCAGGGTGGCGCAGTACCCCCGGTACTCGCCGGCCAGGCCGCTGCGCTCGGCGTCGCCGCCGGCCTCCTCCCACCCCCGGTACACCTCGGCGAAGGCGCGCAGCACGGCGCGCAGCAGCGGGTCCCGGTCGCCCTGCGGGTCGCCCTCGAGCACCAGCGAGGTGGCCGTGTCCACCGGCAGCTCCCCGCGGCGCTGGGACACGTTCAGCCCCATGCCCACCACCACCGCCGGGTCCCCCCGGGAGAAGTCGGCCTCGGCCAGGATGCCGGCCAGCTTGCCGCCCGAGGGGGCGAGGACGTCGTTGGGCCACTTGAGCACCGGCGGCACCTGGGCCACGAAGCCGCACGCGCGCACCGCGGCCGCACCCATCGCCAGCGGCAGCCACCCCAGCCGGTCGGCCGCCGCGCGCGGACGCACCAGCACCGAGAAGGTCAGGGCCGCCCGGGCCGGGGTGGTGAACCCCCGTCCCAGGCGGCCCCGCCCGGCGGTCTGGTGCTCGGTGACCAGCACCCGCCCGGCCTCGGCGCCCTCGCGCGCGCGGCCCAGCAGCTCGGTGTTGGTGGACCCCAGCGCCTGCACCACCTCCACCCCGGTCCACAGCGAACCGGGCCTGACCAGGGCGCGGTTCAACGCGCCCTCGTTCAGCGGCGGGCGGTCCAGGTCGGAGTAGCGGGACGGTGTGGCGCTCATGGGTCCCTGTATACCGGTCAGCCGGTGTTCTGCAGGCCCGCCGCCACGCCGTTGACCGACAGCAGCAGCAGCCGCTCCAGGTGGCGCTGGTCCTCCTCGTCGAGCTTGCCGGCCTCCGGTCCGCGCAGCGCGTTGAGCGCCCGCAGCTGCAGGTGCGACAGCGCGTCCACGTACGGGTTGCGCAGGTCCACCGCCCGCGAGAGCACCCGGCGGTTCTCCAGCAGCCGGGTGTGCCCGGTGGTGCGCAACACCAGGTCCCGGGTGCGGTCGTACTCCTCCAGCACCTTGGCGGTCAGCTCGGGCCGCCCGCCCAGCCGCAGGTACCGCTCGGCGATCGCCCGGTCGGTCTTGGCCAGGCTCATCTCGGCGTTGTCCAGCAGCGAGGCCAGCAGCGGCCACTCGGCGTAGGCCGCGCGCAGCGCCTCGGGGTCCGAGGCCGCCGCCAGCCCGGTGCCCAGGCCGTACCAGCCGGGCAGGTTGACCCGGGTCTGGGTCCAGGCGAACACCCACGGGATGGCCCGCAGGTCGCCCAGCCCGCGCGCCGCCGACCGGCGCGAGGGGCGCGAGCCCAGCCGCAGCTCGCCCAGCTCCTCCAGCGGGCTCACCCGGGAGAACCACTCGGCGAAGCCCTCGGTGTCGATGAGCTCCCGGTAGGCCGCCTGGGCCGCCTCGGCGATCTCGTCGGCCATCCCGCGGAAGCGGTCGGCCGCCTCGCGGGCCCGGTCCTGCACCGTGGCGGTGGAGGCGAGCAGCACCGCGTGCCCCACCTGCTCGGCGTGGCGGTGGGCGATCGCCTTCTGCCCGTACCGGGCGAAGATCACCTCGCCCTGCTCGGTCACCTTGAACCGGCCGTCCACCGAGCCGGGGGCCTGGGCCAGCAGCGCCCGGCTGGCCGGGCCGCCGCCGCGGCCCAACGACCCCCCGCGGCCGTGGAACAGGGTGAGCACCACCCCGTTGCGCTCGGCCCACGCGGCCAGCCGGCCCTGCACGTCGTACAGCCGCAGCGTGGCGCTGACCGGCCCGACGTCCTTGGCCGAGTCGCTGTAGCCGAGCATGACCTCCAGCCGGTTCCCGGTCTCGGACAGGCGGCGCCGCACGTCCGGCAGCTCCAGCATCCCGTCCAGCACGTGCGGGGAGGCGTCCAGGTCGGCGCCGGTCTCGAAGAGCGGGATCACGTCCAGCACCGGCGCCCTGCCGGCCGGCAGGGCGTGTGCGGCCAGCTCGTACACCGCGGCCACGTCCGCGGCCGAGCGGGTGAAGCTGACGATGTAGCGGCGGCAGGCGTCCACCCCGAACCGCTCCTGGATCCAGGCGACCACCCGCAGGGTGGCCAGCACCTCCTGGGTGGCCTCGGAGAGCTCGCCGCCGGCCCGCACCTCCTCCAGCGCCCGGGCGTGCACCTCGCTGTGCTGGCGGATCTCCAGCTCGGCCAGGTGGAAGCCGAACGTCTCGGCCTGCCACACCAGGTGCTGCAGCTCCCCGTAGGCCTGGCGGCGGGCGCCGGCCGCGTCCAGCGAGCGCTGCACCGTGCGCAGGTCCTCCAGCAGCTCCTCGGGCCGCCCGTAGGCCAGGTCGGCGTCGCGCTCGCGGGTGGCGCGCAGCCGCGCCGCCGCGACCAGCAGCATCTGCCGGTGCGGCTCGTTCGGGGAGCGCTTGGCGATGTCGGCCGTCAGCCGCGGGTGCGCGGCCTGCGCCGTGGCCAGGGTGTCCCGCAGGTCCTCACTGGCCGGGGTCAGGTTGGAGTAGGCGGTCAGGGTGCGCGCCACCCGGCCGCAGGCCTCCTCCAGGCTGCGCAGCACGTGCTCGGACTGGATGGTGATCGCCTCGCGGGTCACCTCGTGGGTGACGAACGGGTTGCCGTCCCGGTCCCCGCCGATCCAGCTGCCGTAGCGCATGAAGGCCGGCGCCCGCGGCGGCCGGGTGCCGGTCCCGGCCGGGTCCAGCGCGGTGTCCAGCGACCGGTAGATCTGGGGGACCACCTCGAAGATGGTCTCGTCGAAGGCGGCCATCGCGGTGCGCACCTCGTCCAGCGGGTCCAGCTTGGTGTAGCGCAGCTGGGAGGTGCGCCAGAGCAGGTCCACCTCCTCGGTGAGGCGGCGGCGGGCCTCCCGCTCGGCGGCGCTGTCGGGGTGGGCGGCGTGCAGCCGCTCCAGCTGGGCGCCGATGCGCAGGATGGCGGTGGACACCGCCCGGCGGCGCGCCTCGGTCGGGTGGGCGGTCAGCACCGGGTGGAACTCCATGCCGGCCACGAACTCCGCCAGCCGGTCCTCGCCGCAGTCCTCGCGGACCTCCTCCACCGCCGCGGCCAGCGACTCGCGCGGGGGGTGCACCGCGTCGTCGCGCTCGCGCAGGGCGCGCATCCGCTGGTGCTCCTCGGCGAGGTTGGCCAGGTGGAAGTAGACGGTGAACGCGCGCGCCACCTGCTTGGCCCGCTCCAGCGGCCAGGCGTCGACGAGCTCGGTGATCTCGGCCGCCTCCACGGTGCCCTCGCGGGCCCCGATCACCGCGGTGCGCAGCCGCTCCACGTCGGCGAGCAGATCCTCGCCGCCGCCCTCGGCCAGCACCGTGCCCAGGGTGCCGCCGAGCAGCCGGATGTCGCTGCGCAACTGCTCGGGCATCTCCTGCCGGGCGCCTTCGCGCCCGGCGCCGGCGGGGTCGTTCGCCATCGCCAGATCTCCTCTCGCAGGGTCACCGCGCCGGCGCCGTTGCAGGTTCCGCGGTGGCATGTCGGTGCGACAGCCTAGCGGGCGTGGTCTGGACCATTGGGCACCCGGGGTGCCTCGGTCCCCACCTGCGGCGCGGCCCGGCGCGGCCGGGAAGTGGTCTACCCGGCCGCGCCCCGGTGTCTACCCGCGCAGGGCCGGGATCACCTCCGCCCCGTATGTGACGGCCACCTCGTCCACGGCGTCGTGCATCGCGTACAGGGCGAACTGGTCCACGCCCAGCGCGCGCAGCTCCTTCATCCGGCGCCGGTGCTCCTCGGGCGGGCCCAGCACGCAGAACCGGTCCACGATCGCGTCCGGCACGAACGCGGTGTCGGGGTTGCCCGTGCGGCCGTGGTGGGCGTAGTCGTACCCGCGGCGCTCCCGGATGTAGTCGGTCAGCTCCTGCGGGACCGCCCCGGACGCCGGGCCGTACCGGGCGACCAGGTCGGCGACGTGGTTGCCGACCATGCCGCCGAACCACCGGCACTGCTCGCGCGCGTGGGCGAGCCCCTCGGGGGTGCCGTCGGTGACGTAGGCCGGTGCGGCGACGCAGATCGACAGGGCGTCCGGGTCGCGCCCGGCCTCCCGCGCCGACCGGCGCACCGCGTCGACCATCCACTCGGTCAGGGAGGGGTCGGCCAGCTGCAGGATGAACCCGTCGGCGACGCGCCCGGCCATCGCCAGCGCCTTGGGCCCGTAGGCCGCCGCCCACACCGGCAGCCGGCCGGACTCCACCCAGGGCAGGCGCACCGGGGCGCCGTCCACGTCGGCCTCGCGCCCCTCGGCCAGGTCCCGGATGGCGCCGATGGCCTCCTCCATGCGCGCCAGGGTGGCGGGCCTGCGGCCGGCGACGCGCATCGCCGAGTCGCCGCGCCCGATCCCGCACACCGTGCGCGGGCCGTACATCTCGTTCAGCGTGGCGAACGCCGACGCGGTGACCTCCCAGGCCCGGGTGGACGGGTTGGTCACCATCGGCCCGACCCTCAGCAGCTCGGTGGCGGCCAGGATCCGGCTGTAGAGGACGAACGGCTCCTGCCACAGCACGCAGGAGTCGAACGTCCAGCCGTGGGTGAAGCCGAGCTCCTCGGCGCGGCGCATCCGCTCCACCGTCCGCGCGCCGGGCGGGTCGGTCTGCAGTACCAGTCCGAAGTCCACGGCGGCCCCCTTCCTCAGATCAGTTCCCCGCACAGCCCCCGCCGGACGAACCTGCCGTGCCCCGCCGCGCCGGTGTAGGCGCCCCGGTCCACCACCACCCGCCCGCGGGAGAGCACCGTGCGGGCCCGGCCCGTCACGCGCATCCCCTCATAGGCCGAGTAGTCGACGTTCATGTGGTGGGTGGCGGCGGAGAGCACCTGCTCGGCCGAGGGGTCGTAGACGACGATGTCGGCGTCGGTGCCGGGGGCCACGGTGCCCTTGCGCGGGTACAGCCCGAACATCCGGGCCGGGGCCGCGCAGGCCAGCTCGATCCACCGCCGACGCGAGATGCGCCCGTCCAGCACCGCCTGGTGCAGCAGGTCCATCCGGTGCTCCACCCCGGGCATGCCGTTGGGGATCTTGGAGAAGTCCCCGCGCCCCAGGTCCTTCTGGCCCTTGAAGCAGAACGGGCAGTGGTCGGTGGAGACCACCGACAGGTCGCCGGTGCGCAGGCCCCGCCACAGCGCCTCCTGGTGCTCGCGGGGGCGCAGGGGCGTGGAGCACACGTACTTGGCGCCCTCGAAGTCCGGCCGGGCCAGCTCGTCCACGGACAGGTACAGGTACTGCGGGCACGTCTCGGCGAAGACGTTGAGCCCGTCGTCGCGCGCGCGGGCGATCTCGGCCACCGCCTGCTCGGCCGACACGTGCACGATGTACAGCGGCGCACCGGCCACCTGGGCCAGGCGCACCGCCCGGTGCACCGCCTCGGACTCCAGCAGCTCCCTGCGCACCTGCCCGTGCGCCTCGGGGCCGGTGCGCCCCTCGGCCAGCGCCTGCTCCACCAGTACGTCGATGGCCAAGCCGTTCTCGGCGTGCATCATCATCAGACCGCCGTTGGCGGCGGCGCGCTGCATGGTGCGCAGGATGCGCCCGTCGTCGCTGTAGAACACCCCCGGGTAGGCCATGAACATCTTGAACGAGGTGATGCCCTCGTCCACCAGGGCGTCCATCTCCTTCAGCGCCTCGGGCACCGCGTCGCCCACGATGGCGTGGAACCCGTAGTCGATCGCGCAGGCGCCCTCGGCCTTGGCGTGCCAGGCGTCCACGCTCGCCCGCAGCGACTCCCCGGCCCGCTGGACCGCGAAGTCGACGATGGTGGTCGTGCCGCCCCAGGCCGCCGCCCGGGTGCCGGTCTCGAAGGTGTCACTGGCGTAGGTGCCGCCGAACGGCATCTCCATGTGGGTGTGGGCGTCCACGCCGCCGGGGAGCACGTAGTGCCCCTCGGCGTCGATCACCTCGGCCCCGCTCCGCGCCCAGGAGCGGGCGGCCTCGCTGTCCCGGGCCGCCACCGCGGCCACGCGCTCGCCCTCCACCAGCACGTCGGCCGGCGCCTCCTCGGCGGCGGTGACCAGCAGGCCGCCGCGGATCAGGGTGCGCTCCGGCGTCGTCGCCATGCCGCCTCCCCTCAGGCCCCGGTCAGCGGGCCGTAGGCGTCGGGGCGCCGGTCCCGGTAGAACGCCCACTGGGTGCGCGCCTCCTCGACCGCGTCGAAGTCGAGGTCGCGCACGAGCAGCTCGGGCTTGCGGTCCGAGGCGACGTCTCCGACGAAGGCCCCGCGCGGGTCGGCGAAGTAGCTGGAGCCGTAGAAGTCGTTGTCGCCGTACTCCTCGGTGCCCACCCGGTTGATGGCGGCGACGTAGTACAGGTTGGCGACGGCGGCGGCGGGCTGCTCCAGCTTCCACAGGTGGGCCGACAGGCCCCGGCTGGTCGCCGAGGGGTTGAACACCAGCTGCGCGCCGGCCAGCCCGAGCGCGCGCCACCCCTCGGGGAAGTGCCGGTCATAGCAGATGTAGACGCCGATCCGGCCCGCGGCGGTGTCGAACACCGGCCAGCCCAGGTTGCCGGGCCGGAAGTAGTACTTCTCCCAGAACCCCTTCACCTGCGGGATGTGGTGCTTGCGGTACTTGCCCAGGTAGGTGCCGTCGGCGTCGACCACGGCGGCGGTGTTGTAGAACCAGCCCGGCCCCTCCCGCTCGAAGACCGGCAGCACCATCACCAGGCCCAGCTCCCGGGCCAGCGCCGAGAAGCGGGCGACCGTCGGCCCGTCCGGGACCTGCTCGGCCAGCGCGAAGTGCGCGTCCTGCTGCACCTGGCAGAAGTAGGGCCCGGTGAAGATCTCCTGGAATCCGATGACCTGCGCCCCCTGGGCGGCGGCCTCTCTGGCGTAGCGCTCGTGGGCGTCGGTCATCGACGCGGTGTCGCCGGTCCACTCGGTCTGGACGAGCGCGGCACGAACCATCTGCGGCATGGCCCTCCTTAACGCCGTCCCGGGCCCCCCTTGGCCGCGGGAAGCGTCGACGGTAAGCAGGCCCCGCACCGGGGGTCAACGGTCCCGGGCGACACGCCCTGTCCGGACCCGGGGTTTCGGTCGACCGGAGCGGTGACGGACGGGGCCGGTGTCCGCCGCCCGAAAGTAACGGGGGTCACCCCACCGATCGGCCCGCGGGGAGGTCTACCCTGGCTTTCTATGGCCACCGAAGCCCCAGAACCGCTGCCCGCGGACGAGATCGACATCCACACCACCGCGGGCAAGCTCGCCGACCTCCAGCGACGGCGCTACGAGGCCGTCCACGCCGGTTCGCAGCGAGCGATCGAGAAACAGCACGCCAAGGGCAAGATGACGGCGCGCGAACGGATCGACGCCCTGCTGGATCCAGGGTCGTTCACCGAGTTCGACGCCCTGGCCCGGCACCGGTCCACCAACTTCGGCCTGGACGCCAGCCGCCCCTACGGCGACGGCGTGGTCACCGGGCACGGCACCGTCGGCGGCCGCCCGGTCGCCGTCTTCAGCCAGGACGTCACCGTCTTCGGGGGCTCCCTGGGCGAGGTGTACGGCGAGAAGATCGTCAAGGTCCTGGACCACGCGCTCACCAACGGCTGTCCCGTCGTGGGCATCAACGAGGGCGGCGGCGCGCGGATCCAGGAGGGCGTGGTGGCCCTGGGCCTGTACGCGGAGATCTTCAAGCGCAACGTGCACGCCTCCGGGGTCGTCCCGCAGATCTCGGTGATCATGGGCGCCGCCGCCGGCGGGCACGTCTACTCCCCCGCCCTCACCGACTTCGTGGTGATGGTCGACAAGACCTCCCAGATGTTCATCACCGGCCCCGACGTCATCAAGACCGTCACCGGCGAGGACGTGTCCATGGAGGAGCTGGGCGGGGCGCGGGCGCACAACACCCGCTCCGGCGTGGCCCACTACATGGGCTCCGACGAGCAGGACGCCCTGGACTACGTGCGCGAGCTCCTGGACCACCTGCCCGACAACAACCTGGACGAGGCCCCGGCCGCGCCCGGCGCCGCCGACCCGGAGCCCACCGCGGAGGACGCCGAGCTCGACACGTTCATCCCGGACTCGGCCAACCAGCCCTACGACATCCGCCGGATCATCGAGCACGTCGTGGACGACGGGGACTTCCTCGAGGTCCACGAGCACTTCGCCGGCAACATCGTGGTCGGCTTCGGCCGGGTGGACGGCCAGAGCGTGGGCGTGGTCGCCAACCAGCCGATGAACTTCGCCGGGTGCCTGGACATCGACGCCTCGGAGAAGGCCGCGCGCTTCGTGCGCACCTGCGACGCCTTCAACGTCCCGGTCCTCACCTTCGTCGACGTGCCCGGCTTCCTGCCCGGCACCGACCAGGAGTGGAACGGCATCATCCGGCGCGGCGCCAAGCTCATCTACGCCTACGCCGAGGCGACCGTCCCGCTGATCACCGTCATCACCCGCAAGGCCTTCGGCGGCGCCTACGACGTGATGGGCTCCAAGCACCTGGGCGCCGACGTCAACCTGGCCTGGCCCACCGCCCAGATCGCGGTCATGGGCGCCCAGGGCGCGGTGAACATCCTGCACCGGCGCACCCTGGCCGCCGCCGAGGACGTGGAGGCCGAGCGGGCCCGGCTGGTCGAGGAGTACGAGGACACGCTGCTCAACCCCTACTCCGCGGCGGAGCGCGGCTACGTCGACGGGGTCATCCTCCCCTCGGAGACGCGCGTGTCGGTGGTCAAGGCGCTGCGGGCGCTACGCGGCAAGCGCAGGCAGCTGCCGCCCAAGAAGCACGGGAACATCCCGCTGTGAGCGCCCGGCAGAGCCCCGCACCGGACGGGCCGCACCTGAGCGTGGTCCGCGGCGACCCCTCCGCCGAGGAGGTCGCCGCCCTGGTGGCCGTGCTGACCGCGCGCGCCCGCGCCGCGCAGGCCGCCCGCGCGGCCGCCGAGGCCGCGCCCGGGCCCCGCTCGGCCTGGCGCGACCGCTCCCGGCTGCTGCGCCGCCCCGTCCGTCCCGGACCGGGCGCCTGGGCGCGCAGCTTCCACCCGGGCTGACCCGGCCCGTCCCGATCGTTCACCAGGAGGATTCCCCACCGTGCGCAAAGTCCTGATCGCCAACCGCGGGGAGATCGCGGTACGCGTCGCCCGCGCCTGCCGCGACGCCGGGATCGCGAGCGTGGCCGTCTACGCCGACCCCGACCGCGAGGCCCTGCACGCCAAGACCGCCGACGAGGCCTACGCCCTGGGCGGGGCCACCCCCGCCGACACCTACCTGGACGCCGCCAAGCTCCTGGACGTGGCGGCCCGCTCCGGCGCCGACGCCGTCCACCCCGGCTACGGCTTCCTGTCGGAGAACGCCGACTTCGCCCGGGCCGTCACCGAGGCCGGGCTCACCTGGATCGGCCCCCCGCCGGCGGCCATCACCGCCCTGGGCGACAAGGTGCAGGCCCGCCACATCGCCGCCAAGGTCGGTGCCCCCCTGGTCGCCGGCACCCCCGAGCCCCTGGAGGACTCCGCCCAGGCGGTGGCCTTCGCCCAGGAGCACGGCCTGCCCATCGCCATCAAGGCCGCCTTCGGCGGCGGCGGGCGCGGCCTGAAGGTCGCCCGCACCCTGGAGGAGATCGGCGAGCTGTTCGACTCGGCGGTGCGCGAGGCCACCGCCGCCTTCGGCCGCGGGGAGTGCTTCGTCGAGCGCTACCTGGACCGCCCCCGCCACGTGGAGACCCAGTGCCTGGCCGACGTGCACGGCAACGCCGTGGTGGTCTCCACCCGCGACTGCTCGCTGCAGCGCCGCCACCAGAAGCTCGTCGAGGAGGCCCCGGCCCCCTTCCTGACCGAGGAGCAGAACGCCGAGCTGTACGCGGCCTCCAAGGCCATCCTGCGCGAGGCCGGCTACGTGGGCGCGGGCACCTGCGAGTTCCTCGTGGGCGCCGACGGCACCATCTCCTTCCTGGAGGTCAACACCCGCCTGCAGGTCGAGCACCCGGTCTCCGAGGAGGTCGCCGGCATCGACCTGGTGCGCGAGCAGCTGCGCATCGCCGACGGCGAGGAGCTGGGCTATGAGGACCCGGCGCTGCGCGGCCACTCCTTCGAGTTCCGCATCAACGCCGAGGACGCCGGGCGCGGCTTCCTGCCCGCCCCGGGCACCATCACCCGCTTCACCCTGCCCGGCGGGCCTGGGGTGCGGGTGGACACCGGGTGCGAGGAGGGCTTCACCGTCCCGGCCTCCTTCGACTCGATGGTGGCCAAGCTGATCGTCACCGGCGCCACCCGCGAGCAGGCCCTTCAGCGCTCGGCGCGGGCGCTGGCCGAGTTCGAGGTCGGGGGCATGCCCACCGTGATCGGCTTCCACCGGGCGGTGGTGGCCGACCCGGCCTTCGCCCCGGCCCCGGGCGAGCCGTTCAGCGTGCACACCCGCTGGATCGAGACCGAGTTCGACAACACGGTCCCCCCGTTCGAGGGCGTGCCCGCCCAGGCCGAGGAGGAGGACCCGCGCGAGTCGGTGACCGTCGAGGTCGGCGGCAAGCGCATCGAGGTCGTGCTCCCCGGCGGGCTCGGCGCCGCGGCGGCGCCCGCGCCCGCGGGCCGCTCCGGGTCCAGGAAGGGCGGGCGGAAGAAGGGCTCGGGCGGGGCGGCCGCCGCGAGCGGGGACGCGCTGGTCTCGCCGATGCAGGGCACCGTCGTCAAGGTCGTGGCCGAGGACGGCGCCACCGTGGCCGAAGGGGACACGGTGGTGGTGATCGAGGCCATGAAGATGGAGCAGCCCCTGGCCGCGCACAAGGCCGGCACCGTCGCGGGGCTGTCGCTGGCCCCGGGCGACACGGTCTCCAGCGGCACCGCCGTCTGCGAGATCAAGGACTCCTGAGGGCACCGGGTGCGGCGGGGGGTCCGCCGCACCCCACCCCNACAAGACAGGACAGTCAGGGCGAACGTGACCGGATTGACACCCCCGGGCGGGGGAATAATCGGGCGCGGCCGGTTATTGTTCCTAACCGTGACGAACCTGTGGGGCCTTACCGAGCGACGGCACGTCGACCTGTGCCGCGTCGCCAGCCAGGCGTGTCGCTGACCGCCTGAGCCGATCCGCCGTAGCCGCCGATCGACCCGCATCCCACCGCTGCGCGCCTGCCGTGCGTCGTCCCCGCGCAGGCCGCCCCGTTCCGCTTCGTCCGCCCGCCGACCCCGGCACCACCTCCGCCCGTCGGCGCCTGCCCTGATCCAGGAGCCCTCCCGTGCTATCCGCGCTCAGACGCATCCCCCGTATCCCGTTCGCCGTCCAGGTGCTCGCCGCCCTCGTCCTGGGCATCGCGCTCGGCGTGGCCGCCCGCCAGCTCGGCGGCGACGCCGAGAACCCCAACGGCCTGGCGGTCGCCCTCGACACCATCGGCGGCACCTTCGTCACGCTGCTCAAGGCGATCGTCCCGCCGCTGATCCTGCTGGCGGTCATCTCCTCCATCGCCCAGCTGCGCAACGTCTCCAACGCCGCCCGCCTGGCCGGCCAGACCCTGCTGTGGTTCGCGATCACCGCGCTGATCGCGGTGGCCATCGGCATCGGCCTGGGCACCCTGGTCCGCCCCGGCGTGAACAGCGGCGTGGACGCCGGCGCCGTCCAGGACCCGGGCACCACCGGCTCCTGGATGGCCTTCCTGGAGAGCATGGTCCCGCAGAACTTCCTGGGGCTGACCGCCTCCACCGACGGCGAGGTCCTGCCCGACGGCGGCGGCCTGGACCTGTCCACCGGCCTGACCTTCAACGCCCTGCAGCTCATCGTCATCGCCATCGCGGTCGGCGTGGCCGCGGTCAAGACCGGCAAGGCCGCCGAGCCCTTCCTGGCCTTCACCGACTCGGCCCTGCAGATCGTCCTCAAGGTCCTGTGGTGGGTCATCCGCCTGGCCCCGCTGGGCACCCTGGGCCTGCTGGGCAACGCCGTCTACAGCTACGGCTGGACCACCATCGGCGCGCTGGGCTCCTTCACCCTGGCCATCTACATCGGCCTGGCGCTCGTGGTCTTCGCCGTCTACCCGCTCCTGGCGCGGGTGCACGGGCTGTCCATCGGCAAGTACTTCTCCGGCATCTGGCCCGCCGTGCAGCTGGGCTTCGTCTCCCGCTCCTCGATGGGCACCATGCCGGTGACCCAGCGGGTGGCCGAGACCAACTTCGGGGTGCCGCGCCACTACGCGTCCTTCGCGGTGCCGTTCGGCGCCACCACCAAGATGGACGGCTGCGCCGCGATCTACCCGGCGATCTCGGCGATCTTCGTCGCCCAGTTCTTCGGGCTGGACCTGTCGCTCACCGACTACCTGCTGATCGTGTTCGTCTCGGTGATCGGCTCGGCGGCCACCGCCGGCACCACCGGCGCGACCGTGATGCTCACCCTGACGCTGTCCACCGTCGGCCTGCCGCTGGAGGGCGTGGGCCTGCTGCTGGCCGTCGACCCGATCCTGGACATGGGCCGCACCGCCACCAACGTGGCCGGGCAGGCGCTGGTCCCGGCGATCGTCGCCAAGCGCGAGCGCATCCTCGACGTCGAGCGCTACCACGCCCCGCGCGGGCTGGGCGGGTTCGTCGCCGACGACCACGTCACCGCCGCCGAGCGGCTGGCCGCGCAGCAGGAGCAGGCCGGGGCCGAGGAGGCCGGTGCCGAGCAGGCGGCGGCGAAGGAGGACTCCGAGGCCAAGGTGGGCACGGGCGCCTGACCCCCGCGACCCGCCGCACTACGGGCGGCCCGCCGGGCACGGCGGGCCGCCCGTAGTCTGTGCCCCAGGGACCGGTCTCCCCTTTCCGGGAACCGGCGGCTCCCGCCGTTCGTCCTTACCGAATGAGGGAGGCGAGAGGAACGACATGTTGCGCCGATTGGTAGTACCGGCCCTGTTCGCAGCGGGCCTTGGCGTCGCCGCGGCGGCGGCCCCGGCGGCCGCCGACGTCCCCGACGCCGGGGACGCGGTCCAGGATCTCGAATCCGACCACTTCTACATCGAACAGAGCATCACCGAGAACATCCCCGAGGCCGAACAGGAGGCGCTCGTCTCGGCCGCGCAGGACGCCGAGAGCGAGTCGCCCGTCTACCTGGTCATGCTCCCTTCGGAGAGCTTCGACTCCCAGACGGCCCTGGACGGCTACATGGACGAGCTCATGGGCGATGTGGGCGACGGCGTCTACGCCGGGTTCATGGGCAGCGGAGCCAACAACTTCTTCGTGGACTCCCCGGACCTGGAGCAGTCCGAGCTGAACGAGATCCGCGACAACGTCATCGCCTCCGACCCGGCCAACGAGGTCGACACCCTGGCGGCCGTCCCCGACGCCGTCGCCGAGCAGGAGGGCGACGCCGCGGCCTCCGGCATGTTCGGCATCGCGTTCCTGGCGCTCCTGGTGCTGGCGGTGGCCGGCGGCGGCTACTACGTGTACAGCTCCCGCAAGAAGCGCGAGGCCGAGAAGGCCAAGCAGCTCGCGGAGATCAAGCAGATGGCCCAGGAGGACGTGGTCCGGCTCGGCGAGGACATCGCCCGGCTGGAGATCGACGTGTCCCAGGTGGACGAGGCCACCCGGAACGACTACAGCCACGCCATGGACTCCTACGACCGGGCCAAGGCCACCCTGGACGGCATCCGTGAGCCGCAGGACATCCAGCAGGTCACCACCGCCCTGGAGGACGGCCGCTACTACATGGTCGCCACCCGGGCGCGGATGAACGGCGAGCCGGTGCCCGAGCGGCGCCAGCCCTGCTTCTTCAACCCCCAGCACGGCCCCTCCGAGCAGGACGTGCAGTGGGCGCCCCCGGGCGGCGCGGTGCGCGCGGTGCCGGCCTGCGCGGTGTGCACCAGGGCCGTGCTCAGCGGCGGACAGCCCGACGTGCGCCTGGTCGAGGTGGACGGCGAGCGGCGCCCCTACTACGACGCGGGCCCGGACTACGCCCCCTACGCCGGCGGCTACTTCGGCATGAGCATGATGATGGGCATGTTCTCCGGCATGATGATGGGCTCGATGATGGGGTCCATGATGGGCGGCGGGATGATGGGCGCCGGCATGGAGGGCATGGGCGGCGGCGAGGACCTCGGCGGAGGCGACTTCGGCGGGGACTTCGGCGGCGACATGGACTTCGGCGGCTTCGACTTCTGAGCGCCGGCCTCCCGGCGCGCACACGCACGAAAGGGCCCACGGCACCGCGCCGTGGGCCCTTCCCGTGTCCGCGCCCGCATCCCGGGCCCGGGCCCTACTCCGGCGAGGCCTGCATCAGCGACCGGGCCGCCTCGGTCACGCTGCCCGACAGCGAGGGGTAGACGGCGAAGGTGTGGGCGATCTCGTCCACCGTCAGGCGCTGCTGCACCGCGATGGACACCCCCAGGATCAGCTCGCTCGCGCGCGGGCCGACGATCACCCCGCCCAGCACGATGCCGGTGTGGCGGCGGCAGATCAGCTTGACGAAGCCGTCCTTGCTGCCGCCCATCTTCGCCCGCGGGTTGGTGTCCAGCGGCAGGTTCACGATGCGCGCGTCCACCGTGCCGCTGCGCACGTCCTCCTCGGTGGCGCCGACCGAGGCGAGCTCGGGGTTGGTGAACACGGTGGCGGCGACCGTGGACAGCTTCAGCGGGGAGACCGCCTCGCCCAGGGCGTGCCACATGGCGATCCGCCCCTGCATGGCGGCGACCGAGGCCAGCATGTTCACCCCGGTGCAGTCCCCGGCCGCGTACACCCCCGGGGTGGAGGTCCGCGACACCCGGTCGACCTGGACGAAGCCGCCGCCGTCCAGGCGCACCCCGATCTCCTCCAGGCCGATCCCGCCGGTGTTGGGGATCATCCCGACCGTCATCAGGCAGTGGCTGCCCTCCACGGTCCGCCCGTCGGAGAGGGTGACCCGCACGCCCTCGCCGGTGTTGACCACCGACTCGGCGCGGGTGTTGCCGAGCACCTGCATGCCCCGGCGGCGGAAGACGCCCTCCAGCACCTCGGCCGCGTCGGCGTCCTGGGTGGGCATCACCCGGTCGCGCGAGGAGACCAGGGTGACCCTGGCGCCCAGCCCGGTGTAGGCGTTGGCGAACTCGGCCCCGGTGACGCCCGAGCCCACCACGACCAGGTGCTCGGGCATCTCCTCCAGGTCGTACAGGTGGCGCCAGGTCAGGATGCGCTCGCCGTCGGGGCGGGCGGTGGGCAGCTCGCGCGGGTGGGCGCCGGTGGCCAGCAGCACCACGTCGGCGCGCAGCCGCTCCTCCCCCACGGCGATGATGCGCGGATCGACCATCCGGGCCTCGCCCGTGACGATCCGCACGCCCTCCTTCTGCAGCCGGGCGGCGGTGTCCTCGGACTGGGCCCGGGCCAGGCGCTTGACCCGGCCGTTGACCGCGGCCAGGTCGACACCGACCCGGCACTCGTCGCCGGAGTTGATGGTCAGGCCCAGCCGCCCGGCGTCCTTGACGTAGGTGGAGCGGACCGACGTGGCGATCATCGTCTTGGAGGGCACGCAGTCGGTCAGGACGCACGCGCCGCCGACACCGTCCCGCTCCACCACGGTCACGTCCGCACCCAGCTGGGCGGCGACCAGGGCCGCCTCGTACCCGCCGGGGCCGCCGCCGATGATCACGACCTTCGTCACGTCTGTTCCACTCCTTCGCGGCGCGCGGGACCGGGGCGCCGATCCGGCGCCGCTCGGCCGTTCGCCCGGATGTCTGCTCGCCTGTCGCACCTCCATTGTCCGCCATGGTCAGGGGCGGATTCTCCGCGGCTCCCCGGTCGGCGCGCCCGGTGCGGGCCCGGGTGCGCGGCCGGGTCGGCGCCGCGGCGGCGGCGGCCTGCCCCGACGTCCGCGATACACACCCCGGCGTTGCGCTCAGTAACAAATCGGAAGCACAGGGGTACGCTCCGGAGATGTGAGCGAATCCACGCAAGACCGCCCCGTGGTCACGACGGCCGACGCGAAGGAGCAGGCAGCCGCGGCGGCGCAGGAGCTGAAGTCCCGCACCGGCGCCGACGGCTACGACGCCCTCGTCGTGCTCGGCTCGGGCTGGACCGACGTGGCCGACCACCTGGGCACGCCCGACATCGAGCTGGACTCCGCCGAGCTGCCGGGGTTCGCCGCGCCGACGGCACCGGGCCACTCGGGGCGGCTGCGCAGCCTGTGGGTGGGGGCCAAGCGGGTGGCCGTGCTGTGCGGCCGTGCGCACCTGAGCGAAGGGCACGACCCGATGGCGGTGGCGCACCCGGTGCGCACCGGCATCGCCGCCGGCGCCCCGGTGGTGGTGCTCACCGGGTCGGCGGGGTCGCTGCGCACCGACTACGCGGTGGGCGAGCCGATCCTGGTGCGCGACCACATCAACCTGACCGGGGCCTCCCCGCTGACCGGGCCGGACTTCACCGACCTGACGCGGGCCTACTCGGCGCGGCTGCGCGGCATCGCCGCCGACGCCGACCCGTCGCTGGCCGAGGGGGTCTACGCCGAGGTGACCGGGCCGGAGCTGATGACCCCGGCCGAGCTGGGCATGCTCCGCGCCTCCGGGGCCGACCTGGTCGGCCGGTCGCTGGCGCTGGAGACCATCGCCGCGGTGGAGATGCAGGCCGAGGTGATGGGCCTGGCGACGGTGAGCAACGACGCCGTGGCCGGGGTGTTCGAGCCCTTCGACCCCGACCGCGCGATCGCCGCGGTGCGGCGGCACACCCAGCGCCTGGGCGAGCTGCTGCACGAGGTGCTGATGCGGGCCTGAAAAGGCCGGGAGGGGCGCCGCTCCCCTCCGCGCGAGGGAACGGCGCCCCTCCCGTCGGAGGGGTGCCCAGAAGGGGGCCCACCGGGCCGTCGGCGCTGCGTGGCGAGCAGCATCCCGAGGCCGAGGATGACGGCGCCGTCCGGCCGTGCCGGCGGGGCCCGTGTGCACCGAGCGCGCGTGGGGGCGGGTGGCGATCCGCACCGCCGCGCGTTCCCGCTATTCAGTTGACCCGCAGTGCCCGGGGAGGGGCTTCAGGGGGCCCAGGGTTCCGCGCGATCCCCGGACCCCCGCCCGTTCTCCTTAGGCATGCCTTACCTAATCAGCTGGCCGCCGCCGCGTCAAGTCCCCCGGACACACGAAGAGAGGGGGCCCCGAAGGGCTCCCCTCTCTGTGTCCGTCCTCCGCGGGACGAGGTCTCAGAACAGCAGGGCGACCGCCGCGAGCAGCGCGACGGGCAGGGCCAGGGCGGCCACCGCGTCCGGCGACACCGCGGTCACCACGCCCTCGGCCCGCTCTGTGCCCCCCGAGGGCCTCGCCTTGCGGCGCTCGGCGATCTCGCGCAGGCGCTTGGCGTGCAGTTCGACCGGGCGCAGCTCGCGCGGGTCGGACTCGGCCACCGGGTCGGTGTCGGAGTACCCGCCGGCCCGGCGCAGGTTCTCGCGGACCTTGGCCCGCTTGGTCTCGCGCAGCGCCCAGGAGCGCACGACGGTGCCGCCCGCGTGGACGCGCAGCACGTCGGTCACGTCGGCCCAGGTGAACTCCGACCACGGCACGAAGGTCTCGCGCAGGGGGTTGACCACCCGCACGCCGTCCTGGCCGGGGACCACCCGGGGGCGGAGCCAGAGGACGTAGACCCCGCCCACGGTCAGCAGCAGCACCCCGGCGGCGACCAGGGACGCCGTGTCGGAGCCGTTGAGCGCCAGGTCCAGCAGCAGCAGCGCGGCGACGCCGACCCAGATCCAGGAAAGGACCCGCGGCAGCGTCGCGGTCAGGGGTTTTCCGTCATCTCCCACAGGAACAGTCTTACCGCATGCCGGTACCGCCGCGGCCGCCTACATCAGCGCGCCGTCCCCCAGCGCGTCCTCGGCGGCGGGGCCGCGGGCGCCCTCCCACAGGGCGGTCAGCGCCGCCGAGACCAGCACCCGCACCCCGTGGCCGACCGCGCGCTCGTCCACGTCGAAGGTGCCGCGGTGCAGGTCGAGCATGGGGCCCACGGCGTCCGGCGGGTGGGTGCCCAGCCGGGCCAGCGCCCCGGGGACGTGCTCCAGGTACCAGGCGAAGTCCTCCCCGCCCAGGCTCTGCGGGGTCGGGGCGAGGGCCTCGGGGCCCAGCGCCAGGCCGACCGCGTCGCGCAGCATCCGCACGCTCTCGGCCTCGTTCACCGTGGGCGGCACGCCCCGGCGGTAGTCCACCTCGGCGGTGGCCCCGTAGCCGCCCACCACCGTCTCCACCAGCTCCTTGACGATGTCCGGCGCCGAGTGCCAGGCGTCGTCGTCCAGGCAGCGCACGGTGCCCTCGGCCACCGCGTCGTCGGGGATGACGTTGGGCGCCGAGCCGGCGCTCACCCTGCCCCACACCAGGCTGAACCCGGCCCGCGGGTCGACCCGGCGGGACAGCGCGGCCGGCAGCTCGGTCACCACCTTGCCCAGCGCGTAGACCAGGTCGCTGGTCAGATGGGGCCGGGCGGTGTGCCCGCCCGGCCCCGAGAGCCGCACCGCCAGCTGGTCGCAGGCGGCGGTGATCGGCCCCACCCGCAGCCCCACCTGCCCGCACAGCAGGCGCGGGTCGCAGTGCAGGGCGAAGACGCGGTCCACCCCGTCCAGGCCGCCGGCGTCGACCACCGCACGGGCGCCGCCCGGCAGCTCCTCGGCCGGCTGGAAGAGCAGCCGCACCCGGCCGGGCAGCGCACCGGCCCGCGCCTGCTGGGACAGGAACAGCCCGGCGCCCAGCAGGGCCGTGGTGTGCACGTCGTGCCCGCACGCGTGCGCCGCTCCCGGCACCGTGGAGCGGTAGGGCACGTCCTTCTCGTCGGTCAGCGGCAGCGCGTCGATGTCGCCGCGCAGCGCCACCGTGGGCCCGCCGTCCCCGATGTCGCACACCAGCCCGGTCCCCTCGGGCAGCCGCTTGGGCGCCAGCCCGGCGGCGCGCAGCCGCTCCTCCACCCGCTGGGTGGTCCGGGTCTCGGCGAACGCCAGCTCGGGGTGCATGTGCAGGTCCCGCCGGAACTCGACGAGACCGCTCTGGCGGCGCGCCAGGAACGCGGCCAGTTGGTCCGGCAGATCTCGCCCCTGCATGCGTGGGCCCCCTGTCGTCATCGGTCGTGGGTCGTGTCGTCGCGTCCTGCCGTGCTACGCGGCGGCCGGGGTCCCGGTGCGGAACTCCGCGGCCAGCGCGTCCACGACGTCGTTGAGGGAGCCCCCCTCGCGCACGATCGCGCGCTGCCGCTCGTAGGAGGCGCCCTTGTCGAGCACTTCGGAGACCGCGTCCAGCTCCTCGGCGCAGCCCAGGCGCGCGGCCACCGGTCCGAGCTCGCGCACGAGCTCGTACAGGTCGTCCCGCAGCGGGACGGTGGACCCGCGCCCGTCGGTGATCACGCGCGCGTCCAGCCCGTAGCGGGTGGCGCGCCACTTGTTGTCGGTGACCACCCAGGCGGGCGGGCGGGGCAGCCCGTAGCCCCGGTCGAGCTGCTGGTCGAACAGCCGGACGAGGCTCTGCGAGAGGGCGGCGGCCATGCCGACCTCGCGCAGGGTGGGGATCCCGTCGAACATCCGGATCTCGATGGTGCCGTAGTCCGGGTGCGGGCGGACGTCCCACCACACTTCCTTGATACTGGCGATGGTACCGGCGCGCAGCAGTGTCTCCATGTATTCCTCGAAAGCCGGCCAATCGTCCAGCAGCGGCGGCGGCCCGGCGGTGGGCAGCGCGCCGAAGACCACCGACCGGGACGAGGCCAGCCCGGTGTCGTGCCCGCTCCAGTACGGGCTGGAGGCGGTCAGCGCCAGGAAGTGCGGCAGGTAGGCGGCCAGCGCGTTGACCATCGGCACCGCCTTCTCCTTGGACCGCACCCCCACGTGGACGTGCACGCCGAAGGTGAGGATGCGCCGGGCCAGCCACTGCATCTGCTCGATCAGCTCCCCGTAGCGCTGCACGGGGGCCAGGGTCTGGTCGCGCCAGTCGTCGACCGGGTGGGTGCCCGCGCACAGCGCGACCGCATCGCGGGGCTCCAGCACCTCCCGCAGGCGGTCGGTGCTGCCCCGCAGGTCGGCGACGGCCTCCTGCACGGTCTCGCACACCCCGGTCACCACCTCCACGGTGCACTGCATGAGCTCGTGCCGCAGCGGCGGGCGCCCCGGGCCGCGGCTCAGGTCGGGCAGGTCGGCCAGCACCCGCTGGGCCTCCTGGCGCAGGTGGCGGGTGCGGGCGTCGACGAGCTGGAGCTCCCACTCCACGCCCAGGGTGGTCCGGTCAGAGGCGTTGAATTGGATGGCCACGGGCAACCTCCGAACAGGGGTCCGGCCGGCGCGCTCGCCGGCGCATGTGGCACCTTCACCCCCGGGGGCTCGGCTCCGCAACCCGCGTACTACCCACGGTACGCCTCCCCGCCCCGCCGGGCCCGCAGAATCCGGAACACGGCCCAGAGCGCGGCGCCGGCCGCGGCCGCACCGGCCGCCGGGGCCAGCGCCCGCAGCCGGCGCCGCAGCAGCCACCGGCGGGTCAGCACCCGCGAGCGGGCCCGGCCCTCGGCGGTGGGCCGGGCCGGCAGCACCGCGGCGGCGCGGGCCCCGTCGGCCGGGCGCACCGCGCTGCGCCCGGGAGCGCCCGGCACCAGCCCCACCGGCAGGTCCAGCGGGACCGCGCCCTGGTAGGGCGGCGGCACCGGCAGCCAGGTGGCCGTCCAGGCCGCGGCGAACAGGACCGCGCGCAGCACGATGTTCATCCACACCAGCAGCCCGACCAGCACCGCGAAGGAGGCGTAGACCGGGTTGTTCAGGGTGCTCGCGATCAGCAGCGCCCCCGCCGCCTTGAGCACCTCGAAGGCCGCGGCGGCCAGCAGCGCGCCGCGCCACAGCATCCGCCAGGGGCGCCGGGTCCCGGAGAGCCGGGAGAAGAGCACCAGGAAGATCAGCGTGTCGGCGGCCACCGCGATGGCGACCGCCAGAAGCCGGGTGGCGGCCACCGCGGCCACCGAGCCGTCCAGCTCCACCCAGGCCAGCACCCAGCGGGTGGCGGCCTGCGAGACGCTGGTCAGGGCCACCGAGGCCAGCAGGGCGGTGCCCAGCACCACCATCACCGCCAGGTCCTGCAGCTTGGCCAGGACCACGTTGGGCCCCTCGGAGGGGTTCTTCAGCCAGATCCGGTGCAGGGCCGCACGCAGCTGGCCCACGGCGCCCAGGCCGGTGTAGAGCAGGCCCAGCAGGCCCACCACCGAGGCCCCGGTGCGCGCCTGGGCGACCTGGTCGATGGGCAGCTCCGCGGCCAGGCCGGGGAGCAGGTCGCCGATGGCGGTCTCCAGGTAGTCGCGGGCGTCCGGGCTGAACTCGGCCACGTACCCCACCACGGCGAAGGCCAGGGCGATCAGCGGGAAGAACGACAGGAACCCGAAGTAGGTGACCGAGGCGGCCAGGCGGCTGCCGTCCTGGTCGGTGTAGCGCTCGGCGGCCCGCACGGCGTGGTCGAACCAGGGGCGGCGGCGGCGCATCGCCCAGTAGGCGTCCATGCCGCGCCGGAACAGGTCCTTCGCCCGCTCTGCGACCCGGCCCGCCATCGCCCCCGCCTTCCGGAACGTCCCTGCCCGCGGACCGAGCGTAGCCCCACCGCCGCAGAGCGCGGAAGCGGGCCACGCACGGCACAATGAAGGCATCGTGAAGCTCTTCGCACGCCTGCTCGGCTCCCGCGGCCGCCCCGGCGGCCCCCTGCACTGGCCCGTGGCCGAACGCGTCGCCGGCACCGCCCTGGCGGACGCCTTCGCCGACGTCTACGGCACCCCGCCCGCGGGGGTACGGTTCGCCCCCGGGCGCGTCGCGCTGATGGGCGACCCCGGCGCGCAGGAGGACGGCCCGGTCCTGCTGGCCGCCCTGCCCTGGGGCGTCCACCTGGCCTGGGCGCCCACCGGCGACGGCGCCGTGGAGCTGCGGCACGCCCGCGCACCGCAGGAGCGGCGCCCCCTCCCCGCGCCCCTGGCCGCCCGCCCGGCCGCGGAGCCGGGCGGCGGGGCACGCGTCCTCTTCGACACCGACCTCCCCGCGCCCGCGTCCCTGGGCGGGCGCGAGGCGCTCGCCGAGGCGCTGGGGGCGGCCCTGGGCACCGGGACCGCGCTCCCCTTCGCCGAGCGCACCGTCCTGCGCCTGGACCGGCGCACCGGGCGCGCCCGCGCCCTGCCCTTCGACCTGGAGGCCGCCGGGCTGCGGCTGCTCGTCGCCGACACCCGCTCGGGCCCGGCCGCCGACCCCGCCCGCCGCCGCGCCGAGTGCGCGCGCGCCGCCTCCCGCCTGGGCGTGTCCCGCCTGCGGGAGGTGGAGGACCTGGCCGGGGCGCTCGCCCGGCTGCGCGACCCGGTGCTGCGCGGGCGGGTGCGGCACGCGGTCACCGAGGAGAACCGGCTCGACGCGGTGGCGGGCCTGCTGCGGGCCGGGGCGCCGGCCGAGATCGGCACCGTGCTCACCGCCTCCCACCTGTCCCTGCGCGACCATTTCGCGATGTCCACCCCCGAGCAGGACCTGGCGGTGGAGCGGGCCGTGGGCGCCGGCGCGCGCGGCGCCCGGGCCACCGGCGGCGCCGGGGACGCGGTCGTGGCGCTGGTGCCCGCCGAGCGCGCCGGGACGGCCGCCGAGGCCGTCCGCACCGCACTGGCGGAGCGCTCCCCCCGGGTCCGCACGGCGCTGCCGTGACCCGGACCGGCGGCGGCCGGATCGAACCGGAATACGATGAGCCGCGTCTGTAGGGGTGAGACGGCGAGACGACGGGAACGGGCGAACTGAACGATGGACCACGGCCGAGACGACGACGCCCAGCGCACGGGGGTCTTCCGCCGCGACGGATCCGGCGGCTACGACGAGATCGAGAAGCTGTACCGCTCGAAGAGGCGGTCGGCCGGGTCCACCCGCCGCATGCCCTCGGTCCGGGACCGGCCGCGCGGCCGCGAGTACGACGGGACCGGCGCCGCGCGCGAGCGGCGCCGGAGCGGTGAGCTCCGGCGCAGGCGCGCGCTGCGGACCACCGGCGCGGTGCTGGCCCTGGTGGTCCTGGCCCCGCTGGTCTTCGGCATCGGGTTCTACCTGTGGGCCGACGGCCGGCTGGAGCGGGTGGAGGCGATGCCGCCGGCCGACGGCCGCCCCGAGGAGCAGCCCGGCACCACCTACATGGTGGTCGGCTCCGACAGCCGCAAGGGGCTCAGCGACGACGAGCTGCAGGACCTGCGCACCGGCCGCGCCGAGGGCAAGCGCACCGACACCATCATGGTCGTCTACGTACCCGAGGACGGGCGCCCGGCCATCGTCAGCGTGCCGCGCGACTCCTACGTGGACATCCCCGGCATCGGCCAGAACAAGATCAACGCCGCCTTCGCCGAGAACCTGGGCGGCGGGCCGAGCACCCTGGTCCAGACCTTCGAGCAGGCCTCGGGGGTGCGGATCGACCACTACGTGGAGATCGGCTTCGCCGGGTTCGTGGACATCGTGGACGCGGTCGGCGGGGTGGAGATGTGCCCCGAGGAGGCGATGGAGGACCCCAAGGCGGGCCTGGACATCGAGGCCGGCTGCCAGGACATGGACGGCGCCACCGCGCTGGGGTACGTGCGCACCCGCGCCTCGGCCCGCGCCGACCTGGACCGCATCCAGCGCCAGCGGGAGTTCTTCAGCGCCCTGGTCTCCAAGGCGACCGGCGCCTCGACGCTGGCCAACCCCTTCCGCCTGGTCCCGCTGGTCCGGGAGGGCACCGAGACCTTCGAGGTGGACCAGGACGACCACCTGATGGACCTGGGCGGCATGGCGCTGGCGATGCGCGAGGACCCGGCCACCACCTCGGTCCCGGTGGGCTCCACCCCCACGCTCAACGTGGGGAGCGTGGTGCTCTGGGACGAGGCCGCCTCCGAGGAGATGTTCTCGGCCATGCGCGAGGGGCAGGAGATCCCCGAGGACGCCATGCGGGACTGAGGCGGCCGCCCGGACGGCACCCCCGGACAAGGCGAAGGGCCCACCGCTCACAGAGCGGTGGGCCCTTCTGGTGACGTTCCGCACCGCGCGCGCCTACCCCCCAGCGGGCGCACGGCCGGCACGTCGGCCTCGGTGTCCGGGCGCGGCCCCTCTCGGGCGCCCCGAACATGCATAACTCTACGCAATACTCTCAAACTACGCGAACGGTACGGATGTGGCCTTCGCCGCACCCTGCCCGCCGCACCCCGCGCGAACGCGTGAGCGGCCCCGCCGATTCCCCGGCGGGGCCGCTCACGGCCGACGTGCCCGGTGGCTCAGGCCAGGCGCTTCTGCAGGTTCTCGTCCAGCGCGGCCAGGAACTGCTCGGTGGTGAGCCAGTCCTGGTCACCGCCGACCAGCAGCGCCAGGTCCTTGGTCATCTGGCCGCCCTCGACGGTGTCGATGACCACGCGCTCCAGGGTGTTGGCGAACTCCACGACCTTGGGGGTGGAGTCCAGCTTGCCGCGGTGCTCCAGGCCGCGCGTCCAGGCGAAGATGGACGCGATCGGGTTGGTGGAGGTCGGCTTGCCCTGCTGGTGCTGGCGGAAGTGGCGGGTGACCGTGCCGTGCGCGGCCTCGGCCTCGACGGTCCGGCCGTCGGCGGTGCGCAGCACCGAGGTCATCAGGCCCAGCGACCCGAAGCCCTGGGCGACCGTGTCGGACTGCACGTCGCCGTCGTAGTTCTTGCAGGCCCAGACGTAGCCGCCCTCCCACTTGAGCGCGGCGGCGACCATGTCGTCGATCAGCCGGTGCTCGTAGGTCAGGCCGGCGGCCTCGAACTTCTCCTTGAACTCGGTGTCGTAGATCTCCTGGAACACGTCCTTGAACATGCCGTCGTAGGCCTTGAGGATCGTGTTCTTGGTGGACATGTACACCGGGTAGCCGCGGTCCAGGCCGTAGTTGAGGCTGGCGCGGGCGAAGTCCTCGATGGACCGGCGGTAGTTGTACATGCCCATGGCCACGCCGCCGCCCTCGGGGAAGCGCGCGACCTCCATCTCGATGGGCTCGCCGCCCTCGTCGGGCGTGTAGGTGATGGTGACCGTGCCCGGGCCGGGGACCTTGAAGTCGCTGGCCTTGTACTGGTCGCCGTGGGCGTGGCGGCCGATGATGATCGGCTGGGTCCAGCCGGGCACCAGGCGCGGGACGTTCTGGCAGATGATCGGCTCGCGGAAGACGACGCCGCCCAGGATGTTGCGGATCGTGCCGTTGGGCGAGCGCCACATCTTCTTCAGGCCGAACTCCTCGACCCGCGCCTCGTCGGGGGTGATGGTGGCGCACTTGACGCCGACGCCGTGCTCCTTGATGGCGTTGGCGGCGTCGACCGTGATCTGGTCGTCGGTGCGGTCGCGCGCCTCGATGCCCAGGTCGTAGTACTTCAGGTCGACGTCCAGGTAGGGCAGGATCAGCCGGTCCTTGATGAAGGACCAGATGATCCGCGTCATCTCGTCGCCGTCGAGCTCTACTACGGGGTTCTCGACCTTGATCTTGGCCATGGCTGTGTGGCTGTCCCTTCGTGTCGGCTGGCCGTCGCGCGGCTCAAAAAGGGCGTACGCGATATCTCGATATCAAGCTTATTAGACGCTCACGTGCCCAGGGCGGGTGCCACCCACGCCAAGACCACCAGCGCCGCGGCCAGCCCCAGCGCGGTGGCGATGTCGAACCAGCGCCCGCGCACGGCGAGCATGCCCACCCGGTCCTCGGGGAGGACATAGCGCAGGAGGGCGGCCAGCAGAAGGGCCCCGGCGATGATCGCCGGCCCCCGTTTGAAATAGGCCGCGGCCACCACGACGATGCCCGCCGCCATGGTCGCCAGCACCAGGAAGTAGGGGACCTGGGCCAGCCAGCCGGGCGGCTCGTGCTGCTCCTCGTGCTGCTCCTGGGATGCGACCGCCGCCTCCAGTGGATTCCGGCTCACCGATCACCTCATGCTCGACCCCGGGTGGCGCACTCCGGCCACCGGCCGCGGCGGCGTGACCGAAACCCGGAGGAGGTGCGGGGTCACGGTGGAGCGAACCATCAATGAACACTCGTCGTGACTGGCCACCGCAGGACCAGTCTAGTGAGTCCGCGCGCGCGGACGTCCCACGCCGCACCGTATCGGTCCCGGGGCCCCGGCGTGCCCCGGTGGCCCCATCCCCGGCGATGGGCGTAAACCTCCCGCGATAGGTGTCTAACGGGGGAGTAAGCGCGTAGAACCGACAGGCCCCGGGTAACCAACCAGGAGACGAGTGCCACGGTGAGCGAGGACAGCCCCCCATGAACCCCACTCAGCACGTCAACCGCGCACCGTCCCATCGGCCACGCCCCACAACGGGAGGAAGAACCGTGGACGGGCCCTACATCAGGGTCGAGGAGACCGGGGACGTCTGCCGCGTCACCGCCGAGGTGACCACCGTCGGCCGCGGCGAGGGCGCCGACATCCGCCTCAGCGACCCCAGCGTCTCCCAGCTGCACGCCGAACTGGTGCGGCGCGGCCCCTACCTCTACGTCGTCGACCTCGGCCTGTCGCGCAACGGCACCCGGGTCAACGGCCGCCCCATCGCCCGGCGCGTCCTGGAGGAGGGCGACGTCGTCAGCTTCGGCTCGGCCCGCTGCAAGATCGGCGGGCTCCCCCGCGAGGACATCCACCCCGACGTCGAGCTGCGCCGCGGCGCCGCCCCCGAGCTCACCCGCCGCGAGCTGGACGTGCTCACCTCGCTGTGCCGCCCGGCGCTGTCCGACGAGGCGTTCGTCTCCCCCGCGACCGCCCGCGAGATCGCCGAGGACCTGGTGGTCACCGAGGCGGCCGTCAAACAGCACCTGCTGCGCCTCTACCAGAAGTTCCGCATCCCCGAGGGCCCCAACCGCCGCACCCGGTTGGCCAACGAGGTCGTCGCGCTGGGCCTGGTGCGCCCGATGCCGGCCGGGGACCGGGAGCGCAAGGCGGGCTGAACCCGCCCGGACGCCCCCGGCCCCGGTCCGCCGCTAGGCCAGGCCGGCCTGGCGCTCGGCCGCCTCGACCACGTTGACCAGCAGCATCGCCCGCGTCATCGGGCCCACGCCGCCCGGGTTCGGGGAGACGCAGCCGGCCGTGTCCCACACGTCGGCGGCCACGTCCCCGGCGATCCCCTGGTCGGTGCGGCTCACGCCCACGTCGAGCACGGCCGCCCCCGGCTTGACCATGTCGCCGGTGACCAGCCCCGGCTTCCCGGCCGCGGCCACCACCACGTCGGCGCGGCGGGTGTGCGCGGCCAGGTCCCGGGTGCCGGTGTGGCACAGCGTCACCGTCGCGTTCTCGCTGCGCCGGGTCAGCAGCAGCCCCAGCGGGCGGCCCACGGTCACCCCGCGGCCCACGACCACCACCTCGGCGCCGTCCAGCCCCACCCCGTACCGGGTGAGCAGCTCCACGATCCCGCGCGGGGTGCACGGCAGCGGCGCCGGCTCCGTCAGCACCAGGCGGCCCAGATTCGCCGGCTGCAGGCCGTCGGCGTCCTTGACCGGATCGATGAGGCCGAGCACCCGGTTCTCGTCCAGCCCCCCGGGCAGGGGCAGCTGCACGATGTAGCCGGTGCACGCCGGGTCGGCGTTGAGCTCGGCCACCGCCGCTTCCACCTCGGCCTGGGAGGCCGTGGCCGGCAGGTCGCGGCGGATGCTGGCGATGCCCACCTCGGCGCAGTCGCGGTGCTTGCCGCCCACATAGGAGCGGCTGCCCGGGTCGTCCCCGACCAGCACCGTGCCCAGCCCCGGAAGCACCCCCGCGTCCTTGAGGGCGGCCACCCGCCCGGCCAGCTCCGCCCGGATCTTCGCGGCGGTGGCCTTCCCGTCCAGGATCTGTGCGCTCATGCTCTGGCTCCCTGTCCCTCGGTCGGGGTCTGCACTAGTGGAAGAAGTGCCGGGTTCCGGTGACGTACATCGCCACCCCGGCGCGCTCGGCCGCCTCGGCCACGGCGTCGTCGCGCACCGAGCCGCCCGGCTGGACCACCGCCCGCACCCCGGCCGCGGCCAGCTCCTCCAGGCCGTCGGGGAAGGGGAAGAAGGCGTCGCTGGCGGCCACCGCGCCGGCCACCCGCTCCTCGCCGGCCCGCGACACCGCCAGCCGCACCGCGTCCACCCGGTTGACCTGGCCCATGCCCACACCGACCGTGGCCCGGTCCGCGGCCAGCAGGATCGCGTTGGACTTGACCGCGCGCACCGCCCGCCAGGCGAAGGCCAGGTCGGCCAGGACCGCGGGGTCGGCCGGGGCGCCGGTACGCAGCTCCCACCCGTCGGGGACGTCCCCGGGCGCGTCCAGCGCGTCCGCCGACTGCAGCAGCAGCCCGCCGCTGATCTGCCGGGCCTCCGGGCGCGCGGTCCGGTCCGGCGCGGCCACCTTCAGCAGCCGCACGTTCTTCTTGCGGGTGAGCAGCTCCAGCGCCCCCTCCTCGAACGCAGGGGCGGCCACCACCTCGGTGAAGATGTCGGCCAGCCGCTCGGCCATGGCCGCGGTCACCGGGCGGTTGGCGGCCACCACGCCGCCGAAGGCCGACAGCGGGTCGCAGGCGTGCGCCTTGGCGTGCGCCTCGGCGATGTCGGCGCCCAGCGCGATGCCGCACGGATTGGCGTGCTTGATGATCGCCGTGCACGGCTCGTCGAAGTCGTAGGCGGCCCGCAGCGCCGCGTCGGCGTCGACGTAGTTGTTGTAGGACATCTCCTTGCCGTGCAGCTGCTCGGCGCCGGCCAGGCCCGGCCCCGCCGGGTCGTCGGTGGTGTACAGCGCCGCCCGCTGGTGCGGGTTCTCGCCGTAGCGCAGGGTGGCCGCACGGGTGTAGGCCGCGGCGTGGAAGTCCGGCCAGCCGGTGGCCCCGGCGGTGTCGTCGGGGGCGTAGGCCTCGGCGAACCAGCCGGCCACGGCGGCGTCGTAGGCCGCGGTGTGGGCGAAGGCCTGCGCCGCCAGCCGCCGGCGCGCGGCCTCCTCGAAGCCGTCGGCGCGCACCGCCTCCAGCACCTCGCCGTAGCGGGCCGGGTCGACCACCACGGCCGCGCTCGCGTGGTTCTTGGCCGCGGCCCGCACCATCGACGGCCCGCCGATGTCGATCTTCTCGATGCACTCGGACTCGGAGGCGCCCGAGGCCACCGTCTCCCGGAACGGGTAGAGGTTGACCACCACCAGGTCGAAGGGGGCCACCCCCAGTTCCTCCAGCGCCGCGCGGTGCTCGGCGCGGCGCCGGTCGGCCAGCAGGCCCGCGTGCACCTTCGGGTGCAGGGTCTTGACCCGCCCGTCCAGGCACTCGGGGAAGCCGGTCACCTCCTCCACCGGCACCACCGGGACCCCGGCCTCGGCCAGGCGGGCCGCGGTGGACCCCGTGGAGACGATCTCCACCCCGGCCTCGGCCAGGCCCCGGCCCAGCTCCTCCAGCCCCGTCTTGTCGTAAACGCTGATCAGCGCGCGCCGAATGGCCTGCCGCGTCACCGGTTCTCCTCTGCTCGTTCGTTGCCGGCCGCGCCGGGCCGCACGTGCCGGCCCTCCAGGCGCCAGCCCTCCCGGGCCAGCCGGCCCACCGTCTCCACCAGCAGCCGGCGCTCGACGGCCTTGATCCGCTCGTGCAGCGCCTCCTCGTCGTCGCCGGGCTCCACCCGGACCGCCACCTGGTCGATGACCGGTCCGGTGTCCACCCCCTCGTCGACGAAGTGCACCGTGGACCCGGTGACGCGCACCCCGTGGGCCAGGGCGTCGCGCACCGCGTGCGCGCCCGGGAAGGACGGCAGCAGGGCCGGGTGCAGGTTGACCACCGGGGCCACGTCCAGCACCTCGCGGCCCAGGATCCGCATGAAGCCCGCCGAGACCACCAGGTCGGGTCGGTAGGAGGCAATGCGGGAGGCCAGCTCCGCGTTCCAGGCGGCGCGCTCGGCGCGGCCGCGGAAGGGTTCGGTGAACACCGGCACCCCGGCCTTCTCGGCCAGGGCCAGGCCCGCCGCGCTCTCTCGGTCCGATCCGACCGCGACGACCGCGGCTCCGTACCCGGGGTCCTGTGCCGCTTCGAGGAGCGCGGCCATGGTGCTCCCCGTCCCGGAGATGAGGACGACTACTCGCGCCGACAGTGTGGTTCCTCCTCGACAAGGCGGGTCCGCCCCTGCCCGGGGTCGCGTTGGGAACGCGCAGCATCCGGGCACGGAAGGCGATGAGGGCGGAATGCGCGGGAGGGCACCGCGCTCCCGCTCGCCCCAACCCTATCCTCCCTGCGCGGAGCCGGAGGGACCGGGGCCGTGAGCATGCCGCTCCTCCGGTAGCGTCTGTTCCGGCGCCTCCCCCCGAGCCGCCCGACCGAGGAAAGGACCAGCGTTGACCGAGCAGCAGCCGCAGGCCGACGGACAGCCTCCCGCCGTGGAGAAGGGCGGCCTGTGGGGGGTCTTCCTGTCGGCCGCCGGGCTGATGCTGCCGCCCTTCGGGGTGCTGCTGTCGGTGCTGGGGATCCAGCAGGGGCGCAAGGCCCGCCGCGCGGCCCGCGAGAACAGCACCCAGGCGCCGGGGGCCGTGCTCAGCGTGGTGCTGGGCTGGTTCGGCGTGGTGTTCTCGGTGGTGGCCGTCGCCGGCTACATCTACTTCTGGGACGAGTACAGCGCCTACCAGGAGTGCTCGACCCGGGCGCTGACGGTCAGCGCCCAGGAGGAGTGCGACCAGGCCTGGCGCTCGGCGGTGGCCGACCGCACCGGCGTCCCCGAGGACCAGGTGCCCTCGCTGGGCGGTTAGTACTGCAACGACAGGTCGATCGAGGAGTCCGCGGACGTCCAGGTCCCATCAGGGTATCCGCCGACACCGGCAACGGACGCGAACGGACGCCGTCCGACGGAACAGCAGGTACCCCCCGCTCACGGGCCGCGTTGTTGATCTTGGGGAAGTCGGCCTTGTACCGGCCGGTACAAGGCCGACTTCCCCGAGATCAAAAAAGGCGGTTCCCCAGGCGGCCCGCCGCCCGGCCGGCGGGCCCGGGGACGTGCTTGCCCCTGTCGTGTGGCCGGCGTCCGCCGGGCCCTCGACCGACCTGCCGTTGCAGTACTAGGTGCGGTCCTCGGCGGGCTCGGTCTCCGGGCCCGCCTCGTAGGTGATGCCGAACAGCTCTTCGGGGTCCTCGCCCTCGGGCTCGGCCGCCCGGCGGCGCCACCGCGGCATCCGCGGCCGCGGCAGCGCGGGCAGGCGGAACCCGCGCGGTCGCGGCCCCTCCTCGACCGGCGCCTCCTCGCCGTGCGCCTCGCCCCCCTGCGGCTCCTCCTCCGGCCGCTCCTCCGGCCGCTCCTCCACCCGGTCCTCCGGCCGCTCCCGCGCCGCCGTCCGCCGGAAGTGGCGCCAGTTGGCCACCCAGGCCGCGATCGCCGCCGCCAGGCCGACCTCCAGCGCGGTGATCAGCCCGACCTGCCAGGCCGAGGGCCCCACGTCGGCCAGCCGTTCCGCCCCGATCGGCCCGCCGGCCAGCAGCGACAGCGCGGTGAACACCAGCCCGGTGGCCACCCCGCAGACGAACCCCCACAGCGGCGCCGCCTCCCCCACCACGGTGGGCGCGCTGCGCTGGGTGAGCACCCCGCCCACCGCCCCGGCGGCGAACGGGGCGGCCAGCGCCGCCAGTGAGGCCACCGGGGCGGCGCCGTTGTCCGGCAGCGCCGCCAGCATCGGGAAGGCGGGCAGCGGCCCCACCGCCACACCGGTGGGGGCGACCATGGTGCCGGTGCCCACCGCGAACCCCGGGCCGACCGCGTAGGCGGCGCCGAACACCACGGCGTTGGGGGCGTAGGCCAGCTGGGCCAGCACCAGCAGGGTGCCGCCCACCGCGCCGGGGCCCAGCTCCCGGGTGATCGCGGCGGCCTCGCCGAAGCCGAACGCCAGGCCGCACAGGAACAGCAGCCCGCCGGCGGCCAGCAGCACGGCGGTGGCCCCGCCGGCCCCGGCCAGCAGGGAGCGCGGCCGGTCGGGCATCAGCTCCAGCATGCGGCGCAGCTCGATGCCCTTGTCGCGCAGCTGCTGGCGGAGCACGCCCAGGCCGCCGGCGACGAAGGCCAGGCAGAACCCGGCCACCAGCGCCTGCACCACGCTGGGGCGGACCACCTCGGTCTGCGCGGCCAGGGCCAGGGTGCCCGAGACGGCGGCGTAGGGCCCGGCCAGTGCCAGGGCGGCGCGGAACATGTGGCGCAGCCGGGGCAGCTCGCTGGTGCGCGCCAGCCACCGGCCCGCCCGGTACAGCAGCGCCCCGGGCAGCACCACCAGGCCCAGCGGCAGCATCATCACCTCGCCGCCGGGGATGCCGAAGCCGACCAGGTGGCCCACCAGCCAGGCCTGCACGGCGGTGCGCGCCACGTCGGCGATCTCCTCGCCGAAGGCGTCGTGCGGGGCGGCCACCCACCCGGCCAGGGTCAGGGTCAGCAGCACGGCGAGGCCGACCCCGGCCGCCCAGGCCGCGGCCAGCCCGCCCGCGGTGTACAGCGGGCGGTGGTCGGTCCCGCGTCGGTCCGAGGGTTCCTTGGGCGCGCTCACCCCGCCCATGCTGCCAGCACCGGGCGCCCGGAACGAGCACGCCCCGCCCCGGAGGTCCGGGGCGGGGCGGTGCCGTGCGGTCCGCTCGGGGACTAGAAGAGGTCCCGTGCGAGCTTGGCCGTCTCGCTGGGGGTCTTGCCGACCTTCACGCCG
>NZ_ANAD01000080.1 GCF_000341245.1 Nocardiopsis halophila DSM 44494
ACCGCTGCAGCGCGATCGGGGGCCCCGCCCCCGGGTGCGCGCCCCCTTCCTTGGCGTTGATCTCGGGCGAGCCGGGGTAATACTCGCCGGTATTACCCCGGCTCGCCCGAGATCAACGGGGGTGTCGGTGCGGGCGGCAGGCAGTGCCCCCCCCCGGGGGGGGCGGTGCCCGGAGGGTTCCACCACGCCAGCGGAGACGACCTTCTGCCCCGGGTGGACACGGCCCTCC
>NZ_ANAD01000081.1 GCF_000341245.1 Nocardiopsis halophila DSM 44494
GTCTTCCTCGCTCGCCGCTTCTCCGACGGCTCTCCCCTGCGCAACACCAGAGCAACGTACGACCCATCGAACACGTGTTCGCACCTGCCGGGTATGCTGGAGGTATGTCCGACCAGCAGCTTCCCGCGGATTGGCCGGCGAGTGTGCACCCGCCCGGCGCCGAGTCGTTCGGGCAGACCGCCGTGGTGTGGCTGTTCGACCAGGTGCCCGCCGACTACCGGTTGCACGGGGTCTTGCGGCGGCACCCTGTCGCCCTGTCACGGCTGGCGCGGATCCACGTCGAGTCCTGCCTCGAAGGCGCGCGGCGCGGCTACCGCACGGCCCGTGTCGAACTGCGCGACCACCTGCAGCCGCACGCCCTGGACCAGGTCATGAACGCCTACTTCGAGGAGGGCAAGCGCACCGCCGCGCTGCTGCGCCAGGTCGAGGCCGTGGACGCCGCGCTGCGTGCGCAGGCCTCCTCAGGCGGGGACGGCGGGAACGTGAGCAGTGGCGACGACGGGGAGGTCAGCCGCTGACCCGCACCACGACGGCCTCGTCCGGACCGGTGTTGACCAGCCACCGCCCGCCGCCGGAGCCCAGGGCCAGGGTGCGGCCGACGGGAACCTCGCGCAGGGCGCGCATCCGCCCGTCCGGCGAGGTGGAGACCAGGTGGGCACGCCCCGCGACCAGGCGCAGCACAGTGCCCGCGGCCTCCGGGGAGCCCTCCTCGGGCCCGGGGAGCACGGCGAAACCGTTCGGGTCCAGGGTCAGCGCGCTCACCTTCATCCGCCCGGCGGCGTGGCGCCGGGCCGGGCGCGGTGCCGGCTGCCATCGCCCGCGGCGCCGCGGCCACAGGGAAGGGCGGGACAGCGCCGCCGCGGCCGCCGAGGCGGCGGCGGCCAGGCGGCCCGGCGTGGCGGTCGAACGGGAGGACGCCAGGTGCGGATAGGCGGAGCGGCGCCCCGCGTCGACGATGTCGCCGATGCCGTCCGGGCGGACGGCATCGGAGCGTCGGCGGTCGGTGGCGGAACGCGTCGATTCGGGTACGGCGAGTGCGGAAGCGGTGGAGTTCGACACCGGAGTCGGATCCTCGGTCGTGCGAAGACGTGCGGAGAGGCGCTGCGGAGCAGCGGCGCGGGCTGCGGACGGCAGCCGGGAGACGCGGCGCTCGGCGAAGGAGCGGCGTTCAGCTCGCGAAAAAGGGTGCGCTCAGCGACACGAGGAGCGCGTACACGGCGACGGACACACGACGGCGGCCGCACGGCGGGAGGCCTCACGGGCCTGGCGGGCCATGACCGGTCGGGTCGCCTGGGTACGCGGATGCATGCGCACAAGGAGACCAACCTGCGGGAACGCTGTCAAGCGATCCGGCGGATCCGGCGTGTCGCGTGCGTCACGGGGATTTCGGCCGAATCCATTGCGGTGCCGGGGGGTCCGGTGGTGGCATGAGAGGCCCCGCGAGGCGGTACGTGCGAGGGGGCAGACGCGAGGCGACCGAAAGGTGCGGTGTCCGTTGGCGGACGGATCGTTGGCCCGCCTCCTGGTCCGGGCGGCGATCACGGCCGCGGCCGGGGTCATGGGCGCGGGGTTCCTGGGGTGGCGGGCCGGGCTGCTCGTGGCCGGCCTCACCGCGCTCAGCTACCTGATCACCGGGGCCGCCGCGCCGCTGCTCGGCCCGGCCTGGGCCCGCGGCCGGGTGCTGCGCGGCCTGCGGCGCCGCGGCTACCGCCTGGTGGCCGACCCCGTCGGGCGGGTGCTGGCGGCCGGGACCGGAGGGGTCTACCTGCTCGAGGCGCGGCACCGCCGCAACGCGGTGGCGCGCGGCGGCGGGGCGTGGACGATCGGCGGGCGCCCGGCCGAACGGGTGGTGGAGCGGCACGCCGCGGCCGCGGCCCGGGCCGCCCGTGACCTGGGCGCGCCGGAGGTGGTGCCGGTGCTGCTGGTCTCGGGGCGGCTGCCGGAGCCGGTGATGCGCGCCGGCGGTGCGGTGCTGGCGCGTCCGCGCGCGGCGCTGCGCTTCATCATCGAGCGGGAGGCCCTGGAGTACGGGCAGGAACAGGAACCGGAGGGGACAGAGGACTCGGCGGGCGTGTGCGGCGCAGAAGAGGTCGACGCCGATGCCGTCGCCGCCGAGGCACGGCGACTGTGGCGTCCGGTGCACGCGGTGCGGAGGCGGGACCGTCCGGAGGGTGCGGGAAAGTAGCGGAAATCAGGCCTTCGTGGCGTTTTTCGTCGAAAGCCTCCTCAATAGGGCGCCCGGACCGTACATTCAGGTCACATGATGGACCGGGACCTTGCCCTCGCCCTGAGATCCAGACGACCGTGCGCCTCCCGCGCCTACGCCCGGCTCTTCGATGCCTACGGAGAGGAGCTGTACCGGGCCTGCCGGGCCCTGCTGCGCGACCACGACTCCGCCCAGGCGGCCCTGCGCGACACCTTCATCGTCGCCGGGGCCCACGTCCACCGGCTCGCCGACGCCGGGCGGCTGCGCGAATGGCTGCTGGCCGTTGCGCTGGCCGAGTGCGAGCACCACCGGCGGCCGGGCGCGCCCCAGACCCCGCCGTACCCGGGGGACCCGCCCGAGGACCCGCCGCCGGGCCTGCGCCTGCGGGTGCTCAGCGGTGTCCTGGGGCCGGGCCTGGACGGGCACCGCGCCCACGTGGCCGACCGTGCCGACGCCTTCGACGACGACGGGTTCCCCGTGCCGCCCTCCCGGCGCAGGCGCCGACGGGCGCGCGCCGTTCTGCCGGGCCTGACCGTGGCCGTGTGCGCGGTCCTGCTGATGGTGCTGGCGGTCTACGTCGTCGCCCGCACCGAGCCCGAGCGCGTTCCCGCCTGGATGGGGGTGCCCTCGATGGCGCTCCCCCGGTGACGCCGCCCCTCCGACCCCCGACCCGACTCCGCCCTGTGACCCCGCGCTCCGCCCCCCGCGGCGGCCGCCCCGGGTCACCGGGGCCGGTCCGTCCGCGACCCGACGGCCCCGGAAAAGCGGCAGGGGCCCGTGCGCTCGGCGCATGGGCCCCTCGACGGGCTCCTCGGGCGGTCCGCTCAGGAAGCCTCGTCTTCGAGCTCGATGTGCGAGCGGTCCCCGTGGGCGCCCTTCTCCTCGGCGCGCGTCACCGAGGAGATGACCTCCTGCTCGGCCTCGTGGCGCCCGACCCACGTCGCGCCCTCGACCGACTTGCCCGGCTCCAGGTCCTTGTAGACCGTGAAGAAGTGCTCGATCTCCAGGCGCTCGTACTCGTTGACGTGGTGAATGTCACGGATGTGCTCCATGCGCGGGTCCGTGGCCGGCACGCACAGCAGCTTGTCGTCGCCCCCGGCCTCGTCGCGCATCCGGAACATGCCCACCACGCGGCAGCGGATCAGGCAGCCGGGAAAGGTCGGCTGCTTCAGCAGGACCAGGGCGTCCAGCGGGTCGCCGTCATCGCCCAGCGTCCCCTCGATGAAACCGTAGTCGGCGGGGTAACTCGTAGAGGTGAACAGCATGCGGTCGAGACGGATTCGACCCGTCTCGTGATCCATCTCATACTTGTTGCGCTCACCCTTGGGGATCTCGATGGTGACGTCGAATTTCATGCTGTTCTCGGCTTCCCTTACGACTAGTGTCGCTTGTCTGTAGCGGCGGTCATACGGCGGCGGTGCCAGGAGGAAGGCAGGTGTGCGGGGTGCGGACGGTGCGGTCCAGAGTGCTCCTGGCCATGGCCATGCTCAACATATTCGTGCTGGTGGCGGGCTTCGCCGCGGCGGATCTGATCGCGTCGCGCCCCCTGCCCGCGGTGCCCTATCCTGTCGCGCACGCACAGCAGGAGACGGCCGCCCACCTGCCCGGCGCCGACGCGGTCGACCCCGGCCGCCTGGCGGACCACCTCGATGATCCCATGTCCGACTCGGGGGTGGGTGAGGGACTCTCCGCTTATGTCGCGGACGCCGCCAGTGCGCAGGAGCTCTACGACCGGGACGGCGACCGCGGCGCGGTCCCCGCCTCCACCACCAAGATCGCCACCGCGCTCACCGTGCTGGATTCGCCCGGCCCCGACGCGCGCATCGCCACCGAGGCGGTCCTGGACGGCGAGCGGCTGGGGGTGGGGGNACGGACGCCGACCCCGGAGCCTACCCGCGCCCGGCCACCCTCGCGCTCCTGGCCGAGCGCACCGCGCGTGCCCTGGAGGACCAGGGCGTCGACGCGGTCGACCTGGGCTACGACGACTCCCTCTACCCCGGCTCGGCCACCGGTCCCGGCTGGAAGGACAACTACGTCTGGGAGGGCAGCGTCGCCCCGGTGCACGCGCTGATGATCGACGGCGGCCGCGAGGACGCCGGCGAGAAGTACGGCGACCGGGTCGACGACCCGCCGCGGACGGCAGCCGAGGCCTTCGCCGACCGGCTGCGCGACGAGGGCGTCGAGGTGCGCGGGGGGCCGGACCCGGCCACCGCCCCCGACGGCGCCGACCCCGCGGCCTCGGTCTCCTCCCCGCCCGTCTCGGCGCTGGTGGAGCAGATGCTGCTGCAGAGCGAGAACAACATCGCCGAGGCGCTGGCCCGCCAGGTGGCCCTCGCCGAGGGGGAGGACGCCTCGTTCGAGGGCGGTGCCCGCGCCATGACCGCGGTGCTGGAGCGCCTCGGCGTCGACGGGGTGCGGCTCTCCGACGCCAGCGGCCTGTCGGTGGACAACCGCATCTCGCCGCACGCCCTGGTGGAGATGCTGCTGGCCGCCGCCGACCCCGACCGGCCCGACCTGGGCTTCACCCTCAGCGGCCTGCCGACCGGCAACTTCAGCGGCACCCTCGCGGGTCGCTACGGCCCGTCGAGCCGGTCCGAGCAGGGGGCGGGCGTGGTGCGCGCCAAGACCGGAACGCTGAGCGGGGTGAGCACCCTGGCGGGGACGATCTACGACGCGGACGGCCGGCTGCTCGTGTTCGCCTTCATGGCGGACGGGGACTCGGCCTTGGCGTCGAACCTGGACCTCCTGGCGTCGACCGTCGCCACCTGCGGGTGCTCCTGACGCGCACCCCGTGCCCGTGCGCCCCTGAGGTGCCCGTCCGTCCCTCCGCGCCCCGCCCTTCCCCCCTCTCCCCGTAGAGGGCCTGAGGGGACGACCCTGAGGAAACCCGGAAAATCGGCGCGCACCCCCTTGGCCCGGGCCCCCGCGGGTACGGTGAGGGCGTGACTGTGATCGACTGGGACGTAGCCGTCAACACCGGGATCCGCCTCGTGCGCCCCGGCCCCCAGGTGGACATCGCCGACGCGCGCCAGGCCGTCTCCCAGCTCCGGGAGCTGTCCGAGGAGGCCCGCGGACACGTGCGCGAGTTCACCGGCATGGACCCCCTGGAACCGGCCGGACCGGCGGTCATCGTCGACCGCCCGGGATGGATCCGGGCCAACGTCGAAGGGTTCCGCAGCGTACTGGAACCCATGCTGGAGCGGGTCGGCGCCGAGCGCCTGGCCTCCGGAGCCGGCACGGCCGGCGCCCTGAGCACCGCCGTGGGCTCCCGGGTCACCGGGGCCCAGCTCGGCGCCGTGCTCGCCTACCTGGCCGGGCGGGTGCTCGGCCAGTACGAGCTCTTCCTGCCGCCCGACCCGGACGGCAACGCGCCCGCAGGCCGGCTGACCCTGGTGGCGCCCAACATCGTCCAGGCCGAGCGGGAGCTGGACGTGGACCCGCGCGACTTCCGGCTGTGGGTCTGCCTGCATGAGGAGACCCACCGCATGCAGTTCAGCTCCACCCCCTGGCTGCGCGGGTACGTCCAGGAGCAGATGCAGGACCTGCTGCTGTCCTCGGACATGGACGCGGCCGCCTTCCTCGACCGCCTGCGCGCCGCCGCCGAGGCGGTGGCCGAGGTCGTCCGGGGCGGTGAGGGCAGCCTCATCCAGGCCTTCCAGAACGAGGCCCAGGGCGAGGTGATGGACCGCATCACCGCGGTCATGACGCTGGCCGAGGGCCACGGCGACTACGTGATGGACGCGGTCGGGCCCGAGGTGGTGCCCTCCGTGGCCGAGATCCGCCGCCGCTTCCAGCGCCGCCGCGAGGGCGCCAACCGCATCGACCGCGTCATCCGCCAGCTGCTCGGCCTCGACCTGAAGATGAAGCAGTACGAGGAGGGCGCGGTCTTCGTGCGCAAGGTCGTCGCCCAGGTCGGCATGGAGGAGTTCAACAAGGTGTGGCGGTCGCCCGAGACGCTGCCCACCATGGCCGAGATCCGCGACCCCGAGTCCTGGATCGCGCGCGTCGCCGAGCCGGGCGCCCCGGCGCGGGAGGAGTGAGCGGGCCGCCCCCCGCGGTCGCCGAGGCCCGCCGCGCGGTCCGCCGCGCCCTGGCCGGGCTGGAGGAGGGTGCGCTCGTACTCGTGGCCTGCAGCGGAGGGGCGGACTCCCTGGCGCTGGCCGGGGCCGCGGCGTTCGCCGCGCCGCGCATGGGTCTGCGTGCCGGAGGGGTGACCGTCGACCACGGGCTTCAGGGCGGTTCCGGTGCACGGGCCGAGACGGTCGCCGCCGCCATGCGCGGCCTGGGCCTGGACCCCGTGGAGGTCGCCGCCGTCCGGGTGGGGAGCTCCGGCGGGCCCGAGGGGGCCGCGCGGGACGCGCGTTATACGGCTCTGGACGCCGCCGCCGATCGCACGGGCGCGGCGGCCGGTCTGCTCGGCCATACGGCGGACGACCAGGCGGAGACCGTTCTCCTGGGGCTGGCCCGGGGGTCGGGCGCGCGCTCCCTGTCCGGCATGGCCCCGCGTTCCGGCCGCTATGCGCGCCCGTTCCTGGGCATGGAGCGCGCGCGGGTGCGCCAGGCGTGCGCCGCCATGGGGCTGGAGCACTGGGAGGATCCGCACAACGCCGATCCGGCCTTCGCCCGCGCGCGCGTCCGCCACGCCGCGCTGCCGGCGCTGGAGAAGGAGATCGGCCCCGGCATCGCGCCGGCGCTCGCACGCACCGCCGACCTGCTCCGCGACGACGCCGACGCGCTGGACGACTGGGCCGCCGACGCCGCGCGCGCGGCCGACCTGGGCGGCGGCCGCCTGGACGTGCGCGCCCTGGAGCGCCTGCCGCGCGCGGTGCGCACGCGGGTGCTGCGGCGCGCCGCCCTGGCGGCGGGCAGCCCCGCCGGCGCGCTGACCGCGCGGCACGTGGCCGAGGTCGACCGCCTGGTCTCCGACTGGCGCGGTCAGGCCCGTGTCGACCTGCCCGGGGGCCTCAGCGCCCGGCGCGGGGGCGGCGCCTTGGAGTTCGGATGACTTCACCCGTTTATCCTGGTTGCGTTCCGAAGGACCGCGATCCGAGCAGCGAGGACGTACGAGCGTGGACGCCAAGGACATGGGTGACGCACTGGAGAAGGTGCTGGTCACCGAAGAGGAGATCAAGGCGCGGCTGAAGGGGCTGGCGTCCGAGATCGACGCCGACTACGCCGGCAAGGACCTGCTGCTCGTCGGGGTGCTGAAGGGCGCCGTGATGGTCATGGCCGACCTGGCGCGTGAGCTCTCGCACGAGGCGGAGATGGACTGGATGGCGGTCTCCTCCTACGGGGCCGGGACCACCTCCTCGGGGGTGGTCCGCATCCTGATGGACCTCGACGTCGACATCTCCGGGCGCAACGTCCTCATCGTCGAGGACGTCATCGACTCGGGGCTGACGCTGTCGTGGCTGGTGGGCAACCTGCGCTCGCGCGGGCCGGCCTCGGTGGAGGTGTGCACCATGGTCCGCAAGCCGCTCGCCTTCGACGTCGACCTGGACGTCAAGTACATCGGGTTCGACCTGCCGAACGAGTTCATCGTCGGCTACGGGCTCGACTATGCCGAGAAGTACCGCAACCTGCCCTTCATCGGCACGCTCGCCCCGCACGTCTACGAAGGCTAGCGGGGTGCGGGCCGGGGGGCCCGGGAACATCTCGGGGAGCGCAGGCGTTGCGCTCATGACGGCGCGTCGCAGCCGTGCGGTGGATCACGGGCGGGGTGTACCGTCGATCATCCCGGCATAGATATTGGGAATTACGTGTCCGATAGGTCCCGTTTCCGACCCGGTGCCCTTACGCCGTGTCGGGGCAGAGGCCGCCTGGTCAGGAGGGACGGACCCAGCGGGGTTCCGTATAGATGAATCTCAAGCGTTTGTACCGCGGGCCGTGGCTGTACATTCTGGCCATCGGCGTCATACTCTTCGCCGTCTTCAACTTCACCGGCCTGGGCGGCGGCTCCGGTCCGGAGAAGAAGGACACCTCGACGGTGCTGCAGCTCATCGAGAGCGGCGACATCGACAACGCCAAGCTCGTCGACAAAGAGCAGCGGGTCGAGATCACCACCGACGACGGCAAGGTCTACGAGGCCTACTGGGTCGGCGACCAGGGGCGGCAGATCGCCGACCGGTTCGCCGAGCTGGAACAGGAGGGCAGCCTCGACTCCTACGACGTCGAGGTGCCCCAGGAGAGCATCTGGACCGGGCTGCTCTTCAGCTTCCTGCCGCTGGTCATCATCATCGCCATCTTCCTGTTCATCATGAACCAGATGCAGGGCGGCGGCTCGCGGGTGATGAACTTCGGCAAGTCCAAGGCCAAGCTGATCAGCAAGGACACGCCCAAGAGCACCTTCGCCGACGTCGCCGGGGCGGACGAGGCGATCGAGGAGCTGCAGGAGATCAAGGAGTTCCTGCAGACCCCCGCCAAGTTCCAGTCGATGGGCGCCAAGATCCCCAAGGGCGTGCTGCTCTTCGGCCCGCCCGGCACCGGTAAGACCCTGCTGGCCCGCGCCGTGGCCGGCGAGGCCGGGGTGCCGTTCTACTCCATCTCCGGCTCCGACTTCGTCGAGATGTTCGTCGGCGTCGGCGCCTCCCGGGTGCGCGACCTGTTCGAGCAGGCCAAGGCGAACGCCCCGGCGATCATCTTCGTCGACGAGATCGACGCCGTGGGCCGCCACCGCGGCGCCGGCATGGGCGGCGGCCACGACGAGCGGGAGCAGACCCTCAACCAGATGCTGGTGGAGATGGACGGCTTCGACGTCAAGACCGGCGTCATCCTCATCGCCGCCACCAACCGCCCGGACATCCTCGACCCGGCGCTGCTGCGCCCGGGCCGCTTCGACCGGCAGATCGTCGTGGACCGGCCGGACATGGAGGGCCGCAAGGGCATCCTCAAGGTGCACGCCAAGGGCAAGCCCATGGCCGACGACGTCGACATGGACGTGGTCGCCCGCCGCACCCCCGGGATGACCGGTGCCGACCTGCAGAACGTGGTCAACGAGGGCGCCCTGCTCTCGGCCCGCGCCGGCAGGGACACCATCGACATGGCCACCCTGGAGGAGGCCATCGACCGCGTCATGGCCGGCCCCGAGCGCAAGACCCGGGTGATGAGCGACGCGGAGAAGAAGGTCATCGCCTACCACGAGGGCGGCCATGCCCTGGTGGGCCACGCGCTGCCCAACGCCGACCCGGTGCACAAGATCACCATCCTGCCGCGCGGCCGCGCGCTGGGCTACACCATGTCCCTGCCGACCGAGGACAAGTTCCTCACCTCGCGCTCGGAGATGATGGACCAGCTGGCCATGATGCTCGGCGGGCGCGCCGCCGAGGAGCTCGTGTTCCACGAGCCCACCACCGGCGCCGCCAACGACATCGACAAGGCCACCTCGCTGGCGCGCAACATGGTCACCGAGTACGGGATGAGCGAGCGGCTGGGCGCCCGCAAGTTCGGCTCCGGCAACACCGAGCCGTTCCTGGGCCGCGAGATGTCGCACGCCCGCGAGTACTCCGAGGAGATCGCCTCCCTCATCGACGAGGAGGTGCGCCGCCTCATCGAGTCCGCGCACGACGAGGCCTTCGAGGTGCTCGACGAGTACCGCGACGTCCTGGACGACCTGGTGCTGCACCTGCTCGACAAGGAGACCCTGTCCAAGGAGGAGGTCCTGCGGATCTTCGCCCCGGTGAACAAGCGCCCCTCGCGCGGGTCGTTCACCGGCTACGGCAAGCGCCAGCCGTCGGGCCGCCCGCCGGTCAAGACCTCCAAGGAGCTGGCCCTGCTCGGCCCCAAGGACGTCGAGGACCTGGTGTCCGGCAACGGCCAGGTCGGCTACACCGGCGGTGAGGCGCACGGCGACGGGCACGGCGCCGACCGCGGGGACGCGCGCGACGGCTCGGGCGAGGCCCCGGCCGACGGCGGTGAGCAGAGAGGGGACCGGGAGTGACCCTGCCCCAGGAGGCCGCCGGGCCGGAAGCGGGCCCCGAGGCGGGCATCGACCAGGCGAGGATCGAGAAGGCCGTCCGGGAGATCCTGCTCGCCATCGGCGAGGACCCCGACCGGGACGGGCTGCAGGAGACCCCGTCCCGGGTCGCCCGCGCCTACGCCGAGCAGTTCTCCGGGCTGCACCAGCGGCCCGGGGACGTGCTCACCACCGTGTTCGAGGCCCAGCACGAGGAGATGGTGCTGGTCAAGGACATCGAGCTGTACTCGACGTGCGAGCACCACCTGGTCCCCTTCTACGGCAGCGCCCACGTGGGCTACATCCCCAACTCCAAGGGGCAGATCACCGGGCTGTCCAAGCTGGCCCGGCTGGTCGACGTGTACGCGCGCCGGCCCCAGGTGCAGGAGCGGCTCACCACCCAGGTGGCCGACGCGGTGATGGAGTACCTGGACCCGCGCGGGGTGATCGTCGTGATCGAGGCCGAGCACCTGTGCATGACCATGCGCGGCGTGCGCAAGCCCGGGGCGAAGACCGTCACCTCCGCGGTGCGCGGCGACTTCCGGAACCGCGATCGCACACGGGCCGAGGCGATGAGTCTGATCCTGGGCCACCGCTGAGCCCGCTTCTCGTAGGGTGAGGGCATGGCGTCGACGCGATGTGAGCTCCCGGGGCTGCCCCGGCGGGAGCGCTGCCTGGTGATGGGGGTCGTCAACGTGACCCCCGACTCCTTCTCCGACGGCGGGCGGTGGTTCGACCACGGCCGCGCCGTCGAGCACGGCCTGCGGCTGGCCGAGGAGGGGGCCGACATCGTCGACGTCGGCGGCGAGTCCACCCGCCCGGGGGCCCCGCGGGTCTCGCTGGAGGAGGAGCTGCGGCGGGTCGTGCCCGTCGTGCGGGAACTCGCCCGGCAGGGGGTGGCGGTCAGCGTCGACACCATGCGCGCGCAGGTCGCCGACCACACCGTGCAGGCGGGCGCCCGGCTGGTCAACGACGTCAGCGGGGGCCTGGCCGACCCGTCCATGGCCCGGCTGGTCGCCAAGACGGGCGTGGCCTACGTCCTGATGCACTGGCGCGGCCACAGCCACGACATGCAGCGGCGCGCGGTCTACACCGACGTCGTCACCGAGGTCCACCAGGAACTGCGGACCCGCATGGAGGCGATGGCCGACGAGGGCGTGGACCCCGCGCAGCTCGTGCTCGACCCGGGGCTGGGCTTCGCCAAGAAGCCCGAACAGGCCCACAACTGGCAGCTCCTCGCGCACCTCGACCGCTTCGACGATCTGGGACGCCCATTGCTGATCGCCGGCTCACGCAAACGCTTCCTCGGCAGGCTCCTGTCCGACGCCGACGGCAACGACCGCCCGTTCTCCGAGTCCGACGACGCCACCCTGGCCCTGACCGTGCTCTCGGCCGCAGCCGGAGCCTGGTGCGTGCGCGTGCACGACGTGCGGCCCAGCGCCGACGCCGTGCGGGTGCAGGCCGCCTGGCGCACCGGCGGCGCCCTCCTGGACGACCAGGGCCGCGGCGAGCCGGTCGGCCGCGGCGGGGGNCCGGTGAGGTCCCGCCAGGAGGTCATGGAGCGCGTGGCCGAGGCCAACGCGCAGTTCTACGGCGCCATCGAGAACGGCGACATCGACGCCATGCACCGGGTCTGGGCCGAGGAGGACGAGGCCCCCGACCTGGTGTGCGTCAACCCGGGGTGGCCGCTGCTGCGCGGCCGCGCGGAGATCCTCCGCGCCTGGGCGCTGATCATGGCCAACGTTCCCTACATCCAGTACGTGCTCACCGACACCCACATCGGGGTCAGCGGCGACGTGGCCATGGTGACGTGCGAGGAGAACGTGCTCACCGCCGAGGACGGCAGCCCCGGGTTCGTCGCGGGCGGCCAGGTGGTGACCACCAACATGTTCGTGCACACCGCCCAGGGGTGGCGGCTGTGGTCGCACCACGCCTCGCCGGTGATGCCGGACGAGGAGGAGGAAGGCGAGCAGGGAGGCGCACCCGCCGAATGAGCCCGGACCTGAGCATGGACATCAAGGGCGACCGGATCGCCCTGCGGGGGCTGCGGGCCTACGGCTACCACGGGGTGTTCCCCGAGGAGCGCAGGCAGGGCCAGTACTTCGTGGTGGACGCGGTGCTCGACGTGGACGTGAGCACCGCGGCGGCCACCGACGACGTCGCCGACACCGTGCACTACGGGGAGCTCGCCTCGGGCCTGGTGGAGGTGGTCGCCGGTGAGCCGGTGAACCTGCTGGAGGCGCTGGCCGAGCGGCTGGCCCGGGTGTGCCTGGAGGAGGGGCCGGTGCGGCGTGCGCAGATCACCGTGCACAAGCCGTCGGCCCCCATCCCGCACGAGTTCGAGGACGTCTCGGTGACCGTGGTCAGGGGGCGGCCGTGAGCGCGGAGCGCCCGGCGGTGCTGGCCCTGGGCTCCAACATGGGCGACCGCATGGCGACCCTCCAGGGGGCCGTGGACGCGCTGCTGGGGCCGCAGGCCGCGCCGGGGCTGACGCCGGTCGCCGTCTCGCCGGTGTACGAGACGGCGCCGGTCGGAGGCCCGGAACAGGGGGCCTACCTGAACGCGGTGCTCGTCGCCGCGTGCACGCTGGCCCCGCGCGAGCTGCTGGCCCGCACCCAGGAGGTGGAGAAGCGCTTCCACCGGGTGCGGGAGGTGCGGTGGGGGCCGCGCACCCTGGACGTGGACATCATCGCGCTGGGGGAGGAGGTCTCCGGCGATCCGGAGCTGACCCTGCCGCATCCGCGGGCCCACGAGCGCGCCTTCGTGCTGCGCCCGTGGCTCGACGCCGATCCCGGAGCGGTGCTGCCGGGGCACGGCCCGGTGGCGGACCTGCTGGCGGCCGTGGCCGGCCAGGAGGCGGACCGCCGGGGGGACCTGCACCTGGCCCTGCCGGGACGGGAGGGCTGAGGGTGTCCCGCGACGACCAGGACTGGGACGGTGACGAGCCGTCGCGGCCCGGCCGCCCCGGCCGGGGGGCCGGCGGCCCGGACGAGGAGGGGCGCCTGCATCCGATCGGGTGGCGGGTGCCGCTCGCCGTGGCCGTGGCCTCGGCCCTGGTCGGCTATGCGTTGGTGAACGCCTTCTACAGCACGCTTCCGCCTCTGCCGTGGACGGCGGTGCCGACCCTGCTGCTGCTGGCGGTGGGCGAGGCGATCACGGGCCACCACACGCGCCGTCGGATCCGCCGCGAGCCGGGGACCGAACCCATCGAGGCCCTGAGCGCCGCACGGCTGGTGGCCCTGGCCAAGGCGAGCGCGCTGTTCGCATCGGTGGCCGTCGGGGCGTTCGGCGGCGCGGCGGTGTACCTGGCGGGCCGCCTGAACACCCCGCTGCCTACGGAGGACTTCTACACGTCCCTGGCCACGATGGGCGCGGGCGTCGTCCTCTTCGCGGCGGCGGTCTTCCTGGAGTGGTCCTGCAGGGTCCCCGACGACGACGCGGAGGGCGAACCGGGGGCGGCGTAAGGCGGCAGGTCCTGTTTCCGGTCCGCCGTCCCTCGCCGTCGGCCCCTTCCATGCTCCCGTTCACGGCGCGACGTGTCCAAGGCCGCCGTGCCCGTGGGCTCCGGAGCGGCCCTCCGGTCAGTCCTCCCGCGCCCGGGGACGAGCGCATGGTCCGCCCTGAGCGTGGCTCCCGCCGTCGGCCCCGTCTGACGGGGTGATCTGTCCACAGGGTGTGGACATCTCCGGGCGTTCCGCAGACCGTGCCTGGACGGACGCATATGGGGACGGAACGCGTGCGCATGGGAACGCGGGGCGTGCGGCGACACGATGAACGCATGACTCAACGAACGGTTCTCGTCATCGGTGGCACCGGCACCGTCGGCAAGCGCGTCGCCTCCCGGCTCCGGGACCGGGGGGTTCCCGTGCGGACGGCGTCGCGCAGGGGCGACGTGCACTTCGACTGGGAGGACCCTGCGACCTGGGGCCCCGCGCTCGACGGAGTCGGCTCCGTGTACATCACCCCGCTCGACGCGCCTCCCCCGCAAACGCCGGCGCTGGTGGAACGGGCCGTGGCCGCCGGGGTGCGCCGCCTGGTGCTGCTGTCGGCGCGCGGCGTGGACGTGCCCGGACACTACGGCCCCGACACGGTCATCTCCAGGGTCCACCTGGAGGGGGAGCGGGCGGTCCGGGAGTCGGGGGTCGCCTGGACCGTGCTGCGGCCCTCCTGGTTCGCGCAGAACTTCAGTGAGGGGGCGTTCCGCGACGGGGTGCTGTCGGGGGAGCTGTCGCTTCCGGTCGGGGACGGCCGTTCGGCCTTCATCGACGTGGACGACATCGCCGACGTCGCGGTCGCCGCCCTGACCGGGGAGGGGCACGACGGCCGGGTCTACGAGCTGTCCGGCCCGCGCGCGCTGACCGTCGCCGAGGCGCTGGGGGAGATCTCCCGTGCGGCCGGCCGAGCGGTGCGCCACCGGGACGGCGGCGAGGAGGAGTTCATCGGCCGCATGGCGCAGTGGGGCCTCTCCACCGAGGAAGCGCGCATGTGGGTGAACGCCCTGACCCCGATCCGCACCGGCCGGGACGCCGTGATCGCCGACGGGGTGGAGCGCGCGCTGGGGCGCAGGCCCCGGGACTTCGCGGACTTCGCCGACACGGCGGCCGCGGCGGGCGCTTGGAAGGACTGACCTTCGGCCGCCCGACGGCTGCTCACATGGCGACACAGCGCGCCCGGTCTGCGGAAGACCGGGCGCGCGCTCGCCCGGGGTGGAGGCGCGGCGTGAGGCGAGGCCGGAGCCGCGTCATCCGGCAGGGGTGACCGTCTCCTCCGGCTCCTCTACGGGGGAACGGCGGTAGGCGGTGGGGCTCACCCCTTGGACGCGCTTGAAGGCGGCACTGAAGCCGAACGCGTCCGCGTACCCCACCCGGCGCGCCACCGCCGCCACCGTCATCTCCGGGCGGCGCAGCAGGTCCGCCGCCAGGGTCATCCTCCAGCCCGTCAGGTACGCCATCGGCCCCTCGCCGACCACGTCGGTGAAGCGCTTGGCGAACGTCGACCGCGACGTGCCCCCGCGCGCCGCCAGCGACGCCGTCGTCCACGCGTGCGCCGGGTCCCCGTGCATCGCCCTCAGGGCCGGCCCCACGACCTCGTCGCCCAGCGCGCGGTACCACCGGGGCGGCGCCGCCTCCGGAAGGTCGAACCAGTCCCGCAGCGTGCACACCAGCAGCCAGTCCAGCAGCCGGTCCAGTACGATCTGTCGCCCCGGCCTGCCGCACACCAGCTGCGTCTCCAGGTAGCCCCGCAGGGCCGCGCACTCCTCGTTCTCGTCCGGCACGACCAGAACCGCCGGAAGCGCCTGCAACAACCGGCGGGGAACCTGCTCCCGAACGTCATAGGCCGCGGCGAGGACCACCGTCTGCGCGTCGAGGCCGTCCTCCGCGCCGGGGCCCGCTTCGCCGTCCCCGAGGCAGTACACGTCCCGCCGCACGGCGGATCGGTCGGCGTTCGGATCGTCGGTGAGCGTGAACGGCTCCGGCCCTTGGACCACCGCCGCCTCACCCTCTGAGACCCTGCGCGCCTCCCCCTCATGCGGCACGATCCACGCGGACCCGCGCATCGGGATGCACAGGGTCAGGAAGGCGCCGTCGGTACGGCGCCTTCCCGACCTGAAGCGAAGCGACCACGGCGGCCTCAGCGCCGAGCGCCCGAACACCGCGCCCTGCCCGTGCACGCCCCGCAGGAGATCGTCGAACACGTCCATGGCGCAACCCTACGGCGGGGCCGGTTCGTGGTTCCCGGGGCCTCGGACACGAGGAGCAGGCCCACAGGCAGCCGTCGTCTGCCCGTGGCCGAACCGGAAGAATCCGGGCTGAACGGCCACCGGACGCCGGAGTTCGCGGAGCGTGCCCCGGCCCCTGCCGGTGTCCAGGCGCGAGGGCCCATGGCCTACCGCTCGCGTCGCGCCCGCAGGACGGTGTCCCGGGTGTGGTGGGCGCCTTCGGGGACGGAGGGGCGCGACCGGACCTCGTCGGTCACGACCGTCCACTCGCCGTCGGGCATCGCCTTCAGCACCCCGGCCACGTCGGCGGGCCAGTAGTAGTCGGTCGGGTCGACCTCGCGCCACTGCTGCGGCCCCAGGTCCCCGATGTGGTGCCCGACGTACAGCAGCGTGCCGCCGGGCGCCACCGCGGCCAGCAGGGCCTTGAGCGCGGCGTGCCCCTCCTCCTTGGGGAGCGGGAAGTACTGGGCCGACACCAGGTCGAACGGGCCGGGAGGCGGCGGCTCGGCGGTCAGGTCCGCTCGGGTCCAGGCGATCCGGTCGCCGAGACCGCCGGTCGTGGCGGGCGCCTCCGNCGGTCCAGGGCCACCTGGGAGATGTCGACGGCGGCGACGTGCCAGCCGCGCTCGGCCAGCCACACCGCGTCGGCGCCCTCGCCGCACCCGAGGTCGAGCGCCCGCCCTGGGGCGAGGCCCTCCACCTCGGCGACGAGCACCCCGTTGGGGTTGCCGCTGAAGAGCCTCTCCTCGCTGCTGTACCTGTCGTCCCAGGACTGTGCGTCCATGGCCCCGCCCTTCCCGCGCGCTTCGTCCACCGGCGGCCGTCGGCCACCGTGTCACGAATGTGCCCTCAAAGGCGGTTCACGGGCAAAGCCCGTTGCCGGACCGGCAAACCTTCAGGCGGTGTCCGGGGCGCCCGCCGGGGAGGGTGCGGGACCAGGCCGGGCCCGTGCTCGAGAGCGCGGGCCCGCCCTGGATCGACGGGGGGCGGCGCGGGCTATGCGGCGATGACCGCCGTGTTGCCGGCCTTGTCGTGCAGCGCCTGCTCGCGCGGGTCGAACAGGATCCACAGGCAGCTGATCCAGCCCAGCAGGAAGTAGATCAGCGCCCGCAGGAAGGACTTGCCCTTCTGGGGGTTGCCGAGCGTCTGCAGGTCGATGACGCGGAGCCTCATGGCGCGCTTGCCGATGGTGGCGCCGCGCTTGGACTCGGCCAGCGCCTTGTAGACGAACGGCGTGAAGAACATCTGGGCGTATCCGACGAGCATCCCGATGATGCCCAGAGCGATGAGGATGCCGGGCGGGTCCCCGCCGTTGGCCTCCGCGGAGGCGCCCATGGCGATCATGGGGAGAATGCCGATCACGAACATGATCGCCATCGCGACGAGCCCCACGACGAGACCGTCGATGATGGCCGCGGCGATGCGCTTGCCCTTGTCGGCGGCGACGGTCCCGGGCGGCAGCGTCTCCTGCCCGGGGTACACGTACCCCTGCTGGTAGTAGCCGCCCTGCTGGTAGTGGTTCTGGCCGTAGCCCTGGTAGCCGTACCCCTGCTGGCCATAGCCCTGCTGTCCGTACCCGGGCTGCTGCGGGTACTGCTGGCCCGGGTAGGGCTGCTGCCCATAGGGGGGTTGCGGCTGCTGGGGAGAAGGTTCCATGAGCAGGGTCGCTCTCTTCTTGAGGAGTCATGGGACGGGGGTCCCGCCATTGTCGCATTTGGGCCTTACGGCCCCCACGCGTCTGTGGCAGGCTCACCGTGCTCTTTTCCGACACCGGGCCCGGAGGGCGCTCCCCCATGCCTTTCACGCGTATCGGTCTGAGGACCCTACTCGTCACCTCCGTCACCGCCTCCCTCACCGCCGCCCTCCTGATCCCGCCTGCGACCGCCGAGGCCCGAGGCGCCCCGGTCGAGAGCGGTGCCGCGGGGGCGGCCGAGGCGTCGACCGCCGACTGGATGGCCGGGCTGCCCGACGGCGCCTCGCTCGCCTCCCTGTCGGTTCCCGGCACGCACGACACGGGGGCCTGGACCGGGACGGTGTGGAGCCGTACCCAGGACATGGAGCTGAGCCGGCAACTGGAGTCGGGCGTGCGCGCGCTCGACGTCCGAACGCGGCACTACCGCGATGCCTTCCCCATCCACCACGGCGCCGAGTACCTGCACCTCAACTTCACCGACGTGGTGACCGACACGGCGGTGTTCCTGAGTGAGCATCCGACCGAGACGGTGCTCATGCGCCTGAAGAAGGAGCACACCGAGGAGGAGAACACCCGCACCTACGAAGAGACCCTGGACCACTACATCGAGTCGGACCCGGAGACGGCCCCGCTCCTGGCCGAGCACCTGTGGCGCCCCTCAGGGGGCGAGCGCGTCCCCGACCTGGGGGAGGTGCGCGGCAAGATCGTCATCCTGCAGGACTTCGACGCCGGAAAGGGGTACGGGATCCGCTGGGGCGGCGCATCCACCGACATCCAGGACGACTACCGGGTGCCGACGCTCTTCGACATCCCGGACAAGTGGGAGAAGGCGCGGAGCCACTTCGAGAGGACCGCCGACGGGGCCCCGGAGACGCTGTACATCAACCACCTCAGCGGATCGGGTGCGCCGTGGGCCAACCCGCGGGAGGTGGCGACCGGCGGCCCGGGCTTCCGCGGTGTGAACGACCATGCGCGGCCCTACCTGAGCCGGAGCGCGGCCGAGGGGACGCTTCCGCGCACGGGGGTGGTGATGGCGGACTTCCCCGACCAGGAGCTCATCGGCGCGGTCATCGGCCACAACCGGACGGTGGCGGCACAGCGGTCGTGACCGCCTGAATCGGGGCGCTCTCCCGCCGGTAGACTTCCTCCGCCATACGGCCCCCGCCCCCTTCGAGAGGTCACCCGTGGACTCGTCCCGCGAGCAGCTCGTCGCCAGCATCTCCGCAGTGGTGGAGGCGACGCCCTCCGATCCCGTCCTGCGCCTGCACTTGGCCGAGCTCCTCCTCGACGGGGGCGACACGGCGGCGGCGATCCCGCACATCGCCACCGCGCTCCAGCAGGACCCGGCCTCGGAGAAGGCGAAGGCGCTGATGGGCAGGGCACTGGGCACCCCGGCCGCGCCCGCGGCGCCTGCCGCGCCGGAACCCGCCCCGGAACCCGCCCCCATCCCGGAACCGCCCGCCGAGGTGGGGCCCGAGCCGGCGGGGGGGGGGGGGGGGGGGGNGGTTCTCCGAGGGCGGCGGCACGGCGACCCTCGTGCGCGACGACGGAGCCGACGGAGCCGACGGAGCCGGCAAGGCGCGCGGCACGGGGGCGGCGCGACCGGGGGCGTGGGACCCGGAGGTCCCCGACCCCTTGGACGACGACGACTTCCCGACCGAGCGCGAGAAGATCACCCTCGCCGACGTGGCCGGGATGGAGAAGGTCAAGGAGCGGATCAACGCGGCCTTCCTGATGCCGATGCGCAATGAGGAGCTGCGCAAGGCGTTCTCCAAGAGCCTGCGGGGCGGCCTCCTGCTCTACGGGCCTCCGGGGTGCGGGAAGACCTACATCGCCCGCGCCATCGCCGGCGAGATGGGGGCGCGCTTCCTCTACGTGTCGGTCGCCGACATCCTCGACGGCAAGAGCTCGCGCAACGTCCAGGCGCTCTTCCGCCAGGCGCGGCAGTACAGCCCCTGCGTGGTGTTCATGGACGAGCTCGACGCCATGGGCGGGCGGCGCGGCAACATGGCGTCCTGGCTGCGCCCGGTCGTCACCCAGCTGCTGACGGAACTGGACTCGGTGGAGGACGACAACGAGGGCGTCTTCTTCCTGGCCGCCACCAACCACCCGTGGGACATCGACAGTGCCCTCAAGCGTCCCGGCCGCCTGGACCGCATGCTCTTCGTGCCCCCGCCGGACGCCGAAGCGCGCGCGTCGATCGTCGGGATGGAGCTGAAGGAGCGGCCTTCCTCGGACATCGACGCCCGGAAGATCGCCAAGCACACGGACGGGTTCTCCGGCGCGGACATCAGCCACCTGGTGGAGAGCGCGGCCGAGCGCGCGCTGCTGGAGTCGGCCCGCGCGGGCAGGGTGCGGCCGATCGTCATGGACGACTTCCGCGCCGTGCTCGGCGAGTTGCGCCCGTCCACAGGTCCGTGGATGGAGACCGCGCGGAACATGGTCGAGTTCGGGTCGGCGGACGGTGCCTACGACGAGCTCGCCGCGTACATCCGCAGCAACCGTTCGCGCAGGTGACCGCGGCCGATGTCCGTCACCGACCCGGGAACCGGCCTCGGCGAACTGCTGCGCCAGGCCGATATGCGCCTGGACATGGGCAAGCCCGAGGAGGCGCTGAAGCTCACCGAGCGGGGCCTGGCCTCCCATCCTGAATCGGACGCCCTCTGGACGCTCAGGGCGTGGGCCCAGGCGAACCTGGGCGCCCACCAGGAGGCCATCGAATCCGCCCAGAGGGCGATCGCCCTGAACGGGGACAACCAGGAGGCCTACGTCCGCCTGGGGTTCTCGATCAGGGACGCCGGGAGGGCCTTCGAGGCGTATGCGGCGGGGGCGGCCGTCCTCAGGATCGACCCCGATTCCGTGCGCGGGCACATCATCGTCGCCTCCTCCCTCGCGGACTGCTGGCGCAAACGCTTCCCGAACTCCGGCCACTTCCCCGCGCAGGCCCGTGCCGCGCTCCAGCGCGCGGTCGAGCTGGCCCCGGAGGACCCCTGGGTGCAGGTGCAGTGCGGCGTCCTCCTGCGATGGCTGGGGGACGACGCGTCCGCGGTCCCCCACTTCCGCGAAGCGCTCCGGCTGAACCCGGACCGGACCCAGGCCCTGCGCAACCTCGCCGAGATCGACCTCAAACGCCACCGGAGGATCCGGGCCCTCCGCTCCCTGCGGGCCGTCCTCGCCTTGGAGCCCGGGGACTCCCGGGTGGTCCGCTTCGCCTACGTCCTCTGCCGCAAGACCACCCGCGCCGTGGTGGCGGCCTCGGTCGTGATCGCCGCCATCTCGGCGGTGATGGCGCTGATCGCCTTCGATCCGTCGTCGGGGGAGTCCGACTCCTCCGCACTCTTCTGGACGCGGACCGTGGTCGCGGGGATCGCCACGGCGCTGACCGCGGGGGCCTTCGCCTACCTGGGGCGGATCCCCGTGGAGTTCCGGAGGTCCCTCCTCAGGCGCCGGGCGGGCGTGCCGTGGGCGGTCGCCTTCGCGCTGGTGCCGGTGTCCGCGTCGGCGATCGGGTGGACGCCGCCGTCCTGGTCCGGCGTGCCGCTGCTGGTGTTCATCGGGGCGCTGGCGTGCGAGATCGTCCTGGCGCGCACCGTGGACGGGGACGCGTTCTCCGAAGGCGGGGCCGAGCCCGTGCCCGGCTGGGGCCGGCCGGACCAGGCCCCGCTCCCGGCGCCGCCGGTCCGGCGCCTCTGGGCGCTGGTGCTCGACGGGGTCCTGGTCGCCCTGGCGTGCCTGCTGGTCTACCTGGTGCTGGCGACCTGCCTGGTGATCGCGGTGCAGCTGACCCCGATCCCGCAGGGGGCCGCCGCCCTGTACACCGGTTCGACCCTCGTCGTCCTCGGGGTCCTGGCGACGCCGGTCGGCTACTTCTGGCTGCCGACGGCCCGCACGGGGCAGACCCTCGGCAAGTGGGCGGCGGGCATCCGGGTCGTGGACCCGGAGACGGCGGAGCCGCCGACGAGGAGGGCGGCGGCGGTCCGGACGGGGCTGGCGCTCGGCTTCGGGGCCGTCCTGGGCCTCGGGCTCGCGGTCGATGCGGCGTTCCTGCTCAAGGACAGGCCCTACTTCCGGTCGCTCAAGGACCAGATGGCCGGGACCTGGGTGGTGCGGGCATAGTCCGCGGCGCCTCCCCGGCCTAGGAGTGGTACCAGGGGCCCCAGCGGCCTTCGTAGAAGGCCCGGCCGTTCCCGCTCACGGCGAGCACGATGATGAGGACCGCCACCCCGAACCCGACGAGGCTGAGGGTGATCAGGTTGAAGAAGGCCGAGATCGAGTAGAGGACCACGATGGTCCACATGATGCCCTTGCCGGGGCGCCCCGCTCTGACGCCCAACCAGGTCATGAGCCCGCCGATCGTCACGATCACCAGCCCGAAGCCCAACACGAGCCCGCGCGCGGACCCCTCCATGTCGAGGTCGGCGGCGACGTCCGGCGAGAGCAGGGCCCCGGCCGCCATGCCGGTGAGGATCAGGCCGATCAGATAGGCGAATCCCGCGCTGATGAACACGAACACCCGGATCGCCGTCACCGCCCCGGGGCGCTTCTTCATCGGCGGATGGCCGTACGAGGACGCGTAGGGGTTTCCGGGAGGCGCGTATCCGGGGCCGTACTGGACACCGGGAGGCAGCCCGTACCCAGGGGGAGGGGGAGGGGCGTACCCGGGCGGCGGCGGGGGCGCGTGTCCGCCTCCGGGGTGGAGCGGCTCATAGCCGCCGCCGGGCGGCTGGTGCGGGGGAGGGGGCTGCACGTGCTCGTCCCTTTCTGGCAGTACTTCCGGCAACGGCGGATCTGGAACGTGGCCGGTCCGAATCTATCTGTGGTCGCCGACTCCGCGGCCGTGGGGCGGCCTCGCGACCGGATGCGGCCGACCGGCGACCGCTCGCGCCCCGAAGGTGGTCTTCCCCTCGTCGTTGAGATGGAGCGTCGGTGACATCCCCCGGTAGCCCCAGACGGCGTCCGGGAGGGCGACCTGGGCGAGCGTCTGGAAGGCGTAGGCGGCCTTCTGGGAGGTGCAGCCGGCGGCCGTCTCCACGGGGGTTCCGGCGGGGACGGTCAACGGGAGCCCCGCGTCCGCCGACCAGCCGTCGGGGCAGTCGGTGAAGCCGTCGCCGGCGTTGTGGCGCTCAAGGCGGGCCTTGAGTTCGATCGCGCCGTCGCCGCCGTTCTCCAGGCGGACGAAGTGTTCGAGGTGCGTGTCGGCGTCGCGGATGCAGGTCCACCAGTCCACGTGGCCGATCGTCCGGGGGGAGCTGCACGCGGTGATGGAGGCGTCGACCTCGCCGGCCGCGGCGGTGGTGTTCTCCATGGCATCCGGGGGAAGTTCGGCGGAGGGCTCGCCTTCGTCGGCCTGATCGGGGGAGGCCTCGGGGGACGCATCCGCGGACGCGTCGGCGCCGGCCGATGGGGCGGGCGACGGTTCGGCCTCCCCGGAGGGCCCGGCGGGACCGGCGTCGGCCGTGGTTCCTTCGCCCGACCAGTGCAGTCGAGGGGCGAGCCGGACGGCGGTGAGGGCGGCGGCCGTGCTCGCGGTGAGGAGGGCCAGCCCGATCACGATCGCGGTGACCAGGCGTCTGCGCGGTGTCCGCCGGGCCTTGGGCGGCGCTAAGTAGACGTCGCCGTAGATGTCGCCCGCCTGAATGAGGTTGCCGTCGTTGTGCGAGCCGTGGTTCTGCTGCTTCCGGGGCGCGGGACGGTCTTCAGGGGGATGGGCGGCACGGTCGTCGTCCATGGGAGGTCCCGAGAAGTGGTGAGGGGAAACCGAGAGGCTCGGGATAATACAGGGAGTAGGTGTTCGGTAACGGAAAATGGGTGACTCGTCTCCCGCATAGGACGGTGACCTGCGGGTTCGTTGCTACAGGGGGGTGGACGCGCGCAGATCGTCAGTGCCTTAGGCCTGGTGTCGGACACCCCTGAGACGCAGAAGCCCCGGCGGTGGGACCCGTCGGGGCGAGGCTCTGCGAGGCGTCATGCTTCCTGGAAGCCGTTAGAGCCGATCATGTTTGATGCCTTCGAGGAAGGCGTGCCACTCGGCGACAGCGAACATGAGGTGGCCGGCCTCTCGGTGCTTGCTGTCGCGGACCGCGCTCGCTTGAGGGAGGTCGGCGACCTCGACGCAGTTCTGGCCGTGTGAGCTGCTGTAGCTGCTCTTCTTGAAGACGAGATCGTTGGATGTGGGCAGCGGAGGCATGGTTAGGAACCCTCGCGCTTCAACGCGTCCACTCGAGGCGGACGATCTTCTCCAAGCAGACCCCATCAGAGCTGGTCGCGTCTGGTTCCTGCTAGGAAGGCGTGCCACTCTGCACTCATGAAGGAGAGATGACCCTGGTCGGGGTGCTTACTGTCTCGGACGGCCGTGGTCGCTGGCGCGGTAGCCACTTCGACGCATGCTTCGGCGTTGCCGCTGTAACTGGACTTGCGGAAGTGCAGTGTCTCCACGGGTACCACTTGGGACTCTCTAGGTCTGGACGGTCTCTTCCATCAGCTTCTGGATGAACTCGATCGAAGGGTCGGGGCGCAGCGCAGCCCCCAGCAGGTGACCGTATACCTCGGTGTATCTGTCCAGTTGGTGCGCTTCTTCGACGATAAGTCTAGTTCCTACACCCTCGGTAAAGGCGAGAGCCGGGTCCAGGGGATCCTCGAACTCCAGGATGATGAACGAACCGAGCACAGCAGCATGAGCGCCCGCGCTGAACGGCAGCACGCGAATGTCGATGTTGGGGCGTGGTGCGAGGTTGAGAAGGTGCTGTAGCTGTTCGGACATGACGTCGGGCCCGCCGACGAGGCGCCGAAGCGCACCTTCATCGATCACTGCGTCTACCTTCGCGGGGTGGACGCCTTCGATTATTCGCTGTCGTTCGAGCCGGGCCTGCACATGCCGCTGGATCACCTCAGGGGCGTGTGCTGCCCCACCACGGAAGATCGCTTCGATGTAGCGCGGCGTCTGGAAGAGGCCAGGGACTACCTGTGCTTCGAAGCACCTGATGGTTGACGCCTCTGCCTCGAAATCGGGCAGTGCGCCGGGGCTGAAGACATCGCGATAATCGGCCCACCAGCCGCGTTGCTTGGCGTCGCGTGCAAGCTGGAGGAGACCGTCGCGCAGTGAGCCGTCGTGCACGGAGTACAAGTCCATCAGCTGTTCAAGGTCGTCCAGTCTGACGCCCTGATCAGCCTTCTCGATCCGTGTGAGCTTGCTGTGTTGCCACCCCAGCTCCTTCGCGGCAGCTTGGCCGGTCATGTTCGCCTGTTCGCGGAGTCGTCGCAGCTCGGCCGCGAGTCGCCGCTTGCGCACCGTGGGGCTTGGAGTCGGGAGGCGTGGCATGTCCCGATGGTAGCGCTGGCCTACAGCTCAACTTGAAAGAGTTTGCTGTCAACGCTCCCCAAAATCGCAGTTTGCGATTACTGTGTGAGGTCAACGGTAACCTTCTGGTCGCTTCGGCGGCCCATACGAGGGAGTCGTCCCATGTCCGTCATCTACCGTGCTCTCGTTGCGCTCTTTGCGCTGATCGGCCGTCGGGGAAAGCCCTGCCAGGTCGCGCGTCTGGAAGCGGCCGTCGCTCAGGCCCGGCGCTACACCCCGCCCCCGCGTGTGCCGACGCCGCCGGCCCCGGTGCACCGGCCCCGGCACGCGCGCCCGCGCCCCTACACCGCCCCGCTCGCCGTCCCGGACTACGCCCGGTTCTGCGAGGCCGCCGTGCGCCACCGCGCCCTGTGGCGCCTGACCTACGAGCCCGCCGACCGCGCCCCCTACCAGGCCCACCACCGCGCTGAGGACGACACCACCCTGGCCGCCACCGACATCGAGGCCCTGGACTTCGCCCTGAGCGAGTTCACCCCGCCCGGCCACGCCCGCAACTACCTGCCCGCCCCGGCCTCCGGACCCAAGGCCGCGCCCGCCCGCGCAACCGCTGCCACCGCTGTGACCGGCGCTCCGGCTGTGGGCGCGGTGAACGGTCCGGCCCTGCCCTCCGGCCGGCCCCGCCCGCCCGGCGACCTGCTCGCCCCGAAGCCGGCCCTGCCCACCGGCCCCGCCGGACTTTCGGGAGGGCCGCGATGACCGCCCGCCCGTCCGGCTCCGGCCCCGAGCCCGCCCCCGGATCCGACCCTGCTCCCGATTCCGGTGGGCACCGCACCCTGTCCCGGCTCAGCCCGGACCAGATCCGCATCGAGGAGAACGGCGAGCGGATCACCCTCACGCTCTCCCCGACCACCGAGATCGTGCTCGACCGCAGCGCGCCGGACCGCGACGTCCAGCACGACTACGTCCAGCACCTGGCCTGCGCGGCCCGCATCGCCCGGACCCTCATGCGCCGAGCGAGCCCGTGACCCCGCCCGACTCCGACAGATCCCGACAGACCCCGCCCACCACAGCCCAGAGCGGGGCCCTCCCCGAAGGAGGGCCCCGCGGGCGGTCGCCGGGACTTCAGTCCCCCTTCACCGAAGGCCCATGCGTCGGTCGCGCGCCCCGCCGAACATGTGCCCCATGTACCCACGCCTCCTCGCGGCCGCGACCGCCTTCGTGTCGGCGGGGGGCCCCCCCCCCCCCNNNGTCGGCGGCGGCCCTCTCCGTCCCCGCCGCGGCCCATGCCGCTCCTGCCTCCCACCGCCATTTCGACCTCCAGGCCCACCGCGGCGGCCTGGGGCTCGTCGTGGAGAGCACCCTGCCCGCCTTCGAGAACGCCCTTCGGCTCGGCGTGACCACGCTGGAGCTCGACGTGCAGATCACCAAGGACGGGGAGGCGGTCGTCACGCACGACCGGCAGATCAGCGCCGCCAAGTGCCTGGACACCGGACCCGCCTACCCGGACGATCCCCTCTACCCGTACGTCGGGCGCTACATCAAGGACCTGACCCTGGAGCAGGTGAGGACGCTCGACTGCGGCTCCCAGACGCTCCCGCGGTTCCCGGACCAGCGCGCTGTTCCGGGCGCACGGATGCCGCTGCTGAGCGAGGTCTTCGACCTCGTGCACCGCTACCGGGCCTACAAGGTCAAGCTCAACGTCGAGACCAAGGTCGAGGCGGGCGCCCCGGAGGAGACCGCACCCCGGGAGGAGTTCGTCCAGGTGGTCGCCTCCGAGGTGCGGTCGGCCCGCATGCTCCGCCAGGTGACGATCCAGAGCTTCGACTGGGGCGCGCTGATGCGCATGCACGAGGTCGAGCCGCGCCTGCCGCTCGTTGCGCTCACCAACCATGACTTCCTTGAGACGGGGGAGCCGGGGGCCTCCCCGTGGCTGGGCGGGATCGACATCGACGACTTCGGCGGGGACCCCGTCGCCGCCGTCGACTCCTTCGGCGCGGACGCCTTCTCCCCGGTGCACGGGTTCCCGCAGGACGGGACGGTGGACGACCCGGACTACGAGCCCTACGTGACCGAGGAGATGGTGGAGCGGGCGCATGGGCGCGGCATCGAGGTGATCCCGTGGACCGTGGACGACGAGGCGACCATGCACAAGCTCATCGACGACGGCGTGGACGGGCTGATCACCGACTACCCGGACCGGCTGCGGGAGGTCATGGCGGACCGGGGCTTCAAGCTGCCGAAGCGGTATCCGGGACCGCGGCCCCGGCCCCGCCCGTGACCCCGGCGGCCTCGGCGCGGTCCATGCGCGCCGAGACGGCGGCGAGCACGAGCGCGCTCGCCGGCAGCAGGGCGCCGGCCCAGTTGGGGGACGTGTAGCCGAACCCCAGGTCGATGACGAATCCGCCGAGCCAGGCGCCGATGGCGTTGCCCAGGTTGAAGAAGCCGATGTTGACGGCGGAAGCCAGGGTCGGGGCGCCTGAGGCCTTGTCCATGACGCGCTTCTGCAGGGGCGGCACGGTCGCGAAGCCGAAGACGCCGATCAGGAACACGAACACGACCGAGGCCGCCATGCTGTGCGCGCCCCAGGTGAACCCGAAGAGGGTGAGGCTCAGCGCGGTGAGCGATGTGAACAGCAGCGGCATCAGGGCCTTGTCCGCCAGACGGCCGCCGACGGTGTTGCCGACCACCATTCCGACGCCGAACGCGATCAGGACCCAGGTGACGCTGGAGGGGCTGAAGCCCGCCACCTCGGTGAGCATGGGGGCGATGTAAGTGATCGACACGAACACGCCCCCGAAGCCCAGGACGGTCATCGCCATGGCGAGCACGACCTGCGGGCTGCGCAGGGCGGCGATCTCGGGCATCAGTCGGGCGCCCTGAGGGCGCGGGATCCGGGGGATCAGGGCGAGTACGCCCGCGAGGCCGACGACGCCGAGCAGGGCGATGGCGCCGAAGGTGGCCCGCCAGCCCAGGTGCTGGCCGAGGAACGTCCCGGAGGGCACGCCGACCACGTTGGCCAGGGTGAGGCCGGTGAACATGAACGCGATCGCGGCGGCTTTCCGCTGCGGGGCGACCAGGTCGGCGGCGACCACGGCGCCGATGCCGAAGAACGCGCCGTGGGTGAGCGAGGCGACGACACGGCCGGCCAGGAGCAGGCCGAACGTGGGGGCCAGGGCGGTGAGCAGGTTGCCCACCACGAACAGGACCATCAGGGCGGCGAGCATCGGCTTGCGGCCGAAGCGCGTCCCCAGGGCGGTGGTGACGGGGGCGCCGAGGAAGACGCCGGTGGCGTAGACGGTGGCCATGTGGCCGGCGGTGGAGACGGAGACCCCGAACTCGGCGGCGATCCCGGGCAGGAGGCCGGTGACCACGAACTCGGTGGTCCCGATCCCGAAGGCGCCGATGGCGAGCGCCCAGAGGGCGAGCGGCATGGCCGCCGTCCCTCCGGTGCGAGGGCGGTGTGAAGAAGGCATGCGCCGACATTAGATGCACGCGCGGACTATTTGCAAGCGCGGGCTATATGCCCACGCGCATTATATGCTTACGCCTCTTCTGCCCCCACGCGGTCAGTTGCAGGCGGAGCTACCCTGGGGGCGGGCAGTGAGCGCGCAGGAGGCAGGCGATGGGCACCGACGCCATGGAAGAGGCCCCGAGGAGCGGCGGGGCAGGACTCGCGCAGGGGTGGTGCGCGCTGTCGCTCCTGCACGGGACCATCGAGACGCATGTCGAGAAGGCCCTCCAGGCCGGCCACGGGCTGAGCGTGCGCGAGTTCTCGGTCATGGCGGCGCTGAGCGACCGGAGCGGGTCGAAGATGCGGATGAACGAGGTGTCGGAGGCGGTCGTGCTGAGCCAGAGCGCGACGACCCGCCTCGTCAACCGCTTGGAGGACCGAGGACTACTGGAACGGGTGATCTGCCCGAACGACAGGCGCGGGATCTACACGGCGATCACCGACAAGGGGCGGTCGCTCCTGGCCGAGGCCAGGCCGACCAACGAATCGGCCCTTGAAGAGGTCCTGGACGCGGCCGAGAAGAATCCCGAGCTGGCGCCTCTTGTGCACGCCCTGCGCACGCACCGCACCGGAATCTGACAGGAGGCCGAGGGGCGCATCTCCCGGGGGAGCGGACTGAGAGAGGATCATCCCCCATGAGAAGAGTGACGCGACTCCTCACCCCTGAGGACGCCCCGGCCCTGGCCGAGTGCCTGACGGAGAACCGAGAGTTCATGCGGCCGTGGGACGCCCTCAGGGACGATCGCTACTTCACACCCGAGGGGCAGCGCGAACAGATCGAGGAGGCCCTGAGGGCCTACACGTCGGGGGCCGGGGCCCCGTTCGCGATCCTGGCCGACGACGGGTCGGTGGTCGGCCGGATCAACATCAACGGCATCATCCGCGGGGCGTTCCAGTCCGCGGCCATCGGCTACTGGGTCTCCAAGAGCCACAACGGCAGGGGGCTGGCGACGGCCGCGGTCGCCGAGGTCAAGCGGTACGCCTTCGGCCCCTTGGACCTGCACCGCCTCCAGGCCGAGACCCTGCCGCACAACACCGGCTCCCAGCGCGTACTGCGGCGCAACGGATTCACCCCGTTCGGGGTCGCACCGCACTACCTGAAGATCGCCGGCGAATGGCAGGACCACGTCCTCTTCCAGGCGCTCAACCCGGAGGCGGTGTAGACACCGGGTTTATCAGTGCCTGCCGGAGTAGTAGGACTTGTTGGCTCCGGCTCCGGCGATCATGGCGATGGAGACCATGAGCGGGAAGAGGGCCGGCTGATTCCCGGTATCGGCGGCCAGGTTCGACAGGAAGCTGAGGACTCCGACGAGAGCGGTCAGGCTGTAGGTCAGGATAGTGGCCCACATCACCCACAGCTTGGGGGTCGCCGCCTTCGCGCCGAGGAAGAACTGCCAGGTGCTCATGACGGCGAAGACGATGGCGAGCACCCCGAAGAGGACCAGGAACCCCTCCTCATCAGGATCGGCGGCGAAGAACCCTGTGACCACCAGTCCCGTGAAGATCAGGGTGAAGAGGGTCGAGAAGCCCGCAAAGATGAAGATGAAGACCCTGAGCGTGGTCACAGAGCCCGGCCTGGCCTTCGTATAGGGCTGGACATAGGGCCCGTACGGATACGCCCCGGGCGGGGGAGCCTGATAGCCGGCACCGTAAGGAGGCGCCGGAGCGGCCTGGGCGGCCTGGGAAAGTCCCCCGGGGTTCTGGTAGGGCCCGGGATAAGGATGCCCAGGCGGCCCGTGAGGCGGTCCCGCCTGCGGTTGCACAGGAGGATGTGCTCCATACTGCGACCCCTGCTGCCCGCCCGAGGGAGCCTGGCCAGGAGGATAGGGATTCATGGTGTCCTAACAATGATGGGGGTCCGATGACCGACGCACGAACTTACCGTCACCGCCCCGTCACTCGCACAGCCGCCTGACCGGATCCGGGTGAAGGGGCCACTTCCGGCCGGGGCGACATGTGTCACCGAGCGCCGAGACGGGGTGCAAGGCGATCAGGAAAAACCATTGGTCCCATCACGGAACACGTCGGTAGCGTGTTCCACGCACTCCCGGTGTGAAGGCGACGGATACTTCTGGTGTGAAATCACGCGGGCTCGCCATGGCCTGTCAACTCGCTTCTCAGCGGGGAAGACCGTCGCCGCCAGTGATCTCGGGAGGAGCGGAGACAGAGGGGTGCGCCCGGTGCGCAGACGGCGGTTACTTCGACTGAGAATCGAGAGGTCGCAGGTTCGAGTCCTGTCACCGGCACCGCCGGTGTAGCTCAATAGGTAGAGCGCTTTTGTGCCCGCCGTCGACCTTGATCTCGGGTGCACCCTTCTGGTTCGTGACTCCTCCCGGTACAGAAGGAGTCCCCGACCATGGCCAAGTTCAATCGGCCCGAAAGTCGCCCCTCCGGCCGTGGCCCCGTCACCTCCGAGCAGGCCCCGTCCGGGCGCACCCATGAGGGCGCCCCCGGATACGCGCGTGACGCCCGGTCCGAGCTGTTCCTGCTGGCCGTGACCAACATGGTCGGCGAGAACACCTTCTACGAAGCGGCCGGCGGCCGCGACGCGCGCTTCCGCGGCCTGGTCCATAAGGTCGCCGTCGAGGACCCCCAGTGGCTGACCGGCATGGTCCGGTGGCTGCGCAAGGAGGGGAACATGCGCTCGGCCGCGCTCGTGGCCGCTCTGGAGGGGGCCAAGGCGCGCGTGGACGCGGGCGCCCACGGCCACTCCCGCCAGATGGTCGATGCGGCCCTGATGCGCGCCGACGAGCCCGGAGAGGCACTGGCCTATTGGACGTCCCACTTCGGGCGCGCCATCCCCAAGCCCGTCAAGCGCGGCATCGCCGACGCGGTTCCCCGCGTGTACAACGAGCGGACCCTGCTGAAGTACGACACCGACAGCCGCGGCTTCCGCTTCGGCGACGTGCTGGAGCTCGTACACCCGCCCCCGGCGCTCGGTGCGCCCTGGATGGGAGAGCTGTTCAAGTACGCCATCGACCGGCGCCACCGTCCGGATGCTCCGATCCCCGAGCGTCTGGACGTCCTGGTCCGCAATGCCGAGCTGCGCGACCGGGCCGGTGCCGACCCGATGGCGCTGATGGACGCCGAGGAGCTGCGCAAGGCCGGAATGACGTGGGAGACGGCGCTGTCGCTGGCCGGTGACAGGGTCGACAAGGCCCGGCTGTGGGAGGCGCTCATCCCCTCCATGGTGTACATGGCGCTGCTGCGCAACCTCCGCAACTTCGACCGGGCCGGAGTGAGCGACGCGGTCGCCGAGCAGGTCGCCGACACGCTCGCCGACCCCGTTCGGGTGAAGCGCTCCCGCCAGCTGCCCATGCGGTTCCTGTCCGCATTCCGGGCCGCCCCGTCCCTGCGATGGGGCCAGGCCCTGGAGAAGGCGCTGCAGGCCTCACTGGCCAACGTGCCCCGGCTGGAGGGGAGCACCCTCGTCCTCGTGGACCGGTCCGTCTCGATGCGGGCTCCCCTGTCCGCCAGGTCCGACCTGAACCGCGCGGACGCCGCGGCGGTGTTCGGCGCGGCGCTGGCGATGCGGTGCGCGGACGCCGACCTGGTGGAGTTCGGCACCGAGTCCCGGCAGGTGCGCCTGGAGCCCGGTGCGGCGCTGCTGCGTGTCACGGAGCGGTTCGGCGACATGGGCGGCACCGACACCGCCGCTGCGGTGCGGTCGCACTTCCGCGGCCACGACCGGGTCGTCATCGTCACCGACGAGCAGGCGTGGGGCGGGTACCGGGGAGAAGAGCCGACCCGGCAGGTGCCGGAGTCCGTTCCGGTGTACACCTGGAACCTCGCCGGCTACGAGCACGGCCACGGCCCTTCGGGCGAGCACAACCGGCACGTCTTCGGGGGGCTCAGCGACGCGGCCTTCCGGATGATCCCCCTGATCGAGGCGGGCCGGACTGCGAATTGGCCGTGGGAGAGCCGCTGATCCGGTGAAGGCCGCCCCGTCTTTCGGGGCGGCCGATGCCCCCCCCCGCGAATGCGACGGGTGTACTCGGCCCGCCTCAGCCCGTTCTCTTCGTGACCTTCCGGAAGGTGCGCACCGCGCTTCGGGCGAGGCGGTTGGACGGGAGTTCGGCCAGGGCGGTCAGCTGCTCCTCATATCCCCCTGCCACGCCTGCGGGGCCGCGACTCGGGGACGGGACGGCGTTCTCCTGAGCGGGCGGTTCGGTGGCCCGTTCCTTGGGCTCCTTCTTGGCCTTGGGCTTCTTCGGCTTCGGGTCGGCTCCCCGCCTTGCCTTCCGCTCCCGCTTCTCCTTCTTCCAGTCGGCCTTCTCATCGTCGGCAGGGGGCTGGGGGCCGCTTGGGCCTTCGAGGAAAGCGCGCGCGGCATCCGAGCCGGCGACGACCGTAGGTCGCGCGGGAGTCGGATCCGTCGTGCCTCCAGGCGGGCCTCCGGCGGCACTCGGTGGCGGTGCAGGTGGTCGGCCGTGCCCCTGTGGTGGGCGGAGCGGCTGCTGAGCCGGGGCCTCCTGGGGCCGCGCCTCCGGCCTTCTCGGCGGCTGCGTGCCCGCGGGCCCGGGCGGCCCAGGTGGTCGCTGCTGAGGACGCTGAGGCCCGGACGGGTTCCCGTTCTGGGGCGGTCCGGGGTTCCCCGGCGGGGGAGTGTTCGTCATCGTGCGGCCCTCTTCAGTGCCTCAAGGGCGATCCGGGTCGCCGCCGCATGCGTGGACGCGGAGAGGCGGCGGGGCTCCAGACCGTCCGTGTAGGCGAGGTGTCTGTCGTAGCCGACGCGCACGACCTCGGCCCCGCTCTTGCGCAGCACCTCGGCGGCGCCCTCGTGATCGAAGCGCGGGTCCTCGTCGGGGGACTGCTCCACCAGGACCACGACGATCCGCTTCGGCAGGGACGCGTCCCCCTGAGTCGTCATCCAGTCGAACCCCCGGCCGATGTCGGCGGCGCCCTGGGCCGTGGCCGGGGCCACGAGCACATGCGCGTGGGCGCTCGCCTGGGCGGCCCGGTTGAACCCGTCGAAGACGTCGGCACCGCGGTCGATGAGCGTGACCCCGAAGTAGCGCGTGATGGGAAGGAGCGTCTCCTGGAAGGCGCCGGCGTCGAGCGAGGTCGCCTCAGGGCCGCTGTGCACGGCCGGAAGCATCCACAGCCGGTCCCGCACGTGGGCCAGGTGCGGCGCCAGCTCCTCGAAGGAAGAGGCGGAGACGCGCTTCCGGGCGACCTCACCGAGCGAGGACGACGGCGTCACGCCCAGCCTGCGCGCCAGGGAGTTCGACCCGGGCGTGATGTCCAGCGTCAGCACCCGGTCGTGGCGGTAGTGCGCGAAGACCGACGCGAGCAGCGCCGTCACCGTGGCCTCGTCCGCGCCCGCGCGCGGGCGGGTCACCACGATCCTCCGGCCCGTGGTGATGGCCCGCTGCAGGGCCTCGCCGGTCTCAAGGAAGCCGCGCGTGTGGTCCGAAGGGAGGAACGGCAGCGCCAGCCCCCGGCCGATGCGGCGGAGCAGCGGGTCGCCATGGCGGCCCGGCCGGGTGACGGGCCGGCGATCCGAGTCGGACCGGGCGTCGGTTCGGGTGTTCACGGCTGCCTCCTTCCTCGAACCCCGCTCAGAACGTGGCCAGCAGGCGTTCATAGGTGCCGAGCGCCCCGATAGCGACCGGGACGCAGACGACCACGGCCACCGCTTCGAGGCGGCCGGCGTTGCGGCGGAGCATGGCGCGCGTGTGCTCGGCGGGCTCGGCGGCCAGCACGACGACCGGGATGACCAGGGCGGCCAGGAGCAGCGCCAGCCCCGGCAGCGGCGCCCACGGCACGGCCGCGGTCAGTGCGGCGGCGAGGGCGATCACGGCCGCGACGGCGGCCGCGAGCAGCGGCGCCTTCTCCGTGACGAGGGGGAACATCCGCGAGCGGCTGGCGANGCACCATGGTCCAGGGGGACGGGTCGGTCGCCAGGCCGTAGCCGGCCGCCCCGGCGCTCACGCCGACCGCGGCGACCGTGACGGCCATGCTCCGGTGGGCCCCGGCCAGCGTCGTCCGGACGTCCTCGCGGGCGACCTCCTCGCCGCCGGTGCGGCGGTCGTCGAGCACCGTCAGGCCGGAGAAAGCGAGGGCGGCGCGGAGCACGACGTTCACGGCGACGACACACGCGACCGCCTCCAGGGCGGACGCCTCGGCGAAGTCCAGACCGAACGCGAAGCAGCCGATCCACAGCAGGGACAGGCCCAGCGCGGCGGTGCCGCCGACGATCCCTCCGCGCCCGAGACGCGACGTCAGACCCAGCAGCAGCAGGACCAGCGAGGCGACGACGGCGGGGAGCGCCCACCCGGCCCATCCGGGGAGGCCGAAGTGGTTCGCTCCGGCCCACGACGCGAGCATGCCCAGCGGGGCGCCGCTGAGCGTCAAGGCCGTGCCCAGGGACTCCTTCCATGCAGGGCCCAGGATCGCCCCCGCCCCGAGCAGCAGCCCGGCCATGACGGCGGCCGCTGCGACGGCGGCACCATCGGGAAGCGCGCTCTGGAAGAGGAGCCCCGTGCCGCTGAAGAGGGCGACGACCGCGACCGTCGCCGTCCACCTCGCGGCCGTCGGCGACCAATAGGAAGGGTGCTCTTCTAGGGCGCTCCCCACCGCCTCGGGGACTTCATGGACGATCGGGGCAGGCACCGGGTCGTCGGACCGGATGAGGCGCAGGACGGCGCCGTCGGAGATGCCGCGTTCCGCCAGTGAAGTCCCGCCTTCGAGGAGGTCACCGCCGACCGTGCTGAGGTGCCGGGGCAGGGCGGGGCCGTCGGGGGCGTCGCCCAGCATGCGCAGGACGTCCGGCATGAGCGCGCCGATCGGCTCGTCGGCCGGCAGGACGGCGTCGACCCTGCGGCGCTCGCCCACGAGCGTCACGCGGCTCCACGTGGTCATCGCGGTCCTTCTCCACTGTCGTCATCGGTCGGGCGGGGGCGGACGGCGTCAGTCCGGCACGTCTGCGGCCTCGACGCGCTCCAAGTAGCCGTTGCGGAGGAGCCAGCGGATGCTCGGCAGTTCGGGCGGTTCGGTGAAGCCGCCGGGGTCGATCCGGAAGCGGAGCCCGCCGCCGGGGCCGTCCTCCGAGCGCGGAGAGTGCGACGCTGAGACCTGGAACGGGTAGGTGACACGGTATCGGTGGTAGGCCTCGGAACCTTCGGCGGCCCGGACGAACTCCGGCAGCCCGCGCTCCTCGAACGCAAGGCCGTCGGGGAACAGGAGCGATCCGCTCTCGTGCCCGTAGGCGTCGACGAGCTGTCCCCGCTCCAAGGTGACCTTCGCAGACTCCCCTCCGCCGGACAGGCTCTCTTCAGCGGAGGTGAGCAGCTGGTCGTCGAGCTCCCGAGCCTCCTGCCGCTCCTGCCCTGAGAGGGGCCGCGGGGCGGAATCGAGGATCACCAGCTCTTGGAAGAGCCAGCGCGCGGCCTCGTCCTCGGAGGTGAACTCCAGGCCGGTGCGCCCCTGCTCGTATTCGACGATTCCTGCGGAGATGTATCCCTCCTCTTCTTGGGTGAAGAGGAAGTAGGAGTCGACCTCGCCGGGGTCGGGGCGTTCGTCGCCCGGCAGGACGTACATGTCCGCGGGGACGCCGGCGTCGTCCAGCTCGGTGCGGAGCATGTCGAAGGAGACCTCGCTGCCGACCCAGTCGGCGGGGAAGGGGGCGGATCCGACCGCGGGGGGACCGGCCTCGGCCTGGGCCTGTTCCTCCTCCTGCGACTCCAGGTGGCTCTGCAGGTAGGACCAGCCGACCGACCCGGCGCAGCCGACGGCGGTCAGGACCAGGCCAGCGACCAGCTTGGTGATGTGCTCGTCGAGGCGGCGCCTGCTGCGGTGCGGGCCGAAGACGACGGCCTCCCGGAGCCGCTTGCGGCGCACCGCGATGGACTCCAGGAGTTGGCTGTCGTAGTCGCGCGCCACGAGGGGAGTTCCTTCTGTTCTTCTCTACGAGCAGGACGGCCTCCCGCACCGTAGCGGAAGGCCGTGACAGAGACGATCCGGAGGGGACGAGCGCGGGCCCCGCCCCTGCGGCGCCTGAGGACGGACGCCGTAGGGGCCTTAGATGGACTGGACGGCGGAGTTCGCGCGGCTGAGGGCGTTCTGCGCGGTGCCGTCGTTCTCTTCCAGGGTGGTGCGCACGAGCCGGATGATCTCGCGGACCTCGTTGGCGGCGTTGTGCCACTTGAGCTCTTTGGCGCTGTACTCGTCGGAGACGCCGGTGGCCTCGAAGTCGGCCATCGCGTTGGAGACGTCGGTGTCGCGGTCGCCGATGATCTGCTCGAGACGGCTCATCACGGCGTGGATGTTGCCCTGCGCCTCGGCGGAGGCGCCCATGTCGTAGCTGTTGCGTCCGTTGCCGCTCATGCGGTGGTGCTCCTAAGCCGGGGTCGGGGCCGCTGATCGTGTTCGGGGCCGGGGGCGCTTACTTGAACTTGGCGGCGTCGAAGTTGGCCGTGGACATGTTCCGTCCGGCGTCGTCGGCCATGGTCTGCGACCCGGTGCGGAACGCACTGTCCATCCCGCGCTGGCCCTCGTTGATGGAGCCGAGCCCGGCGTTCAGGTCCGCGGTGATCTGCTCCGAGCGGGCCTTGAAGGAGTCGAAGGCGGCCTTGCCGGCACCGTTGAACTTCCCGGCCAGGGGCTCGGCAGCGGAGATCAGCTGCTGGATGAGCCCGCTGAGCTCGTCACCGGAGGTGGAGGTCCGGTTGGCCAGCGTGGTCAGCGTCTGATCGCCGACGTCCCAACGTGACATCTGTTCGCTCGCTCCCCAGTTCGTCTCTATCGCACCTGACGGGACCAACCGGCTTGGACGCACCGAGTGCCCCAACGGTTGCAGACGGTTTCGGACATCCCCCATCGCGTAGGGAAGCCCTCACCTTTCGTGGTCAAGCATAGGCATAATGCGCCCCACGGGACAGTCAGGAGCATCCGCCGCGTCCAGGCGGCAACGGGGAGTACTGGGATGAAGTTTGAGCTGGTGGAGCCGGTACCGGAGCCGGATCCGGTCTGGGAACGAGGTGACGGGGACCCTGCGGAATCCGTAGACGCCACTGATGACTCGACCACCTCGGACCAGGACGCGCCTCGAGGGCTGCAAGTGGCATTGGACACGATGACATCGCAGGTCAAAGCATCTGGTCAGCAGATCGGCCCCTCATTGGCGAGACTCGCCGCCGCCCTTGACGCCCGGCAGGAGAGCACGGCCGATTCCGGTCAGCGGGCTCAGAGGATTCCGCAGAGCTTCGAAGCACGGCGTTTTCAGAGCAGGCACGAGGCGTAGCCTCCGCCGCCGGAGCACTCGGCAGATGCGAGGAGAGCGATGAGCGGGTGGGACATCGATGCGGAATCTGTCTTCGCCACATTGAGCTATGTGGGCTCGAAGGTCGGTGGTGAGGACGGAACCGGTGGTCTCGTCGGAGATTCTACGACGGTCGGAGAGAAGATTACTTACGCCGAGCAGTGCGCTTCGAGTTACCCCATTACAAAGGCGCTCGGGGAATTCGGAGAGAACTGCGGGCCTATCCTGCAGGCGATGGTGGCGCGCGGCGCATCATGTGTCACTGGTTGCAGTGATGCGGTTGCGGCCTATCTGGACGGCGACACAGAGATGGCGGCACGGGCCCAGGAGCAGGCAGGCCATGCCGATCTGGACGGGTTCTGCATTTAAAGAAGGAGGAGTCGGCTTTGACAGAGGGTCTGGTCAATCCTGATGCGATTCCGATTCCGGGGGTCGCGGCTGAGGAGCTTCGCAGTGCGGCAGACGAGCTGAAGAGCGTTGTGGCGGATATTGCGAGCGCCGGACATGAGATCCAAGGGTCTTGGCAGGGGCTTCACGATTCATACTCGGCGCCGGAGTCCGGCGACCTCATCGAGAAGATCGACATGGTCCCGGAGAAGGGGGATGAGTTCAAAGACCTGGCGACCACGGTCGCCGACGCGCTGATCGAGTTCGCGGACAAGGCTGAAGGGCTTAAGAGTGACCTCCTGGCGCTTCAAGATGAAGGGCGACTGTTCCTCGAATCGATCGAGGGGGATGAAGATTGGGCTGACGACGATGACAAGCGGGAGGATAACAACGATCTGACGTCGCGCATCAACGACAAGGTCCTCGCATATCAAGAGGCGGAACGCGAGTGTGCGAATAAGATTACCGCGCTCTTCCCGGAGGGCACTACCTTCGTCGGTGACAATGGAGAGTACCTCCCGTCCGGCTATGAGGCGTATGGGATGGAAGAGATCCCCAGTGACGCGCAGATGCCGTGGGGCGGAGAAGTAGCCAAAGACGAGAACTGGTTCGTCGATTTTGTCAAGGGGGTGGGTAGCGCTGCCTTTGAGTACACCGTGCTTGCCCCGCTGCCGACCTTTGCTGATATGACCGGCATTTACAACTCGGAAGAGGGGTGGTTATTTAATGATAGCTGGAGTGAAGGATGGGCGCATGCGAAAAGTGTCGCAGATGAACAGGCGCAGGGGACTTTCGCGCTCTTTGGTTATCAGAAAGTCTACGGTACCGAGTGGAGTGTCTTCGGCGAATGGGAGCATGTCGGGGATAAGGTTTCCGATCCAGCATGGGAAGGGATGTTCAAGGGATTCGTTGCTGCGGACGAATTCGGCGAGCGTCCGGCATATAGTGTCGGCACGACGCTTGTCAACGTCGGTGCGGCCGTCCTTGGTGCCGGGGGCGCCGTACGTGGTGCCCAATCGGCCCTGACCGGTATACGCCAGGTCCGGATGCCGCGTTTCGGAGGCCCGGAGTTCTCTGGAAACGGAGCCCCCGAGCAGACGGGAAATCAGCAGAACCATTTTCACCACCAGGGTGGTACGGAAAATGGTTCCGCAGCACCTTCGGGGAGTCAGGGGAACGGGTCCGACTACTCCTACGAGGCGGAAACTAACGGAGAGAGCTCCGAATGGTGGGGTGGAGATTGGGGCGACCGCTCGGAATCAGGGCGCCAAGACCCGGAAGAGACGCCATCCTCCCAGGAGCACTCCCCACAGAACCCGGTACCCGATAAAAACGAGAGTGCCCCGGACTCTTCGAATGTTGACGGCAACGGGGCGACAGATGACTCGCACAGCGCCACCGAACGTCAATCCGATCCCCAGCAGTCCGACGCTTCGCATTCCGAACCCGCAGCGGAAACAGAAGGCGCGGCACGCAGCGGCGAGGACGTGTCCCCCGATCAGTCACCAGGAGAGCAGCTCGAAGAGCACTCTGCCCAGGAATCCTATGACCGTGAGACCTTGGGGGAATCGAGCGGCGACACGGTTGCAGTCGGGGATGTCGAGCGCTTCCAGCGGCTCATTAAAGAGAATGACGGAGACATGGCCGAGGCATGGAAGCAATACGAGGAGGAACAGAGGAAATTCGACACGGAAGTCCAAGAGCTCTTCGAGCAGGCGGAGCGGGAGAAAGCCTCGGTCGCTGCAAGTGGTGACGAACTGCCCGAGAACCAGCATAGTGATACAGGTGCTCCCGATGATGTGAGCGCCAGTACCCCGTTGGATAATGGCGGAGCGAGCCGGTTTACAAGCGGTGTGAATAATGGGGATGGTCCGACTACAGGCGGGGACAGAGAAAGCGCTAGCGCGGCCGGGGGAACTGGCGGTCCAGGCCGTGGAAGCGGTTCGTCAGGGTATGGGAATGGCTCGGAAGGAAACCAAGAAAACGATCTGAGTGACCCCAGAGTCGCACACGATTACTATGTTGATAGAGCAAATTCCGACCCGGGGTGGTTCGAGCGTCATTACAGGAAGAATGGTTATCGCCTGGATGTTTCCTGGAAGGATGGATATGGAAACCAGCTTCCGAGTTTGACGCGAGCCAGCGATAGTGATCCATGGGTCTCGCGTGACTCCATTGCGAAGCCGAAGCCGCATTTTTTCATCGATGGCGGCCATCGGGTCGGTTTCAGAGGGTCGGTTGGTGATTCTCGGATGCTTGAAGAGCTCGACGCGAAGGCGGATGCGCGTGCAAAGGCTATTGAAGCCGATCAGGAAGCCCTTAAGGAGCTAAGGAATAAGCTCGATGAGCATCCTGACGGGGCGGGAACAAAGAATGAACACTCCGAAGTTCAGGAGGCACGTCAAAAGTATAAGCAGGAGCACCGTGAGATGGTGGAGGCCAGTGAGGAGTTCGGGGAACTCGCTGCAAAACAGGCGGTTCGAGAACGATACGGAGATGAACTTGCCGATGCAGAACCTATTCCCACGCCAGAGACTGCCCCAAGCAACGGAAATTCGCAATTCGACCAAATCTGGAGAAAGAAAGATGGGGGGTTTGTTGTCGTAGAAGCGAAGAGTAGCTCGGACACGCAACTTGGCGAGAGGACAATCAAGCGGGGAGGTGAGTTGAGGCGCGTCTCCCAAGGCACCCACTCCTACTTCAATGATATTCTGGCTCAAATGAGAGGCAGGGGGGAGCCTGAGCAGAGTATGGCCGACGAATTGGAAAATGCGATACTCAATGAAACTCTTGATTATGTCCTGGTCAAGGGTGACCCGTATGCCGTGGGAGCTGGTAATGAAAGTGCCGGACGGGGGCACTATGGTGGATACACTATGGAGCAGTTCGATCTCAGTAAGAGTAACTAAGGGTGCGAAAAATGGGGGGTAAGATGGTTTACATCGAGCGACATGAACTTCCGGAGCGGGATTATGTGTCCAGGGTGAAGAAGCTGGAGCGGCTCACCGTTGAGGCGATTCCCGCTGCTCAGAGGAAAGCGGTTCATTTTGGCATTCTAGCGAACAGGTCATGGGAGCGGCTTCTCGTCAACACCATCGTCGACCCATCGGTTCGCAAGGTGGACACCTGGGAGTCATGGGTTATTGCGTTGCAGGTCCACAGTGCGATGTTCGAGGTGTGCAACGGGGATCCTGGGCATTCTGTGTCCATGCGAATAGGCCATGAAAGGCATGAATTTACGAGTGCCAATCTCCAATACTTCAACGATGCCGCGCATTGGCTCACAGCCTTCCATCTCGCGATTGCATGCCGCGAGCAGAGGAGGTTGGAGTACCTTTCTGATGTTCCCCTTGACGGTCTTCGCCAGGCAGCTGCCATCGAGGGGACTGAGTATAATTCGTACATCTACCACTGGGTGGCTGCGCTTCAGCGCTATGTTAAAGGCGATCCCGAGTTCGTGAGGGAGCTCCTGCTTGCTATCGAGCAATCCGAGCCTGGTGTCGCTACTTTTGGAGATGCCGACACCCTGAACAAACTCGTTTTTCCACCGATGAATCTTCTGCGTCTATTTGCGGAAAAGCGGATATCGGAGTTCAATGAACAGCTGGCGCGTTCATTGGAATTGTGGAGATCCTATCACTCAGGTGGGGACCCTGCGGGGAAGTTGGAGGGAGTGATTCCACTTCCAATGATTGCACTGGCGTGTATGGCTCACGATGCCGGTGAAGACGACTCGGAAGTCTGGGTGGAAGTCGAATCCGACTATCTCCCGCGTCATATAGTTGAGGGAACCTGGTTTGGTGAATTTGAAACCTAGAGGAGGTCCACAGTCGGTGAGTTCGGTTAGGAAGTCGGCGCGAGGTGCTGGAGCAGGTCCTGCAGAGAATTGGATCGTCCCTCTGCCTCGGTCACGTTCAGGGGATACCAGACGGTCGGGCGATCTTCGGGGCCCAGCCTGAATCCCGGAACGGGGGCCGACAGGGCGTGCTCTAGCCCGACCTCCTGAACGGGGGCATGGCCGATGGCCATCCCGAACGGGATGGGTATCCCATGCCAGCGCGGTTCATAGGTGAGGTCCGTGCGCCCTGGGACGGTTTTGACCACGAGTGTCCGGATCAACCGTTCGGCCGTGAGGAGTTCCACCGTGTGCATCAGCTCGTCGTGAGGGACGTCCTCGTGTGGCTGGAGCGCGATGGCCAGGGATAGTGTCTCAATCACGGCTTCCCGAGTGCGGCGGACGTTGAGGGAGCCGACGAACGGGCGCCGAGCATTGTGAGGGCCGGCCACGAACAGGCGTGAGGGGCGTGGAGCCCGCTTCTTGCACAGCTTGGTCAATGCCGACCGGTCCCAAGAAGCTGCGGCAGGTTCGTTCGTACTCCACCCGGCCGGGTTCGTTCCCGCCAGGGTGTTCGCCACGGTCTCGGCGGCCCCTCCGAGCACGAGGTCCTCGCTGACCGCATGTTGGACGGTCAGTTCGAGGAGGACATGCGTACTGCTCGACGAGGGAGCATCCAGGAAGCCTGAGACAGTGGTCGTGCCGTTGGAGTGCTGCTTGGGGATGAAGCCGTGCGTCCCGTCCCATTCCAGCGGGAGCCCGTTCACCCCGTCGAAGTGGCCGCGGTCCGGGTCCGTCACGACCCAACGTGCTCCGGGGCCGGAGAGCAGGGCCCAAAGTGGATGTGTCAGGCGGGCCGAGGACGGTGTCATCACCTGGACGGCGTGGCCCTGCATCCCGAACACCGCGACGGCATCCGCGATCCAGGACGTCAGGGGGACGAGCGGACGCTCCATCTCGATGAGAACGGCTTTTTCGGCTCTCCTGTCCACGGCCGGATGGTGCTCTGGGGCGTCGTTCTCGAAATTGGCGACGAGCTCGGTCATGAGGTCGGTCACTGGGACTCTCCCGTCTGGTCGGTGGCCTCCGAGGGAGTATGGGAACGCCAGATGACGCCTCCCAACCGTCGGACGAGCCCCTCGGCGAATTCGTCGGAGAGCGACCACTCGCCATCGGCCCTGGTGCGCGTCTCAACCCACCAGAACGGAGTTGGGAGAGCCTCCGTGATGCCGGGCTGCAGGAGGCGTTCGGCCTCGTGCAGGACGTCCACCTGCTGCGTGGGCTCGATCGCCACAAGGGAACGGCCCTTCTGGTCTGCGATCTCGACGATGGTTCCGCCGCGTCGTGTGCGCAGGCGCAGCTTCGGGTCGATGTCGCTGATGGCGCCCAGGATGTCGCGGTTCTCCGGACGCTTGGGCAAGAGTGTGATGACGTCGTAGCTCATGGACTGGCTTCCTCGTCGGGAACCGGTGTCACTGGTCCTGGGCGCGCAGCGCCGTCTGCATCAACTGCGGGGACTTCCCCCGCCGGATCCATTTGCCTCGGCCTGCGGGCTGGGCCTGGGCGTAGATCCTCGGGAAGATCTGGCCCTCGCCCCTGTCGCCGGACAACAGCAGTGCGCTGGTGCCGATCTCGCGCATGGACTGGATCAGCGGGTCGTACATCCCCCTCGCCGCGCCTGCGACCCTGCGGGCCACGACGAAGTGGAGGCCGATGTCCCTGCCGTTGGAGACGAACGGGACGAACGGTGCCAGCGGCTTCTGGCCGGCGGTGGTGAGGAGGTCGTAGTCGTCCACCAGGACGATGATCCTCGGTCCCTTAGGGCCGGACTCCGCGTCCAGGTCGGCGTCGTCGGGCAGGCGCTCCTCCAGTTCCTTGGCGACCCCGCCGGCGAGCCCCGCGCAGACGCGGGCGTTGCTCGCGTAGCCGCCCATGTAGGGCTCCGGCACCACGTTCTTGAGGGTGCGCCTCGGGTCCATCACCGCGAAGACCAGCTCCTCGGACGTGAAGCGCTCGGTGAGGCCCTCGGCAATGAGGCGCAGCAGGTTCGTCTTCCCGCACTCTCCGTCGCCCAGCACCAGCAGGTTCTGGTCGTCGTTGAACAGGTCCAGTCCGACGGGCGACAGGTGCTTCTCGTCCAGGCCGATGGGGACCGTGCTCGGGAACTGCGACGCGGAGGGAAGCTCCGTCGTGTGGAGCAGTGAGGGGAGCACGCGCACCTGCGGGGCCGCCGGCCCGGTCCACGCCCCCGCGACCTCGCGGGCCGTCTTCTCGACCGCCTCGCCGAGGTCGGAGGCGTCCTTCCGACCGTCGATCCTCGGCAGCGCCACCTGCCCGAACAGTTTGCCGTCGGTCAGCGCCCGCCCCGGGGTCTCCGCCGGGAACGTCTCTGCCAGCTTCCGGTCGACCGTGGAATCCGTCGGGTCGTTCAACCTCAGCTCGACCCGCTGGCCGAACGTCGACTGCACCGCCATCCGCACGTCGTTCCACCGCAGCACCGCCGCGACGATGTGGACGCCGTACCCGCCCCCGCGCTGCAGGAGCTCGGTCACCTGCTCGTCCAGCTCCTCGAAGTCCTTGCGGATCGTCCCGAACCCGTCGACGACCAGCACGACGTCCGCGACGGGGATCTCGGGCACCTCGCCCCGGGCGTGCATGCGGCGGAACCGCTCCACCGAGTCGATCCCGCGCTCCCGGAACACCTCGGCCCGGTGCTCCATCATGCCCCGCACCTCTTCCACGGTGCGCCGGACGCGCTCACGGTCGAGGCGGCCGGCCACCCCGCCCACGTGGGGCAGCTCGGACAGGGCCTGGAGCCCGCCCCCGACCAGGTCGAGGCAGTACACCGCCGCCTGCGCGGGCGTATGGGTGAGCGCCAGGGACGTCACCAGTGTGCGCAGCAGGGTCGTCTTGCCCGTCTGGGGCCCGCCGATGACGGCTACGTGCCCGCCGGCGGCCGTGAGGTCCAGGCTCCACTCCCCCTGCCACTGCTTGGACGGGTCGTCCAAGAGGCCGATGGGCGGCTGCATCTGCTCGCGCGCGCCGGGGAGCTTGAGCCCCTCAGGGCCGGGTGCGGGAGCGCCTGAGAGCGCGTCCAACGGCGTCGCCGCGGGGAGCGGGGGAAGCCACACGCCGCGCACCGGTGAGCCGTGGTGTGAAAGCTGGCCGACCATGACGTCGAGCAGCGAAGGCCCGGTCGAGCGCTCCGGCATGACCGGGCCGTCCTCCCCGGGCTCGGGCCCGGTGGAGGTCTCGGCGTTGTAGGCGCCGAAGGGCTTGACGGTCGGTTTCGTCTCCGTGTCCTCCCTGGCCGAGGCGAGCGTGCCCTTGAAGGGGCCGGAGACATAGCCCGCCTTGAAGCGCTGGTAGACGGTCGTGTCCACCTTTAGGTAGCCGAAGCCCGGGAGCGCGGGCAGGTGGAAGGCGTCCGGAGTGTCGAGGACCGTGCGGCTCTCCTCCTCGGAGAACGTGCGCAGCCCCAGGCGATAGGAGAGGTAGGTGTCCAGGCCCCGCAGCTTTCCGCCTTCGATGCGCTGGCTGGACAGCAGCAAGTGCACGCCGATGCTCCGGCCGATCCGCCCGATGGAAAGGAACAGCTCGATGAAGTCCGGGCGCGCGGTCAGCAGCTCGCCGAACTCGTCGATGATGACGAACAGGTGCGGCAGCGGCGGCAGCGACGGGTCCTTCGAGCGCAGGAACGCGTAGTCGCCGATCCCCGCCACGTTCCCCGCGTCCTTCAGCACCTGCTGGCGCCGCTGCACCTCGCCGGACAGGCTCGCGTACGCGCGCTCGATCAGCGCGGTGTCGTCCTCCAGGTTGGTCATGATGCCGGCGACGTGCGGCAGCTCCTCGAAGGGCGCGAACGTCGCCCCGCCCTTGTAGTCGACCAGCACCATGGACAGGTCGTCCGGCGAGTGCGTGGACGCCAGCGCCAGGACGAGCGTGCGCAGCAGCTCGCTCTTGCCGGAACCGGTCGCCCCGACGCAGAGCCCGTGCGGCCCCATGCCCAGCTGCGCCGCCTCCTTGAGGTCGAGCACCAGCGGCTGCCCCATGCCGTCGAAGCCGATCGGCACCCGCAGGAAGGCGCGCTCGCTCCGGGACGCCCACAGCCTGGGGATGTCCATCGCGCCCGGATCGGGAACGCCCAGCGCGCCGGTGAAGTCGACGGACCCGGCGTCCGCTTCGGCCTCCTCGGCGGCCTCGGCCGACAGGCGCAGCGGCGTCAGCATCCGGATCAGGCCGCCGAGGAGGTCGGGGGCGACGTCGTCGGCGGTGCCGGCGGCGGCCGTCGGGTCGTCCGGGCGCAGGTCCGCGACGGTGGCCTCGCGGCCGTCGACGGTGATCCGCAGGGACACGTCCCCCGGCTCGTCCACCTGCCGCTCGACCAGGTGCAGCACGGTGGCGCCGAGCGCCGCCGGGGCGATCGCGTCGTCGGGGCGCGCCAGGTCGCGGGCGACCCCGCCGTGGGTGTCGTGCACGACGAGCAGCCGCCGCATGGCCGCGTAGGCCTCCTTGCGCCCCATGCCGCGCCGGATCTCCCCGGCGAGGTCGGTGCGCGACCGGAGCTCGTCGGCGAGCAGGGCACCGAGCCCCGACGGGTCCTGGGCGATGAGCCGGGTGTCGCCCTCGGAGGCGTGCGGGAGCCACTTGAGCCACTCCCAGTCGTCGGCCCGGTCGGCGGGATAGGCGGCGGCGAGGGCGAGGTCCTCAGGGGCGTGGAAGACGCACACCTGGGCGAGCAGGGCGCGGACGACCCGCAGGCAGTCCTCGCGTTCACCGATGATGCTGACGTTGCCCGCCCGGTCGAGCGGGACCGACAGGGGCATGTCCGGTGCGCTCTCGAAGCGCCGGATGACCGCCGAGGCCTCGGAGGCCATGAACGGGTCGGTGGGCGTCAGGGCGCTGCCCCGGTCGGCCAGCCGGAGGGGACGAGCGGGCACCTCGCCGGATCCCAGGCGCACGCGGAGGAAGTCGCGGTCCCTGCGCCGCCGCTCCCACAAGCGCGCGGGGTCGCGGACGATGTCGTAGAGGGCCTCGGGCGGGGGCGCGAGGAGCCGGGCCTTGGCGCGTGCGTCGCGCTCGGCGGCGCTCAGCTCGTCCCGCAGCTCCTCCAGGTATTCGAGGTACAGCTCGCGCTGGTGCCGCCGCTGGCGCCCGGCCTGGCCCCGGCGGGAGAAGAACATGCCCAGGGCCGCGAGGAGGGCCACCACGAGGATCACGGCGCCGAAGACGATGAACGCAGGGTTGCGCATCACCATCATGATGGTCAGCGACGCCATCATGCCGACCATCGGCAGGATGGTCATCAGCGGGCTCTGCTGGGCGTTGCCGTCGGGCAGCGTCGGGGGCGCCTCGACCTCGCGCGGCTCCTCGGGAGCGGGCGGGTGCACGGTCCTGGCCGGGCGGTGCACGATGCGGGTCGTCACCGGCGCTCCTCTCGAAACGGGCTGACCGCTTTTGTCCTACCGCGGTGTGAACATCCCTTGACGCAGCGGATCCTACGGGACACAGTCCCCTTGCCTTGTAGAGAGAGGAAGCCATGTCCGCTTGGGAACTCGGTCCGGAAGGGGAGCGTGAGCTCCTTGTGGAGACCGCTCGGGAGCTCGTCGAGGGTGCCCCTGAGGGGGCCGCGTCCGTCCGGCTGGTGTGCGGCGGTCTGGGGTATGCCGAGGAGGTCCGGGCGTACGCCGAGATGGAGGACGGGGAGCGCCTGACGGTGAAGGTGCCGCCGCTCGCCCAGTTGAACCTGCAGAAGCTCCGGCGCGGCATGTACCGGGAGGGGCGGGGGACATGGTTCTCGCTCGACCTCACGGTCTCCGACGGGAGGTTCGACGTCTCCTTCGACCACGAGCTCGAGCCGCCCTACTTCGAGTCGCCGCCTGCGCGGGAGCTGATCGCTGCGGAGGAGCGGCGCTTCCCGCGTGAAGCCGAATGGACCCCTGGGTGGTTCCTCCCGTGAAGGCGGCCCCCGGGCAGCGTGCCGCGCGCGCTCAGGTCGACAGGCTCCTGGCGATCGACTGGAGCGTCCGGCCGGAGTCGGCCACGTCCAGGGTCGGCCTGATGCGCGAGTACCTGAGGCGTGCGGCCCTGTGGCGGAGGGCCCTCCAGGCGGGCCGCTGGCCGTTCCTGGACGCGGCGGGTATCGCCGCCCCCGGGGTCGTCGTGGACGCGGACGTGCTCCTGCGCCTTGAGAGCGAGCTCATCGGGCGGGAGCTGCCGCCCCAGGTGGTGAAGACCTGCCTGTGGTCGGTGACCTTCGAGGCCGCTCTCGGCTCCGGCGCTCCGCTCCCTGATCTGCCCCACCTGTTCGCGCCGCTCACCGCGATGTACGAGTGCGGTGGGGCGTTCTCCCTGGACCCGACCGGGATGATCGATCTCGGGGGTGCGGCGATCCGGAAGGGGACGCTCCTCGACCACCTCGGTACCGAGCCGGTGGTGGTCGTCGGTCCGGCCGGACCGGGCGAAGGCTCGTAGGAAAGAGAGCGGCGATCCCACCGCCCCCGAGGAGGCACCGCCCGGCCCGACCGAGGACCTCAGCCGAGCCGCGAGTCGTCGACGGCGGCCTTGTGCTCGGGTGGGAGCAGGCCGTACCAGTGGTCGGCCTCGTCCGCCTCGCCTCGCTGGCGGAGGGTCAGGACCAGGTGGCGCATGGCCTCCCAGTCGGCGTGCTTGGCGGCGTTACGCAGCAAGGGAAGTGCTTCGTCCGGCTTGTCCTGCTTCAGTAGGGCGATCCCGAGGCCCGCCTCCGCATTGGAGAGGCCCGCCTCACGGGCGCGGTTCAACCAGTGCTCCGCCTCGAGGAACCGGCCCTCGTCCGAGAGGTACCGACCGAGGACCAGCGCCGCGCGCTTGCGGCCCTTGCCCCAGGACCATTCCAACCAGTTCTCGGCCATGTCCCCCTCGCCGAGGGCGATCAGCGCCTCGCCGAGCGCCACGCCCGCCCGGGGCCACCCCTGCTTGACCGCCTTCTCCAGCCACGGCTTCGCCTCCCGGAAGAGCCCCTTGCGGACCAGGGCCTCCCCGTAGGCCGACATCCCCCGGTCGTATCCGCCCTCGGCGGAGACACGGAAGTAGTGCTCGGCCTGTTCGGGAAGGCCCAGCTTGTCTTCGAGCACCAGTCCGAGGTTGTAGGCCGCCGTGGGGGTGCCGGCGTCGGCGGCGGGCCGCAGCCAGTCGTGCGCCTCCCTGTAGCGCTTGAGCTTGACCAGGATCATCCCCGCGTTGGTGTTGCCCTCCGGGTTGCCCGACCGCGCCGCGCGCTGGGCCCAGTCGAGGGCCTCCTCCAAGTGCCCGAGGTCCACTTTGAGTGCGCTCAGGTACACCATCGCCGTGGTGTCGCCCGCCTGCGCCGCCGGGAAGTACCACTGCTCGGCCTCTTCGAGCCGCTCCAGCTTGTCGAGGGCGGTGCCGGCCATGCGCATCGCTTCGAGGTCGCCCGAGGTGGACGCCTCCTGGAACCAGGGCAGGGCCTCCTCGAAGCGCCTCTGCCCGTACAGGGACTTGCCCAGGAAGAACGAGAAGTTCCGATCAGGGGCGCCGAGCTCCTTCGCCCGGCGGAGGAACCCCTCGCCCTCTTCGAAGCGCTTGAGGCGGTTCAGGCACTCGCCCGTATAGCCCATCGCCTCCGAGTCGCCCGATGCCGCCGCCTCCTGGAGCCAGGGCAGCGCCTCCTCGTAGCGGTTCTGGTTCATGAGGACCTTGCCGAGGTTGGTCCTGTAGAGCGTTCGGTCGGGGTCGAGTTCCACCGCCTTGCGGATGTAGGGCTCGGCCTCTGCAGGGCGGCCTTCGCGGAAGATCCGTACGGCCTCGGAGTAGCTCTGGGCGGCCGAGGCGGAGTCGGGGGTGGGGGGAGAGCTGCGGTCCATTGCGCCAGTCTGCCGGAAAGTGGCGAAAACGGTTTCCTTCGTGGTTTCGGTCCAGGTCAGGGACGGATTCGGTGCCCTCGCGGGGTGAGGGGCGTCCCGCCAGGGGGTATCGCCTGACCGGGGGAGTGGGTACAAGGGGGTCCTATGCGCGACGGCGACTGGGTGGCCGAGACCGGAGCCGACATCCGGGGAGTACTGAAGGTGATGGTCGACGCCGGGTGGCTGCCCGGCGGCGCGGCGGTGGTCGGTACGGGGAGCATGTGGGAGTTCGTCGCCGTCGGCGGCGTCACCGAGGGCGGGGACGATGTGCAGGCCGCCCCGGACGTCCTCTACGACGTCGCCAGCCTGACCAAGATCATGGCCACCTGGCCGCTGGTGGGGACCGCGGTCGCGGAGGGGATCCTGTCACTGGACACGCCCCTGGGGCGCTATGTGTCCGGCGGCCCCTACGCCGGAGGGGAGGTCACCGCACGGCAGGTCCTGACGCACACGTCCCGGCTGAACCCGGTCGCGTGGCTGGAGTGCTACGTCGGCACCGACAGGGACCTCGTGGAGTCGATCCTGGCCGAGCCCTTGGAGGAGGAGGGATACCGCTATATCGACCGCGGGTTCATCCTGCTGGGTCTGATCCTGGAACGGCTCCTGGACACCCCGCTGGACCTGGCCCTGTCCACCTACTGGAGCGCGGCCGGCATGACCGCCACGACCTACGGCCCGCTGCCGCGCTCACCGGCCGTGGCGCCCACCGAGTGCCGGATCCCCGGCACGGCGCCGGTCTGGGGCGTGGTGCACGACGAGGCCGCCGCGCTGATGGGCGGCGTCGCCGGGCACGCCGGGGTCTTCAGTACCGCGATCGACCTGGGCGCCTTCGCCCGCGAGCTGCTGCGCAGCGCCTCAGGGGAGGAGGGGTCGCTGCTCCCGCCGCACTACGTGCGGCAGAGCTGGCGGCCCGCCGTGCGGGTCGCCGACGGGGTCGCCCGGGGCCTGGGCTGGCTCGTGGGCGACGACGGGGTGGTCTACCACCACGGGTTCACCGGCACTAGCATGTTCCTGCAGCCCGACACCGGCCGCTACGTGGGGCTGCTGACCAACGCGGTGCACTTCGGCCGGCGCCGGACCGGCCTGGACGACCTCCGCGCCGCGGTCCGCGCCTGCTTCGGGGAGTGAGGGAATGGGCGGAGTCGGGTCCGTCATCGGCGCGCTCTTCATGGTCCTGTTCCCGCTCTTCTTCGCCGTCCTGGGCGCCTGGCTGCTCTCCGACGTCCTGCGGGTGCGGCGCACGGGCGTGCGCGTCCCGGGCGTCGTCGGCGGGCGGCGGACCCTGGTGCACCTGCGCGCGGGCGAGGGGAACCTCAGCGCCACGAGCAGCAGCGCGGCGCGCTTCTCCTTCCGCACCCTGGACGGCCGCGACGTCGAGGCGGTGCAGAGGATCCGCGTCACCACCAACCTCATGCGCACCGGGCGGCAGGTCACCGTCGCCTACGACCCGGACCGGCCCGAGCGGGCCGAGATCATCGAGGCCTGGTCCCAGGTCCTCGGCGCCCTGCTGTTCCTGGGGGTGGGGACGGTGCTGCTGCTGGGCGCCCTCCTGCTCGGCCTGCCGGCCTACCTGGGATAGCCCGGCCTCAGGGGAGCAGGGACTCCAACAGGTCGGCGATGCCGCCGGGCCCGTCGACCACCAGGTCCGCCTGCTCGGCCAGGGCGGTCTGCTCCGCGGAGCCGCTGCACACCGCGACGCCGGCGACGCCCCGGCCGCGCAGACTGCGCACGGCCGCGAACGCGGGCAGGTCGCCCAGGTCGTCCCCGGCGAACAGCAGCGCCCCGGGCCGCCTCTCCTCGACCAGGGCGGTCAGCGCCGCCCCCTTGTCCATGCCCGGGGGCCGCAGCTCGATCACCATGCGCCCCGGCTCCACCGCCAGCCCCGCGCGTTCGGCCAGCAGGCGCAGCGGTTCGCGCAGCGCCTCCAGGGCCGCGTCGGGCCGGGCCGCGCGGCGGGTGTGCACCGCGAGGGCCTTGCCCTTGTCCTCGACGTGCACCCCCTCGGCGAGCGGGCCCAGCTCCGCGAGCAGCGCCGGGACCCCGGCGCGCGCCTCGTCCAGGCCGCGCACCTCGCCGGGCGAGGTGAGCCGCCCGCCCTCCCAGCGCTCCAGGCCGTAGTGGCCGAGCACCACGGCGCCGGGCAGGGCGTCCAGGCCGCCGTACTCCACGGCGGTGGCCGCGGGCCGCCCGGTCACCACGGCGACGCCGCCCGCGCGCGGGGCCAGGGCGCGCAGCGCGGCGAGGGCGCGCGGATGCGGCCGCGCGTCGCGGGGGTCGGGCACGATCGGGGCCAGGGTCCCGTCGAAGTCGAAGGCGAGCAGTGCCGCCGAGGGACGTTCGGCGATCGCGCTCAGCGCGGCCGCGCCGTCGGCGGTGCACGGGCCGGGGAACGGCCTCACAGGTGGATGCCGAGGCGGCGGGCGGTGCGCTGGCGGCGCCGGTCGGCGCGCAGGCGGCGCACCCGCTTGACCGTCATGGGGTCGAAGGCGAGCGCCTCGGGGCGGTCCACCAGGCCGTTGAGCAGCTGGTAGTAGCGGGTGGGGGAGAAGCCGAACTCGTCGCGGATCGCCTGCTCCTTGGAGCCTTCGAGCTTCCACCACTGGCTCTCGAAGGCGAGGATGCGCCGGTCGCGCTCGGCGAGGCCCGGCGCGCCTTCGGTTGAGGGGTCGGGTTGTTCCCGGATTTCTGGCATTGCACGTCTCCTCTTCGGGATCGGCGCGAAACATCGTAGCGACTCGCCCCGGGGACGGCGCAGGGGACCGCGCAGGTTCGGCCCGTGGGGTAAGCAGCCCCTTACCGGGTGGCCGCCGCGTTCGCATACACGTGCGAAGCTGGCAGAATTGCCCGTGCACGCGGCCCTGACCAGCGCTTCGGCGGCACAGCGCCGCGCAGGCCTCACAACCGGAAACGTCACGGGGGGACACTCCATGCGCACCAGCCACGCCGGCTCCGGACTGTGCGCGCTGCTGCTGGCCGCCGGCGCGGTGGCCGCGCCGTCCGCGCCGTCCGCGTGGGGCGACGCGCTCATCGACCAGTGGGGGCTGGAGGCCGTGGGCGCCCGCGACGCCTGGCCGGCGGTCCAGGACGAGGACGGGGGCGGCCGGGGCGGCGGCGCCACGGTCGCCGTGGTCGGCACCGGCGTCGACGCCGACAACCCGAACCTGGGCGACGGGGTGACCGAGGGCACCGACTTCTCCGGCGCCGACGGCGGGGCCGAGGGGGCGTCCACCGCGATCGCCGGTGTGGCCGCGGCGACCGGCTACGGCGTCGAGCACACCGCCCGGTTCCAGGGCGTGGCGCCCGACGCGCGGGTGCTCTCGGTGCGGGTGGCGCCCGAGGGCGGCGCGGCCGGGGACGGCGACGCCCTGGAGAGCGGCATCCGGTACGCGGCCGACGAGGGCGCGCAGGTGGTCGCCGTCGCCGACGGTGTCGCCGGGGGCCAGGACCTGGAAGGCGTCGCCGAGGCGGTCGCCTATGCCGCGCATGAGGGCACGCTGGTGCTGCTCCCGGCGGGCGACCCTGCGGCCGAGGCGGCTTCGGCCTCCGATGGCGCGCTCACCGTCGGCCCGGTGGGCCGCGACCTCTCCCCGTCCCAGGCCTCGCCGTCCCAGGACGCCGGGGCGATCGACGTGTACGCCCCGGGTGAGGACGTGGAGGCCCCCGCCCCCGGCGGCGGCTACGAGCAGGCCTCCGGCTCCGGTATCGCGGCCGGGTTCGCCGCGGGCACCGCCGCGCTGGTCCGCGCGGAGCACCCGCAGCTCCTGCCGGACCAGGCGGCCGAGGCGCTGACCGGCTCCGCGCAGGGCGGCGTGGTGAACGCGCCGGCCGCCCTGGAGCAGGCAGAGGGCGCCGCCGAGGACATCCCGCTGTACAACGAGGACCTGGTCGCCGAGGACGACGGACTCCCGGTCCCCGCCTGGACGCTGTGGGCGGCCGGGGGCGCGCTGGTGCTGGCGCTGCTGGTCGTCCTCGTGCTGGTGATGCGCCGCAACGCCAAGAACCCTTACGGGCTGCCCGAGCGCGAACCGGAGGACCGGCCCGGCCGCGAGGGTGCCGCCCGCCCGTCGGGCCGCCGCCGCAAGGGTTCCGGCCGTCGCCGTAAGTAGCGGGGCGGGTCGGCCCGGGTGTCCTGAAGAGAGGCCGGGTTGACGTGCGCGGCGCAGGTCATGAGACTCCCCCCATGTCCCCCACCAGTGAATCCCCCGAACGGCTGCCTGTGCGCGGTGAGGCGCGGGGCAGCCACTTCGACCGTTCGGAAGAGCGCGTGGTCCTGACCGAGTACGACCCCAAGTGGCCGTACCTGTTCCAGCGCGAGGCCGAGCGGGTCCGCGAGACCCTGGGCGATGCCGTCTTGGCCGTCGAGCACGTCGGTTCCACCGCCGTGCCCGGCCTGGCGGCCAAACCCTGTGTCGACGTGCTGCTGCTGGTAGGCGACCCCGCCGAGGAGGACGCCTACCGCCCCGCGCTGGAGAAGGCGGGCTACACCCTGCACTTCGCCGAGCCGGACTTCCACGACCACCGGGTCTTCAAGGGCCCCGGCGTCACCATGAACCTGCACGTCTTCGCCGACGGCGCGGAACCGCGGCGCATGCTGGCCCTGCGCGACCGGCTCCGCGCCGACGCGGGGGACCGCGGCCTCTACGAGCGCACCAAGCGCGAGCTCGCCGAGCGGTTCCGGGACAGCGTCCAGGACTACTCCGAGGCCAAGACCGGGGTGATCGAGGAGATCCTCAGCCGAGCGCCCGGAGCTGGTCGCTGAACCAGCGCGCGGGCGGCAGCGCGGACGCCCGCTCCACCAGGCGGGAGCAGCGCGCGCTGCGCTCCTCGGCCGGCATCGTCAGGGCCCGGTGCATCGCCTCGGCCGTCTCGCTCACGTCGTAGGGGTTGACCGTCAGGGCGTCGTCGGCCAGCTCGTCGGCGGCGCCCGCCTCGGACGACAGCACCAGCGCGCAGCCGTCCCGGGACAGCACCGGCCCCTCCTTGGCCACCAGGTTCATCCCGTCGCGGATCGGGTTGACCACCAGGACGTCGGCCATGGAGAAGGCCGCCAGCGAGCGCGGGAAGTCGTCCTGAACCTCCAGCACCAGCGGCGTCCAGTCGGCGGTGCCGAACTCGTCGGCGATCTCCTTGGCCAGCATCCGGACCTGCTCGGTGTACTCGCGGTACTCGGGCACGTCGGTCCGGCTGGGGTAGGCGAACGCCAGGTGCGTCACCCGCCCGTGCCACTCCGGGCGGGTGCGCAGCAGCTCCCGGTAGGCCTCCAGGCCGCGCACGATGTTCTTGGACAGCTCGGTGCGGTCGACCCGGACGATGAGGCGGCGGTCGCCGACCCGCTCGCGCAGCGCCTCGGCGCGCTCGGCCACGTCCGGCTCGGCCGCGCGGCGCTGCAGCCCTTCGGTGTCGGCGCCCAGGGCGTGCACGCCCACCGAGATGATCCGGCCGCCGTACTCGATGGTGCGCCGTCCCCGGTCGACCTCGGCCCGCAGGAACTCGGCGCAGCAGCGCAGGAAGGCGTCGGCCCAGCGCGGGCTGAGGAAGCCGAGGTGGTCGGCGCCCAGCATCCCCTCCAGCAGTTCGCGGCGAACCCCGGTGGGCAGCATGCGGAAGTACTCGGGCGGCGCCCAGGGCGTGTGGGAGAAGTGCGCGATGCGCAGGTCGGGGCGGCGCCCCCGGAGCATCCGGGGCAGCAGGGCCAGGTGGTAGTCCTGCACGGCGACGCGCGCTCCGTCCGCCGCGCCGGTCAGCAGCGCCTCGGCGAAGGCCGCGTTGTAGGACCGGTAGTCCTCCCAGCGCTCCTGGAACCCGGCGTCGAAGGCGGGCTTCGACGGCGTCTCGTAGAGCATGTGCTGGACGAACCACAGGGTGGAGTTCGCGATGCCGGTGTAGGCGTTGTCGAAGACGTCCTGGGGGATGTCGATCATCTTGACCCGGAGGCCGCCCAGGTCGGTGGTGCGGTCGATACGGCCGTCGGGGGCCTGCGATGCGGCCGTGCGGTCGGCGCCGGAGAGAGCGGCGCACACCCACAGGGTGTCGCCCTGCTCGGCCGCGGCGCTCAGACCGGAGACCAGCCCTCCGCCCCCGCGCCGGTGCGAGAGCGCTCCGGCATCGTCGACCGAGTAGGACACCGGTCCTCTGTTGGACGCGACGAGGATCTGTGCCTTGTCCACCTGAACGTTCACCTCTCGGGAAAGCCGGTTCGGGGTGTTGTAGGTGTCGCCGTGCGCGCAGGAGCGCAAACCCGCTGCAGGCCTCGGGAGGCCGACAGGGGTGTGGCGTGCGCCATGAGTGTTATCCGGGTCACCATGGATGGAAAACCGGGCGGAAGGTCCGTTACAGTCATGAGCGGATTCCCAACCGAATCCGTCGACAACAGTGTGACCACAACCGAATATCGCTCATCCAGAGGGGTGGAGGGACCGGCCCTGCGAAGCCCCGGCAACCATCCCGGCTCAATGCGCTCGTGAAAACCGCGAGGCGGCCGGGGCAGGTGCCAACTCCGGCCTGGGGCCAGATCGGTCGCCAGGAAAGATGAGAGGAGATGCCTCGCGATGGCGATCAGCGCCCCGGAAGCCGCGACCGCCGGCACCGCCGCCCGCCCCTTCGGCCCCGCAGCCGCCCTGTCCTGCCGTGAGTGCGGCGAGCGCTACGAGCTCGGCCCCCGCTTCGCCTGTGAGTTCTGTTTCGGCCCCCTCGAGGTCGCCTACGACTTCGGCGAGGTCACCCGCGAGCGGATCGCGGCCGGCCCGAACAACGTCTGGCGCTACGCCCCCCTGCTGCCCGTCCCCGCGCGCGTGGCCGAGCTGCCCAACATGAACCCCGGCCTGACGCCGCTGGTGCGCGCCGACCGCCTCGCCTCCGAGCTGGGGATGGAGGCGCTGCACGTCAAGGACGACTCCGGCAACCCCACGCACTCCTTCAAGGACCGCGTGGTGGCCATGGCCGTCGAGGCCGCCCGCAACTTCGGCTTCACCACCCTGTCCTGCTCCTCCACCGGCAACCTGGCCGGGGCCGTGGGCGCGGCCGCCGCGCGCGCCGGCTTCGAGTCCTGCGTGTTCATCCCGGCCGGCCTGGAGGAGGGCAAGGTCGTCATGGCCGCGGTCTACGGCGGCCGCCTGGTGGCCCTCGACGGCACCTACGACGACGTGAACCGCTTCTGCTCGGAGCTGATCGGCGACCCGGCCGGCGAGGGCTGGGGCTTCGTCAACGTCAACCTGAGGCCCTACTACGCCGAGGGCTCCAAGACGCTGGCCTACGAGATCGCCGAGCAGCTGGGCTGGCGCCTGCCGGAGCAGATCGTGGTGCCCATCGCCTCGGGCTCCCAGCTCACCAAGATCGACAAGGGCTTCCGCGAGCTCATCGCGCTGGGCCTGGTGGAGGACCGCCCCTACAAGGTGTTCGGCGCCCAGGCCACCGGCTGCTCCCCGGTCGCCCGGGCCTACGAGGAGGGCCACGACGTCATCCAGCCGGTCAAGCCGGACACCATCGCCAAGTCGCTGGCGATCGGCAACCCGGCGGACGGCCCCTACGTGCTGGACGTGTGCCGGCGCACCGGCGGCGCGGTCGGCCACGTCGGCGACGCCGAGGTCGTCGAGGCGATCTCCCTGCTGGCGCGCACCGAGGGGGTCTTCGCCGAGACGGCCGGCGGCGTGACCACCGGTGTACTGCGCAAGCTGCTGGCCGAGGGCGCGGTCGACCCGGCCAAGGAGACGGTCGTGCTGAACACCGGCGACGGCCTGAAGACCCTGAACGCGGTGGACGCCGGCGTCACCGCCACCATCAAGCCCTCCCTGGGCGCGTTCCGCGAGGCCGGGCTGGCCTGACCCGGCCGGACCCGCCGCCCCGAGAACCGCCGCACCACCGACACCCGAGGAGTACCCGCACCATGAGCGTGAGCGTTCGCGTCCCCACCATCCTGCGCACCTACACCCAGGACGCCTCCCAGGTCACCGCCGAGGGCGCGACCCTGAAGGAGGTCCTGGCCGACCTGGACGCCAACCACCCGGGCATCCGCGCCCGCATCCTGGACGACGCCGGGAAGATCCGCCGCTTCGTCAACGTCTATGTGGGGGACGAGGACGTGCGCTTCGCGGAGGGCCTGGACACCGCCACCAAGGACGGCGTCGAGGTCTCCATCATCCCGGCGGTGGCCGGGGGCTGACCCGACCGGTCGACTGCGCACGGGCCGCGTCCGGCACTGCCGGGCGCGGCCCGTTCATGTGCTGTTTGACCTGCGGGTCATCAGGAGAGGAACCTTCTCCGGGGCCGTTTGCACTCGCCATGGGGGAGTGCTAAAAAGGGGATCGTTAGCACTCCGATCGAGTGAGTGCTAACCAGGATCGAGACGATGAGGCCGCGGGCGCCGGCGGCCGGACAGCCGGCGGACCGCGGTCGTCCGTCGCGGGCGTCGGCTCGTTCCCTTCGCGTATCAGCCCGTCCCGGGAGGACAGGAAGTCTATGGCAGCCAAACTGATCGCGTTCGACGAGGAAGCCCGTCGCGGCCTTGAGCGCGGCATGAACACGCTCGCTGACGCCGTGAAGGTCACGCTCGGCCCGAAGGGCCGCAACGTCGTTCTGGAGAAGAAGTGGGGCGCCCCCACGATCACCAACGACGGCGTCTCCATCGCCAAGGAGATCGAGCTCGAGGAGTCGTACGAGAAGATCGGCGCCGAGCTCGTCAAGGAGGTCGCCAAGAAGACCGACGACGTCGCGGGTGACGGCACCACCACCGCCACCGTCCTGGCCCAGGCCATGGTGAGCGAGGGCCTGCGCAACGTCGCCGCGGGCGCCAACCCGATCGGCCTCAAGCGCGGCATCGAGTCCGCCGTCTCCCGCATCAGCGAGGAGCTGGCCAAGCTCTCCAAGGACGTGGAGACCAAGGAGCAGATCGCCTCCACCGCCTCCATCTCCGCCGGCGACGCCCAGATCGGCGAGGTCATCGCCGAGGCGATGGACAAGGTCGGCAAGGAAGGCGTCATCACGGTCGAGGAGGGCCAGACCTTCGGTCTGGAGCTCGAGCTCGCCGAGGGCATGCGCTTCGACAAGGGCTACATCTCGCCCTACTTCGCCACCGACCTGGAGCGGATGGAGACGGTCCTCGAGGACCCCTACATCCTGATCGTCAACTCCAAGATCTCCAACAACAACGAGTTCCTTCCGGTCGTCGAGAAGGTCCTCCAGGCGGGCAAGCCGCTGATGGTGATCGCCGAGGACGTCGAGAGCGCCGCCCTGCAGACGCTCATCGTCAACAAGATCCGCGGCACCTTCAAGTCGGTCGCCGTCAAGGCCCCCGGCTTCGGCGACCGCCGCAAGGCCCAGCTCAGCGACATCGCGGTGCTCACCGGCGGCCAGGTCATCACCGAAGAGGTGGGCCTGAAGCTGGAGAACACCGAGCTGGAGATGCTCGGCCGCGCCCGCAAGGTCGTCGTCACCAAGGACGAGACCACCATCGTGGACGGCTCCGGTGACGCCACCGCGATCCAGGGCCGGGTCAACGAGATCCGCGGCGAGATCGAGCGCACCGACTCCGACTACGACCGCGAGAAGCTGCAGGAGCGCCTGGCCCGCCTGGCCGGCGGTGTCGCGGTCATCAAGGCCGGCGCCGCCACCGAGGTGGAGCTCAAGGAGCGCAAGCACCGCATCGAGGACGCCGTCCGCAACGCCAAGGCGGCCGTCGAGGAGGGCATCCTGCCCGGCGGCGGTGTCGCCCTGCTGCAGGCGGGCGTCCCGGCCTTCGAGAAGCTGGACCTGTCCGGCGACGAGGCGATCGGCGCCGACATCGTCCGCCGCGCCATCGAGGCCCCGCTGAAGCAGATCGCGATCAACTCCGGCCTCGAGGGCGGGGTCGTCGCGGAGAAGGTGAAGAACCTGGAAGCCGGCGTCGGCCTGAACGCCGCCACCGGGGAGTACACCGACCTGTTCAAGGACGGCGTCATCGACCCGACCAAGGTCACCCGCTCGGCTCTGCAGAACGCGGCCTCCATCGCCGGCCTGTTCCTGACCACCGAGGCCGTCATCGCCGAGAAGCCGGAGAAGCAGGCCGCCGGCGGCGGCGACCCGACGGGCGGCATGGGCGGCATGGACTTCTAGTCCCCGTCCCGGCCTTCCGGGTACGCGGCGAACAGCCTGCGACGACGAGGGCGGTCCCCGGCCACCGGGGGCCGCCCTTTCGCATGTCCTGGAGGCACGGGGCGAATCGGCGGCCGATACCGGGGAACCGGGGCCCCGTGAACGGCGTCGGAGCGGACGGCGCCCCTCGCCGGCCCCCTCGGGCGCCGCCCCGCCGATCACCGATTTGGAGTTCCCCCATGCCCGTCCGATTCGCTCCGGCCGCCCAGCGGACCGTCGCCGCGCTGGCGCTCGCCGGTGCGGCCCTGACCGCCTCCGGGTGCGGCACGATCCTGGCCAATCTGGAGGAGGCGGCCGACCGGGCCGCTCGCGAGCAGGGGAGCGACACGGCCCCGCCGGAGTCCGCGGCCCCCGCAGAGGAGCCGGAGGAGGACGCGCCCGCGTCCTCGCCGCCGCCCGCCGAGGAGGAGGACGTCGCCGCCTTCGACATCTCCGTCGGCGACTGCCTCAACGACGAGACCCTCGAGGGCGAGGTCTCCGAGGTCCCCAAGGTCGACTGCGCGCAGCCGCACGACTCGGAGGTCTACGCCGCCACCGTCTCCTCGGAGCCGGAGTGGCCCGGCGAGCAGGGCATCCTGGACGAGGCGCAGGAGTTCTGCCAGGAGGAGTTCGCATCCTTCATCGGCGTGCCCTTCGATCAGCAGACGGACTACGAGTTCAGCTTCTACACGCCCACCCGGGGCGCCTTCGAGGACCTGGACCGGGACATCTCCTGCGTCGTCTTCGAGCCGGGCGCGCAGACGACCGGAACCCTCAGGGGCGCCGGGGCCTGAGTAGGCTTCCGGCATGGACATGCGCGAGATCGACGCGGCCACCGGGCGCCTGGTGCGCACGGCCGAACGGCTGACCCCCGAGGAGGTGGCCGTCCCCTCCCTGCTCCCGGGCTGGACGCGCGGCCACGTGCTGACCCATGTGGCCCGCAACGCCGACGCCGTGGCGGGCGTACTGGAGGCGGCGCGGGAGGGCCGGGAGGCCCCCATGTACCGCAGCGAGGAGGCCCGTGACGCCGACATCGCGGCCGGCGCCCCCCGCCCCGCCCCCGAACAGGCCGCGGACCTGCGCTCGTCGGCCGACCGGCTGGCCGCGGCGGTGGCCGCGATGCCGGAGGAGGCGTGGGCCTTCGAGGTGCGGCACCGGTCGGGCGCCGTGTTCTCCGCCGCGGAGCTGCTCGGGATGCGGTACCGGGAGCTGGAGTACCACCACGTCGACCTGGACGCGGGCTACACCCCCGGGCACTGGCCGGAGGGCTTCGTCTCCCGCGAGCTGGAGTCCCTGGTCGGGCGGCTCGCCGGCGCGGACCTGCCGGCGGTGGAGATCGCCGGGGCGGGCACCATCGGCTCGGGGCCCGCGGCGCTGCGCGCCGAGGGGCCCGGGGCGGCCCTGCTGGCCTGGCTGTCGGGCCGCTCCGGTCCGGACGGCCTGACCGTGACCCGCGACGGGGAGCGCGTCGGTTTCGAAGCGCTGCCCGTTCCCCCGCCCCTGGCCTGAGAGGGGCGGCCGGACTCAGGCGCGCCGGTAGAGGGTGTAGTCGGCGCCGCCGTCGAAGCGGTGGCTCTCGACCGGGGTGAACGCGGCGGGGGCGAACCCCGCCCCCGCGAACAGGGGCAGCCCTGCGCCCGCCACCACCGGGTACCGCTTGAGGAAGACCGCGTCGATCTCCGGCAGCAGCGCCCCGGCCAGCGTCGGGCCGCTGACCAGGCAGACGCCCAGCCCGCCCTCCTCCCGCTTGAGTTCGCGGACCGCCTCCAGTGGTCCTGCTCCACCAGGCGATGACCGGTCTGGTGGTCGAGCAGCTCACGCTGCCCGGCGTGCTCGACGGAGAAGGGGACCCGGACGCGCTCATCGGCGCCCTCGTGCACCGGATCCTGTCCGGTGGCGGGGGCGGAGCGGACGGCGTGGACGGCGCCTGAGGGGCGTGGGAACCGTGGCGCCCGCGCGCGCGTCGAAAGCGCTCGTGGACCTCTTCAACACAGTGCCGATCGTGGTGAAGCAGCCGAAGCGCTTCCTCATCGACGAGTCGGAGTACTACTGCTACGACGCGCACGGGCGGCCGGTGGCGCACATCCACGAAGTCGGGCTGGACGGCGGGATGAAGGCCCTGCGCTTCATCGCGGACAACACGGCCGGGTTCGCGCGCAAGCTGATGGTGAACGACGCCTGGGGGCACCCGCGCCTGTACATCGAGAAGTCCTGGGCGATGTTCACCGCAACGACCACCATCGCCTACCCCGACGGCAGGCCGATCGGCTACATCGACCAGGACTTCAAGCTGTTCAAGGCGAGCTTCCGGCTGCTCGACGCCTGGAAGCAGCCGGTGGGCGCGGTCAAGGGCAACTTCGGCGCGTTCGAGTTCCAGATCACCGACAACCACGAGCACGAGGTCGGGCGGGTCGACCGCAACTTCCCCAGCTTCGGAGAGTTCTTCACCGCCGCCGACAGCTACCAGGTCTGGCAGCGCTACCCGAACCTGCCCGACCCGCTGAAGACCCTGGCCGTGGCCTCGGGCATCGCGATCGACCTGGTGCTGCTGGAGGGCAAGCGCTGACCCGGACCGCACGCGGGTCGGCCCCTCAGGCCAGGCGGGACATGGCCTGGCGGTCCTCCTCCCCGAAGCGCTCCTCCAGGTCCTCGGGGGAGGCGTCCAGGTCGATGCGGGCCACCGGGACCCCGCGCGCGGTCTCGATCGCCCCCAGCCGCCGCAGGGCCCGGTCGGTGGCGTAGCCGAGCAGCTCCCCCTGCGGAAGCTGGTACTGCTGCTCCTCACCGGTCATGGGCTCGTCGTCGCGCTCGACGGTGGCCTTCAGGTGCGGCATCAGCTCCTCCAGCCGCTCGGTGACCACCGGCCACAGCGCGTCGTCGGCGGCGACGTGCCGGCGGCAGGTGAACGTGCCCCAGGCCATGTGGCGGCGCTCGTCGTCGCCGATGCGGCGGATGATCTCCCGCATGCCGGGGAAGATGCCGCGCACCGTGCAGATGTGGTTCCAGGCGTAGTAGCCGGTCAGGGCCAGGGCGCCCTCGATGACGTGGTTGTAGGTGACCGAGGCGCGCACCTGGTTGTGCGGGCTCGGGTCCTCCAGCAGCGCGTTGAGCGAGGCCGGGAGCTCCTCGTAGAAGAGCGCGCGGTAGCCCTCGTTGCGGTCGACGTGGGCGTGCAGGTCGTGGGTGACGCCCAGGGCGTCCAGCCACAGCCGGAAGGCCTGGACGTGCTTGGCCTCCTCGAAGGCGAACTGGGTCAGGTACATCTCGTCGCCCAGCCGCCCCTCGGCGGCCATGGCGCGCACGAAGGGCTGGATGTCCTCGGTCACCGCCTCCTCCCCGGCGGCGAACTGCGCGCACAGCCGCAGGATCCGCTCCTGGGCCTCGGTGCTCAGCGACTTCCAGTCCTCGGCGTCCCGGGTCAGGTCCACGGCGGCGGGGTCCCAGAACTTGGCGTTGCCCTTGGTGAAGAGCCGGAGCGGGAAGGAGTCCCAGTTCAGACCGCCTCCGCCGATGGAGCGGAAGCCGGTGCGCCCGGACGGGTCGGCCATGGGGGGTACCTCCTCGGGTCGGGGTGCCCCCTCATGATTCGACGCAACGCGGTGCGGTGTAAAGCGCTCCCGGCGGTATTTCCCCGCCGGGAGCGGTACGGTGCTGGGGCACCCGACCTTCGGACCAGGAGACGACGTGTTCTGTGGCGACCCCGGGGCGCCGGGCTACGCGGAGTGCGCGCACCAGATGACGATCTTCGCCATCGCCTCCACGATCCCCGCGATGCTCGCGATGATCCTGATGGTGGCCGCGTTCGCGACCCCCGCCATGCGCGTCGACGCGGCCCTGCGCTCGCGCACCCTCGTCTACGCCCTGCTGGCCTGGGCGATCGCCGGGGGAACGCTGCTGATGGGGGCGCTGCCCTCGCTGTGAGGGGCGCGACCCCTCCGGGGGCGCCGGTCAGTACGCCCCGGCCGGAACGGTGAACGCCGCGATCACGAACGGCAGGATCAGGATCGCCGCGAACAGCAGCACCATCAGGACGATGCCGACGATGGTGGCGATCCAGGAGTACTTGGTGAAGCGCCGGACCTTGTCCGCGTCCTGCTTCTCCACCAGGGCCAGGATGCCGAAGACGATGCCGATGATCCCGCCGAGCGAGCCGCACAGCATCAGGCTGATCGCGCTGGTCACCAGGGCGGCGATGGCCCCGCCCCGCAAAGGCTCGATCTCCGGGTTCTCCATCGGCACGCCGTAGGGTGCGGGCGGAGGCGGGCCCGCCGGCTGCTGCCCGTAGGGGTACTGCGGCTGCCCTCCGGTCGGGTAGCCGGGAGGGGGACCGTACCCGCCGGGCCGGCGGTTCGGGTCGTTCTCCTGGCCGGGCCAGGGTGCGCTCATGGGATGCCTCTCTCGCGGTTCGGGTCGTCGGTGGTCGGCCGGGGCGGTCAGGGCGTGAGCGCGGTGATCAGCGCGGCGATGGCCAGCAGGACGAGCGCGATCAGCAGCAGGTAGCCCAGCGTGCAGGCCCAGGTGCGGGCGATGTTGCGCTCGACCGCCTCGGGGTCGTGCCGGTTGGCCACGGCCAGGGCCCCGAAGACCAGGCCGGGGATGTTGGAGAGCACCGCCAGCACCGGCAGCCCGGCGAGTACCCCCAGGGCGGGGAAGGCCAGGGTCAGCACGGCGCACAGCAGCGCGGCCGCGGCGGCCCCGGTCCGCGGAGGCGGCCCGGCGGGCGGCGCGTGCGGTGGGGCGAAGGGGGCGGCCGCGGGGCCCGGCCGGTGCTGCGGCGGTGGAGGGATGGAGGCGGGCGGTGCCTGCGGCACCGGTGGCGCGTCGTGCGTGGCGGGCGCGCTGTACACGGGGGACGGGTTCGGCCCGGAGTCCTCCCAGAAGCGCTCGATGGCCGAGCGGTGTCCGTGCACGGTCGGTTCCCCCTCCCCCGCGGCGCCGTCGGTGGGCGGCCGTTCCCCCCACGATAACCACGACGCGGTCGGGCGCCCACGGGTTCCGGCCGGGCGTCAGTACCCCACCGGCACGGCGTCCTGGACCCAGGACCCGGCCTGGGTGAAGAGCCAGAGCGTCAGCACGGACATCACGACGAACATGACCGCGGCCGCGCCCAGGCAGTACCAGGAGTACCGGGTGAGGGTCTCGGCCTGCTCCGGCCGGCCGCGGTCGCGCATGTGGGCGGCGCGCACGGCGAACACGATGCCGACGATCCCGAAGATCCAGTTGGCGCAGCACAGGAAGGTCAGGGCGTGCAGGATGAGCGCCATGGTGGAGCTGGACGCGCCACCGGTCCGCGGGGCGTCCGCGGGGGAGGCGGCGGCCCGCTCGGCCGGGGGGCCGTGGTCGTCGCGGGGGGACGCGGCACCGGGCGGCAGCTGGGGTTCGCTCATGGCGGCCGGGCGATCCTCTCTGGCCTCTCAGGCGTCGGGAGCGTCTGCAGCCTAGCCGCAGCGGCTCCCGGCGGGCCATGCGGGCGCCGCGCCCCCGGTGCCGCGTCCCCGACCGGGGTCAGCCGAAACGCACGTCGACCGAGCGCACCCCCCACAGCGGCGGGATCCACTGGGAGTCGTCACGGCCGCTCCCCACGGGGGTTCCGGTGCAGTCCGGGCCGGGGTGGAAGACGTAGTCGGCGGCGGGTTCGGAGTCGGCCAGGTTCACCATCCGCTTGTCGGGGAAGGTGTGGCAGCCGCCGCCCTCCAGGGTGGTGTGGCCCAGTCCCGGGCCCGAGTACAGGTCCAGGGTGCCGGGGCCGCCGTCCGCGGCCGCGGGGGCCGCGGTCGCCAGCAGCCCGGCCAGGGCGGCGGCCAGGGCCGCCGTTCGGCGTGCGCGCATGCTCTGCCTCTCGCTGTCGCTGGTGGTGGTGCCGCACCGGGGTGCGGGCGGCGGCCTCCATCTATACCTCTCGGAGGGCGACCGCGTGGCCACTTTCGGTCACCGAGTCGTGGATGCGGTGCCCATCCGCAATCCGATGGCCGGGACCGGGCGGCGCGGGCGTTCCGGGCGGTGCACCATGTGTCCATGAGCGAGCAGCCCGACCGCCTTGTGTTGGACTTCCTGTCGCGGGTGGGGGACGCCGCCTACGGAGCGGTCCCCTCACGGCGGCGCGCCTCCTTCCTGGCCGACGTGCGCCGCCGGGTGGAGGAGGCCCGCCGCGCCTCGGGGGCCCGCACCGCCGAGGAGGTGCGGCGGGTCCTGGAGTCCTTCGGCGACCCGGACGATTTGGTGCGCGCCGAGCTCGACGCCGAGCGCGGACCGGAGGACGGCGACGGAGAGGACGGGGACGGAGCCGACGGCGGGGAGCGGGCCGATCCCGGCCGCTCGGTCCTGCGCAAGCGCACACCGCCGCCGTGGCGGGGCGGGCCGGACCCCGGCTGGCTGGGCGCCCGGGGCGCGCGGGCGGTGTCGGTGCGCCCGGAGAGCGGCGGTCCCATCACCCCGACCACCCGGATCGCGGCGCAGGGGGACGGCAGGGGCGCCGGCCGCCGCCTCCTCCGGCGCTGGTCGGCCACTGCGGCGGCCTTCCGTGACCACCCCTCCGAGCTGCTGGTCCTGCTGCTGTACGCGGCCGGCGCCCTCGCGGCCGAGGCGGCGTTCCTGTGGATCATCGGGGGCGCGATGGTGGTGCTGAGCAAGGTCTGGACGCGCCGCGACAAGTGGGTCCTCGCGGGGGCGCCGCCGGCGGCCACCCTGGTGGCCATGGCGTTCTGGCAGGGGGAGGCGCCCTACATCGACCAGATCGTCCTGGAGTCGCTCACCTCGACCGGGGTGGTCGGGCTGCGGCTGGCCGCGGCGGCCTGCGCGGTGTACCTGGTGGTCCGGATCGCCGCGGTCGCGCCCGCCTCGGGTCATCGGCCGTTAAATCCTCCGGAATATCCTGCTTGACCAGGGGTTTTCGACGCGTTGCGGGCTCGCGGCGCGGGTAATCATGACGGTGCGCCACCGGGTTCGGCGCCGGTCACCGGCCGGGGGCGCAGGGGGATTGACGCCCGCCCCGGTCCCGCCGGGTCCCGTCCCGAAACTCCGCAACCAGCGGCGACGGGGGCGGACGTCAAAGGAGAGGCCCGGAGATCCGCGTCCGGGCCTCTCGCATGCGCGGGGATGGCCGGTTACGGCCCTCGGGGTTTATCGGCATTTCGGGGAACATGTGGCCTTCGGCCCCTCGCTCGGCGTGTTCGTCGAGCATTAGCCTGGAAAGCCCCCTATGGAAAGATGGATCCGAGAGGCCGAGCGGACATTCGCCCCCATTCGCGGCGGATTCCCCGGCCTCGCCCCTTAGGGTCCGACGGCGAGAGCGTGAGGTCACACGTGCCCACCGGCAAGGTCAAGTGGTACGACGGCGACAAGGGATTCGGCTTCCTCACCCGTGACGACGGCGGCGAGGTCTTCGTGCACTCCTCGGCGCTGCCGGCGGGGACCACGTCCCTGCGCTCCGGCCAGCGGGTGGAGTTCGGGGTGGTCGAAGGGCGCAAGGGCGCCCAGGCGCTGCAGGTCAAGCTGCTCGACGCGCCGCGCTCGGTGGCCAAGGCGATGCGCAAGAAGCCCGACGAGATGGTCGTCATCACCGAGGACCTCATCAAGCTCCTGGACGGCGTCTCCTCGACCTACCGCCGGGGCAAGCACCCCGACCGCAAGGAGGCGGCCAAGATCGCCCAAGTGCTGCGCGTGGTCGCCGACGACCTGGAGGCCTGAGCGAGCGCCGCGGTGTGGTCCCCGCCACAGATCGCCTGCGGGGGCGGCGGAGAATCCCCCGTACCTCCCCAATCCGACGTAACGGTCGTCTATCGAGTCGGTGTCGTGGACTCGGCGGTGGTTCCCATCGGCGAAGATGGGGAGTGTGAGCCCTAGCCGTCGTAACCCCGCACCAGACAAGGCATGCATCGAGGCGGTCGACCTCGCGCGGAGCGCCGCCGTCGAGATCTCCCGTCCGGAGTGGGTTGGCGATCACCTGTCCGCGCACGTGGAGGGCGACCGCCTGGTCACCCACCTGTTCGAGTGCCGCGACGCCGCCTACCCGGGTTGGCACTACGCCGTGACCGTCGTGCGCGCGGCGCGCGCCAAGGTCGTCACCGTCAACGAGGCGGTGCTGCTCCCGGGCCCCGAGGCGCTGCTGGCGCCGCAGTGGGTTCCGTGGAAGGAGCGGCTGCGCCCGGGCGACCTGGGCGTGGGCGACCTGCTGCCCACCTCCGCCGACGACGACCGGTTGGAGCCCGGCTTCGCCTACGCACCCGCCGACGCCCTGGAGGAGGAGGCCGACGACCGGACCGCCCCCTGGGAGATGGGGCTGGGCCGGCCGCGCGTGCTGTCCCGGGAGGGCCGCGACGCCGCCGCCGAGCGCTGGTACGAGGGCGAGGCCGGCCCGCGCAGCGCGATCGCCGCCGCCGCCCCGGCCACCTGTTCCACCTGCGGCTTCATGACCCCGCTCGCCGGCGGCCTGCGCCGGATGTTCGGCGTGTGCGCCAACGAGTTCGCCCCCGACGACGGCCGGGTGGTCTCCTACGACCACGGCTGCGGGGCGCACTCCGAGGCCGTCCGGGAGGCGGTGCGCAGCGAGCCGTCCCCCGTGCCCGTCATCGACGAGCTCGGATACGACCACATCGTCTTCGACGACACCAGCGAGTTGGAACTGGTCTCCACCGAGGGCTGACCGGGCCGGACGGCACGGCCGAAAACCCCTCCGACGCCCCTCCCGCCGTCGCGTACGGTAGTCCCGCACCCACTCGGGAGGAGCCCCCATGGCCGCCAAGCAGACCGACCCGTTCGGCACCTCGGAGCTGCGGCGCCGCGTGCTCGACGGATGGGCGGCCGCGCCCGCGCGCTTCCGGGAGGACGCCAACGCCGAGGAGGACCACGCGCTCGGCGGGTACCGGGACCGCGCGGTCGTCGAGCTGGCCCAGAACGCCGCCGACGCCGCTGCGCGCGCGGGCGTTCCGGGACGCCTGCTGCTGCGCCTGAGCGGTGACGTGCTCACCGCCGCCAACACCGGTGCGCCGCTGACCGCCGACGGCGTGGAGTCGATGTCCACGCTGCGCGCCTCCGCCAAGAGGGGCGGCGAGGGGCACGGGGCGGTGGGCCGGTTCGGCGTCGGATTCTCCGCCGTCGCGGCCCTGTCGGACGAGGTCACCGCCGCATCGGCGGACGGGGCGGTGCGCTGGTCGCGCGCGCTCGCCCGGGAGGAGGTGCGCACCGGCCTCATCGGGCCCGGGCGCGCCGACCCCGGACTGGCCGAAGAGCTGGAGCGGCGCGGCGGCGACCTGCCGCTGCTGCGCCTGCCCTTCCCCGCCGACCCGGCCGCGGGCCAGGGGGCCGTGCCGGAGGGGTACACCACCGCCGTCACCCTGCTCCTGCGCGACGCCGACACCCGGCGGCGGGTCGCCGAGCTCCTGGAGGAGACCGGTGAGGCCCTGCTGCTGGCCCTGCCCGCGCTGAGTGAGGTGCGGGTGGAGTCCGAGGGCCGCCCGGCCCGCGTGCTGAGCAGGCGCGCGGCCCCGGACACCGGGGACCGGGCCGCGGAAGACGCTGCGGACGGCGGCGCCGTCGACGTGGTGACCACCTCCGCCGAGGAGGGCGGCGCCGAGCGCACCACCCGCTGGCGCACCGTCACCCGCACCGGGCGCTTCGAGCCCGCCCTGCTGGCCGACCGCCCCACCGAGGAGCGCTCCCGCCTGGAGTGGACGCTCACCTGGGCCACCGCGGTCGGAGAGGACGGCTCGGCCGGCCTGCCCGACGGCGTTGCGCGCGTGGTGCACGCACCCACCCCCGGCGACGCCGAGCTGGCCCTGCCCGCGCTGCTGATCGGCTCCTTCCCGCTGAGCCCCGACCGGCGGCGGATCGCCGAGGGCCCCGCGGCCGAGGCGCTGGTGGGCGAGGCCGCCGAGGCCTACGCCGACCTGCTGGCCCGGCTGGAGCCGCGCGCCGCGCTCGACCTGGTGCCGCTGCCCTCGCTGGGCCACGGGTCCTTCGACGGGCGCTTCCGCGCGGCGGCGGCCAAGCCGCTGCAGGAGGCGCCGTTCCTGCGCACCGTGCGCGGGCGCCCGGTGCGCCCGATCGACGCGGTGCTGGTCGAGCCCGGCCCGCAGGTCGCCGAGGTGCTCGCCGACGTGCTGCCCACCGCGCTGGGCGCCGGGGCCGACCCGGGCCACCCCGCCCTGGCGCAGCTGCGGGTGCGCCGGGTCGGCCCCGCCGAACTCGCCGACCTGCTGGGCGACCGGGAGGCCGAGCCGTCCTGGTGGGCGGGGCTGTACCGGGCGCTGCGCGCCTCGGCCGCCCGCGGCACCGACCTGGACGAGCTGGGGGCGCTGCCGGTGCCGCTGGCCGACGGCCGCCTGGTCCGCGGGCCGCGCGGGCTGCTGCTCCCGGTCGGGGAGTCCTTCGGGGCGGGCGTGCTGGATCCGGCGGTGCTGGCGCCGCTGGGGGTTCGGATCGTGCACCCGGAGGCCGCCGAGGAGCTGCTGGTGCGGCTCGGCGCGGTGGAGGCCGGTGCGCAGGCGGTGCTGGACGACCCGTCGGTGCGGGCCGCGGTCGGCGGCTCGCTGGACGCCGACGACCCCGAGGCGGTGAGCGGGCCCGTGCTGGCGCTGGTCGCGGCGGTCGGCCCGGGGAGCGGCCCGGACCGGGGGCGGCCCTGGCTCGCGGAGCTGGCGCTCCGCGACGACGAGGGCGGGTACTCGGTCGCCGGGGAGCTGCTGCTTCCGGACAGCCCGCTGCGGGAGGTGCTCGCCGCCGACGCGCCGTTCGGGGTGGTCGCGCCGGACCTGGTGGAGCGGCACGGCCGCGCGGTGCTGGCGGCGGCGGGCTGCCTGGACGGCTTCGCGGTGCTGCGCGCCCACGACGTCACCCTGGGCGAGGCGCTGGAGGACTCCCTGGACGACCTGCCGGTGGACGGGCTGGAGGAGTGGGCCGAGGAGGCCGTGCGGCGCGCGGGCGAGGAGGACCTGCCGCCGACCGTGCCCGAGCTGACCGCCGTGGCCGACCTGGAGTTCGTGCGCTCGGACCGGTGGGAGCGCGCGCTGGAACTGATCGCCCACTCGTCGGCGCGCCGTGCCGTCACCGAGCCCGCCCGGCTGCTGCTGGAGGGCGGGCGCGCCGCCGACGTCCCGTCCTACACCGCCTGGTGGCTGCGGACCGGCGCGCTCATCGGCGGCTCCCGACCCGGCGACCTGCGTCTGCCCGGCGCCGACCCGGTGCTGGAGGGGCTGTACGAGCAGGCGCCCGAGGGGATCGACACGGAGCTGGCCCGGGCGGTGGGCGTGCGCGCGTCCCTGGAGGAGCTGCTGGCCGACCCGGACGGCCCGGACGACCTGCTGGAGCGGCTGGCCGACCCGGAGCGGCACGTGGAGCATGCGGCGCTGCGCCGGATCTGGGCGGCGCTGGCCGGGGTGCCGGCCGAGCGCGTGGTGCCCCCGGAGCGGGTGCGGGCGGTCGACGGCGGTGCGATCGTGGTGGCCGACGCCGAGGACGCCCTGGTGGTCGACGCCCCCGACCTGCTGCCGCTGGCGCAGGGGCGGCCGCTGCTGCTCGCCCCGGCCGAGCAGGCCGAGGCGCTGGCGGACGTGCTCGACCTGTCGCTGCTCTCGGAGGCGGTCGAGGGCCGCGTGGAGTCCTCGGGCCGGGTGCGCCCGGTGCCCGACGAGGTCCTGCTCTTCGCCCCCGCCGGTGCGCTCACCTACGTGCACCACGACACGCTGACGGTGGACGGCGCGGAGACCGAGTGGCGCGTGGCCGACGGGGTGGTGCACGCGTCCACCCCCGACGGCCTGGCGCGGGCCCTGTGCTGGTCCGCGGGCACCTGGGCCCGGCGCCACCTGGTCGCCGCGGTCCTGCGGGACCCGGACCGCGCCCCGTTCCTCCTGGCCGAGGCCGACCTGGAGTAGGGGCCCGCCTACCGGGCGACCCGGAAGAAGCCCTCGGCGATCAGGGAGCGCAGCACGTCCGGGGCGTCCTTGCGGACCTGGGCCGCGTCCTGTTCGGTGAGCTGGGCGATGGCGTCCAGCAGCGGGCCGACGGGCATCGTCCCGTCGCACACCCCGGCCAGGGCCGCCTCCACCGTGCCGACCTGGGCGGCGCGGTGCAGCCCGTTCTCCTGGCGGAGGACGATGCGCTGCGGGTCCGGCGCCCCCGGCACCCCGATGCGCTCCTCCACGACGCCGGGCGCCAGGGCCACGTGCGCCGAGAGCAGCGCCGCGTCGGTGAGGCGGTGGGCGGTCATCGCCCCGTCCACCACGCCGGGCAGGTACGGGCCGACCGGCTGCTCGATCTCGTGGCGCAGCTCCTCCACCCGCACCGCCGCGTCCTGGGCGCCGTCGTTGCGCAGGCAGATCCAGCCGAAGCCGACCCCCTTGACGCCCTCGCGCTCGAAGTAGTCCAGCCAGGCGTCGTAGCGGCGGGTGTACTCGGGGCCGCCGTGCTCGCAGGAGTCGCGCAGCCACAGCTCCACGTACTCGGCGGGGTCCTGCACGTCGCGCTGGACCACCCAGCCCGAGCAGCCCGTCCCGGCGACCCAGCCGCCGACCCGGTCGCGCCAGTCCTCCCCCTCCACGTGCAGCCAGTTGCCCAGGAGCTGGCACCAGCCCCCGTCGGTCAGGTGCTCGGGGGCGCGGCGCACCAGCTCGGCGCAGAGCGCGTCCCCGCCCATGTCGGACTCGCGGTAGGTGTAGCGGGCCGGGTCGGGCGTGATGACGAAGGGCGGGTTGGAGACGATCAGCCCGAAGCGCTCGCCTTCGACGGGCTCGTACAGCGACCCCCGCCGCATGGCCGCGTTGTCCACGCCCGACAGGGCGCAGCTGATCTCGGCCAGGTGCAGCGCACGGGGGTTGAGGTCGGTGCCGACCACCTCGCCGGCGCGGGAGGAGAGGTGGAGCGCCTGGACGCCGCACCCGGTCCCCAGGTCCAGCGCACGCTCGAACGGGCCGTCCACGATGAGCTTGGAGAGGGTGGAGGAGGCGCCGCCCGCGCCCACCACGTGGTCGGGGCGGGGCACGCCCTGTCCGGGGCGGACCGTCGGGTCGCTGACGACATAGCCGGGACGGCCGTCCTCCAGTTCCCACGGCCCCAGGTGGACCCGCGCGCGCACCTCGCCGCCTGCGGCCGAGAGCAGGCCGTGCTCGGCGAGTTCGTCGACCGGGAGCAGGGCGCGCGCGGCCTTGTCGGCGATGGGCTCCTGGAGCCACCACAGGCGCAGCAGCAGTCCCAGGCCCTCTTCGCCGCCGGTGGCGCGCAGCGCGGGCACCAGCTGCTCGCGGGCCAGGGCCCGGGCGGCGGTGCCGCCGAGCCGGTCGCGCACACCGGAGACGGTGTAGTCGGCGTCGATCAGGATGCGCCGGAGCCGGTCGGCGAGCCGGCGCGGGAAGGGGCGGAGCGATTCAGGCACGGGGCCCATTATCGGTCGCCTCAGAGCCGCTCGCACGTTCCCCGTCGCGGCGGCGCTCGGCGGCCTCCCGCCTGCCCAGCAGGTAGGGGACGTAGAAGAAGCCGAACACCCCCAGGGCGATGCCCGCGGCGCAGACCCAGATCCACCACCGCTCGCCGTCCGCGAGGCCCTCGCCGCGGACGAGCAGCACGACGAGCGCGACCGTCCAGGCCAGCGTCCCCAGCGCGGTCGGGACGCGGTAGTCGCTCTCCATGACCTCGGGGTCCGGGCGTCGGGGTGTGCGCACGCCTCCAGGCTAGGACACCGGGGAAGGGGCCGGGTTCCCGGCGGCCGCCGGGCGGCCCCGCACGGGAAGGGGAGAGACGGGTCACAGCGGCGGTTCCCGAACCCGTGCGGCTGCGGCGGGCTTGGAGATTCCTACGAATCCTACTCGTCTAAGATGTCCGCATTCGTGTGAATATGCAACTAATCTGATTCCGTCAGGCAACCCAGGAGCCATCCCCGACATGCCAAGGTCGAGCGAGTGAACGCACCACCACCCCCGGCGCCCTCCGCCGCAGACAGCCCCACCGCCCCCGGCGGCCTCCGCGGCCGCATCGACCGCTACTTCGAGGTCAGCGCGCGCGGGTCCACCTTCGCCCGGGAGATCCGCGGCGGACTGGCCACCTTCTTCGCGATGGCCTACATCATCGTGCTCAACCCGCTGATCATCGGGACCGCGCCCGACGCGGCCGGCGACGAGCTGGGCATCGCCCGGGTCGCCGCTACCACCGCGCTGGTCGGCGGCGTGATCTCCATCCTCATGGGCGTGGTCAGCCGCTACCCGTTCGCGGTGGCGGCCGGCATGGGGCTGAACGTGATCGTGGCCTACTCGCTCGCCCCCCAGATGACCTGGGCCGACGCCATGGGCCTGGTGGTGCTGGAAGGCATCGTGCTGCTGGTGCTGGTGCTCACCGGCTTCCGCACCGCCGTCTTCCGCGCCATCCCCGCCGGGCTGAAGACGGCGATCGCGGTCGGCGTGGGCATGTTCCTGGCCTTCGTCGGCTTCGTGAACGCCGGGTTCATCACCCGCGTGCCCGACGCCGCGAACAGCACCGTCCCGGTTCAGCTGGGCGACGGCGCGCTCTCCGGGTGGCCGATCACGGTGTTCGTGCTGGGCCTGGCGCTGACCATCGCCCTGATGGTGCGCCGGGTCAAGGGCGCCATGCTCATCGGGATCGCCGTGGCGACCGCGGTGGCGATCGTCGTGGAGACCACGGCCCGGCCCGAGGGGTGGTCGCTGACCGCGCCCGCGGTGCCGTCCTCGCTCGGCGACGTGCTCTCGGTGCCCGACTTCAGCCTGGTGGGGCAGTTCAACCTGTTCGGCGGCTTCGCCGATGTCGGCGCGGTGCTGGTGATCCTGCTCGTCTTCACCCTGCTGCTGGCCGACTTCTTCGACACCATGGGCACCATGGTCGGCGTCGGCGGGCAGGCCGGGATGCTCGACGAGGACGGCAACGTCCCGCGCGCCCGCGAGGTGCTCGTGGTGGACGCGCTGGGCACGGTCGCCGGCGGCGGCGCCTCGGCCTCGGTCAACACCGTCTTCGCCGAGTCCTCGGCGGGCGTGGGCGAGGGAGCCCGGACGGGCATCGCCCCGGTCGTGACCGGCCTGCTGTTCCTGGCCGCCACGCTGTTCGCCCCGCTGGTGGAGCTGGTGCCCTTCGAGGCCGCCACCCCGGTGCTCATCATCGTCGGCTTCATGATGATGACCCAGGTCACCAAGATCGACTTCTCCGACCTGGGGATCGGCGTCCCGGCGTTCCTCACCATCGCGACGATGCCCTTCACCTACTCGATCACCAACGGCATCGGGTTCGGGTTCATCGCCTACACCTTCATCCGCACGGTGCAGGGGCGCGCGCGAGAGGTGCACCCGCTGCTGTGGGTGGTCTCCGCGGCCTTCCTGGTCTTCTTCTGCCTGGGGCCGATCGAGGCGCTGCTCGGGCTGTAGGGCCGGTGGCGGGGCGCCGTGGGGGTAGGGTGCCCTGTCCGCCCGAAGGGAAGACACGGGCGCGCGATTTCGTTAGCAAGAGTAATGAGTCCCGCTGATGACGAACCCCGACCCCTCCGAGCGGATGGACGATCAGACACCCGGCCTGGAGGCCGACCTGCGCGTGGCCGTGGGGCGGCTGGCCCGGCGGCTGCGGGCGCAGCGCCCGGACACCTCGCTGTCCCTCGGACAGGGGGCCGTCCTGTTCGCGCTCGCCCGGCAGGGCCGGATGACCCCGCGGGCCCTGGCCGACCACGAGAAGGTCCAGCCGCCGTCGATGACCCGGATCATCAGCGCGCTGGAGGAGCGCGGCCTGGTGCGCCGGGAACCGCACCCCCAGGACCGGCGCCAGCAGCTGGTGGACCTGACGGACCAGGGCCGCGCCCTGGTCCGTCAGGACACGCGGCGCCGGGAGGAGTGGCTGGCCCGGAGGCTGGGCGAGCTGGAGCCCCACGAGAGACAGGTGCTGCGGGAGGCGGCGGAGATCCTGGACCGGCTGAGCCGGAGTTAGCCGGACGCCGCGGGCCGGCGATGTTCCGGTCCCTGGCGGTGCGCAACTACCGGCTCTTCGCGGCCGGCCAGGTCGTCTCCAACACCGGCACCTGGATGCAGCGCATCGCCCAGGACTGGCTGGTGCTCCAGCTCAGCGGCGGCAGCGGCATCGCCCTGGGCGTCACCACCGCCCTGCAGTTCCTGCCCATGCTGCTGCTGGGCCTGTGGGGCGGGACCGTGGTCGACCGGGCGGGCAAGCGGCGGCTGCTCATCGCCACCCAGGCCGCCATGGGCGTGCTCGCCCTGGGGCTGGGTGTGCTCGCCACCGCCGGGGCGGCCCAGGTCTGGCACGTCTACGTCTTCGCCCTTGGGCTCGGACTGATCACCGTGCTGGACAACCCGGCCCGGCAGACCTTCGTGGTGGAGATGGTGGGCAAGCGCGACCTGCCCAACGCCATCGCCCTGAACAGCGCCAGCTTCCAGCTGGGGCGCGTGGTCGGCCCCGCCGTGGCAGGGGTGCTCATCGCCGCCGTCGGCAGCGGCCCGGTCTTCCTCATCAACGCGCTCTCCTTCCTGGCCGTGCTCACCGGGCTGTGGATGATGCGCCCGTCGGAGCTGGAGACCACCGAACCCGCCCCCCGCTCCAAGGGCCAGACCCGGGAGGGGCTGCGCTACGTGGCCGGGCGCCCGGACCTGGTGCTGCTGCTGGTGATGACCGCCTTCCTGCAGATGTTCGGGTCGAACGTGCAGAACCAGATCGCGCTGATGACCAACAACGTCTTCACCGCGGGGGCGGCCGCGTTCGGCGTCTCCGCGGCGGCGCTGGCTGTGGGCGCGCTGGCCGGGGCGCTGCTGTCGGCCCGGCGGGAGCGGCCGCGGCTGCGCACCGTGCTGATCGGCGCGTTCTTCTTCGGCGCCACGGAGGTGGTGGCCGCGCTGGCGCCCGGCTATGCCTGGTTCACGCTGGCGCTGCTGCCGATGGGGATCGCCTTCCTCACCTTCACCGCCACCCAGAACGCGTTCTTCCAGCTCAGCGTCGACCCGCAGCTGCGCGGGCGGGTGATGAGCATGTACATGCTGGTCTTCCTCGGCATGGCCCCGATCGGAGCGCCCATCGTGGGGGTGCTGGCCGACACGCTCGGCCCGCGGGTGAGCCTGGCGACCGGCGGCGCCGTCACCCTGGTGGTCACCGCCGTGGTCGGGGTGCTGCTGGCCCGCCGTCTGAAGGCCCGTGTGCGGCTGAGCGGCCGGAGCCCGTTCGTCGCGGTCACCCGTGCCCCTGTGGGGCCCACGGCTGACAGGGTGGCGACATGCGCCTGTTCATCGCGGTGACCCCTCCGGAGCACGTGCTGGACGCGGCCGAAGAGGCCGTCCGCGAGGCCCTGGGCGAGCATCCCGCCCCGGGACTGCGGTGGACGCGGCGCGAGGACCGGCACATCACCTTGCTGTTCCTCGGGGAGACCGCCCCCGGGCGGCTGCCCGCCCTGGAGCAGGCCTTCACCGACGAGCTGGCCCGCCACGGCCCCGAACGGGTCTCGCTGCGCGGGGCCGGGACCTTCCCCGGGGACGACACCGCCGCGACCGTGCTGTGGGCGGGCGTGCAGGGCGAGCACACCGCCTCCCCGCTCGCCGGGCCCGCCGCCGGCCTGCGCCGGGCGGCGCGCACGGGCGGGGTGCGGGTCGAGCGCCGCCCCTTCGTGCCGCATCTCACCCTGGCCCGCAGCCGCCGTCCCGCGCACCTGTCGGCGCTGCGGACCGCCCTGGGCGCCCTGGCCACGCCGTTCTGGGAAGCTGGCGAGGTGCACCTGGTGGAGAGCCGCCCCCGGGACCGCGGGCGCCGGTACCGGACCGCCGCGACCTGGGCGCTAGGCTGAGGAGTGCCATGAGCATGCTGACCAACAACAGAAAGCAGCGCTGGCTGCTGCCGACGATCCTCGCGGCGATCATGCTGATCGTCGTCATCGGCGCGCTCGTGAGCTGACCCGCTCCGCCGCCGCCTGCACCAGCGCCGCGTTGCCGGCCGCCTCCCCGCCGTCCGGTCCCCGCAGCGTGTCCTCCAGCCCGATGCGCACGTCGTGCCCGGCCTCGGCCGCCGCCTCCAGCACGGGCCAGGCCGCCTCCCCGACCCCGTGCAGCAGGCGCGGCAGGCCGATCCCCGCCCGGTCCAGCACCGCCTCGATGCGCTCGGCCTCGGCCAGCGCCCGGTCCGGGTCGGTGTCCTGCGGCGCCACCAGCACCCGGCCGAACTCCGCGGCCATCCCGATCGCCGCCAGCAGCCGGGCCGCGTCGACGTCCGCCACCCCGGCCTCCACCCGCACCCTGCGGTCCACCAGCATCCGCGCCACCTCTACCGCGCCCGGCTCGTGCAGGTTCACCGTCGCCGAGTCCGGCAGCGAGCCCCAGCGCTGCACCAGGTCGTAGCGGCGCCAGGGGTCCGGTTCGGCGCTCAGCGCGGTGGTCACGCTCACCGGCACGCCCGGCACGGCGGCGTGCAGCCGCTCCAGCATCGGGGAGAGCACCTGCGGCTCTAGGGCCCCGCCCCCGGAGCCGTCCCTGGGGTGGACGTGCACCTCGTCGGCCCCGGCGGCCACCGCGGCCGCGGCGTCCAGGGCGATCTGCTCGGCCGAGACCGGCAGCGCCGGGTGCGCGCCGGGCCTGCGGTCGCCGTTCAGGCAGGCGATGATCCTCATGGGGGCCTTCCTCTCCGGCGGAGGCGACGGTGGTACGCGGAACATGCCCGCAACCGGACCCGTCCTCACCCGGGGTGCTCACGGGATGCGCCGCGGCGGTGATGGCAGGATGGCGGCATGCACCACCGCGCCGCCGCCGCGGCCTGCGCCCTGCTCACCGCGGCGGCCGGGGCCGCCGCCGTCCCCGCCGCCCCGCCCGCGGCGGCCGAGCCGTCCCCCGACCCGTCCGCGGTGCCGGGGGGCGCGCAGGTCCGCTTCCGGATCCAGGACCCCCGCATCGCCGAGTCCAGCGGGCTCGCCGCCTCGGCCGCCCACGAGGACGTGTACTGGACGCACAACGACAGCGGGGACTACGCGCCCGAGGTCTTCGCCGTGGACGGCCAGGGGAGCACACAGGCCGTCCTGACCCTGACCGGGGAGGGCGTGGAGCTGCGCGACTGGGAGGCGGTGGCGGTCTCCGAGGGCCCGGACGGGCGGTCCGCCGTGCACATCGGCGACATCGGCGACAACTTCGAGGGCGGATGGCCCAGCATCCGGGTCTACCGCTTCCCCGAGCCCGAGGACCTGGCCGACGCGACCGTCGAGGCCGAGGCGTTCACCTTCACCTACGCCGACGGCGGCCGCAACGCCGAGGGCATGATGATCGACCCGCGCGACGGCCGCCTGTACGTGGTGAGCAAGGAGGTCGCCGGAGGACTGTACGCCGCCCCGGAGGAGCTCGACCCCGACGGCACCGACAGCTTGGAGCGCGTGGACTCGGCGCCGCTGTACGCCACCGACGCGGCCTTCGCCCCGGACGGGTCGCACTATGCCATTCGCACCTACTGGGGCGTGACGTTCTACGACGCCTCAGAGGGCGTGCCGGGAAAGAGCGTGGGGCGGATCGGGCTGCCCGAGTCCGAACAGGGCGAGTCGCTGACCTTCACGCCCGACGGGGAGTCGGTCCTGGTCGGGACCGAAGGCCTGGAGAGCCCCGTCTGGGAGGTGCCCGTGCCCGGCCACATGCGCGGGGCGGGCGGACCGAGCGCCGACGATGCCGAGAGCTCCCCGTCCGGGGACGCGTCCTCGGAGGCCGACGGCGCCACCGCCGACACGGCCCCCGGAGCGCTGACGTTCATCCTCGGCGGCGCCGGCGTGGCCGCCGCGGTCATCGCCGGAATCGTCCTCCTGGTCCGCAGAACCTGAACACGCGGCTCAGCCCTGGTCGGCGTGGATCTCGCGGGCCAGGAAGGCGTGCCGGGAGAAGTCGGTGAACACCCCGTCCACGCCTGCGGCGAAGAACGCCGCGTACTCGGCGGCGAAGGAGCCGTAGTCGCGCTCGGAGCCCTCCGAGCGCAGGTCCGCCGGGAGGAAGTGGTTCTCGCTGCGGAAGGTGTAGGGGTGCACCAGCAGCCCGGCCTCGTGCGCGGCCTCCACCAGGCCGGTCGGCTCCCCGAGCGAGCCGTCCTCCTCTCGGGCCACCACCATGTTCTTCTCCGGGCCGATGGCGTGCGCGAAGGACGCCGCCTCGGCCAGGCCGGCCTCGTCGGTGTAGGCCCGCCAGGGCTCGGCGTCCTCCATGAGGAAGACCAGCGGGACCTCCAGGCCGGCCAGCTTCTTCAGGCTGCCGCTCTCGAAGGACTGCAGGAAGACCGGGACCTCCGGCTCCGGGCCGGCCAGGCCGTGCGCGCGCAGCGCCTCGGCCAGCGGCGGCTCCAGCTCCAGCCCGGCGGCCTCGTGGTAGGCCGGGCTCTTGGTCTCGGGGTAGATCCCGATCGGCCGGCCCAGCTCCGCGGTGAGCTCCTTGGCCAGCGCGATGATCTCCTCCAGTGTGGGGACGGCGAACTCGCCGTCGTAGGAGGCGTTCTCCGGCCGCACGCCGGGGATGCGCTCGGTGGCGCGCAGCGTCTTGAGCTCGGCCAGGGAGAAGTCCTGCACGAACCAGCCGGTGTGCTCGGCCCCGTCCACCGTGCGGGTGGTGCGCCGGTCGGCGAACTCGGGGCGGTCCGCCACGTCGGTGGTGCCGCCGATCTCCGGCTCGTGCCGGGCCACCAGCACCCCGTCGGCGGTGGCCACCAGGTCCGTCTCGATGAAGTCGCCGCCGTGCCGCGCCCCCAGCCGGTAGGAGGCCAGGGTGTGCTCGGGCCGGTGCCCCGGCGCGCCGCGGTGGGAGACGATCAGCGTGTCGGGCTGCCGCTTGTTCCTGCGCACTGGGCGATCCACTCCCGGCCTGGGGCTTGTCAGGGAAACGAAGGGGGGCCGGCCCCGGACGGGCCGACCCCCATGTCTACCGGGTCCGCAGAGCCTAGGCCAACTCGCCGACCACGTGCTCGATGCAGGAGGTCAGCGCCTGCACGTCGGCCGGCTCCACCGCCGGGAACATGCCGATGCGCAGCTGGTTGCGGCCGAGCTTGCGGTAGGGCTCGGTGTCCACGACGCCGTTGGCCCGCAGCGCCGCGGCGACCTTGGCGGCGTCCACCGACTCGTCGAAGTCGATGGTGCCCACCACCTGCGAGCGCTGCGCCGGGTCGGTGACGAACGGGCTGGTGTAGGAGGTCTTCTCCGCCCAGGTGTAGAGGGCCTGGGAGGACTCGGCGGTGCGGGAGACCGCCCAGTCCAGCCCGCCCCGGGCGTTGATCCACTCGATCTGCTCGGCGAAGAGCAGCAGCGTGCCCACCGCGGGGGTGTTGTAGGTCTGGTCCTTGCGGGAGTTGTCGATCGCGGTGGTGAGCGAGAGGAACGTCGGGATGTAGCGCCCCGAGTCGGCGATCGCGGCGGCGCGCTCCAGCGCCTTGGGGGACATGATCGCGACCCACAGCCCGCCGTCGGCGGCGAAGCACTTCTGCGGGGCGAAGTAGTAGACGTCGGTCTGGGCGATGTCGACCGGCAGGCCGCCGGCGCCGCTGGTGGCGTCGACCAGCACCAGGGAGTCGGCGTCGGCGCCGTCCGGGCGGCGGATCGGGGCGGCCACGCCGGTGGAGGTCTCGTTGTGGGTGAGCGCGTAGGCGTCCACGCCCTCCTCGGCGCGGGCCTCGCCGTGCGTGCCGGGGTCGGTGGTGATGACGGTGGGCTCGCCCAGCCAGGGGGCGCCCTGGGCGACCTTGGCGAACTTCGAGGAGAACTCCCCGAAGTTCAGGTGCTGGGAGCGCTCGCGGATCAGGCCGTGCGCGGCGATGTCCCAGAACGCGGTGGTGCCGCCGTTGCCGACCACCACCTCGTACCCCTCGGGCAGGGAGAACAGCGACGCCAGTCCGCTCCGCACCCGCCCGACGAGCGACTTGACCGGCTTCTGCCGGTGCGAAGTGCCGAAGTAGGCGGATCCGGAATCGGCGAGGGCCTTCAGTTGCTCGGGGCGGACCTTCGAGGGGCCGCACCCGAATCGTCCGTCTGTGGGCAGCAGGTTCGCGGGGATCTGAATGTCGCTCACCCGGGTCATGGTAGTGGGCGGGCCGATCGCGCCGCAGGTGAGGGGTGCGCCTCGGGAAATCCGCGCTCTGACCGGCGGATGTGAACCGGTGTTCGTCGCCGCCCCTCTCAGACCCCCTGGGCGAGCGCCGCCTCCGCGCCCGCGACGTCCTCCAGCGGGCGCGGAGGCGGCCCGGTGTACTCCGCGCTCGGCCGCACCAGCCGGCCGGTGAGGCGCTGCTCCAGGATGTGCGCCGACCACCCGGCGACCCGGGCGGCGGTGAACATCGGGGTGAACAGGTCGGCGGGGACCCGGGCGACGTCGAGCACGACCGCCGCCCAGTACTCCACGTTGGTGGCCAGCACCCGGTCCGGCTTGCGCTCGGCCAGTTCGGCCAGGGCCGCCTCCTCCAGCGCGGCCGCCGCCTCGTAGCGGGCCGCGCCCAGCTCGCGGGCGGTGCGCCGGAGCACCCGGGCGCGCGGGTCCTCGGCCCGGTAGACCCGGTGCCCGAACCCCATCAGCCGGTCGCCGCGGTCCAGGGCCCGGCGCACGTAGGTGCGGGCGTCGCCGACCCGCTCGGTCTCGTCCAGCATGTGCAGCACCCGGGCCGGGGCGCCGCCGTGCAGGGGCCCCGACATCGCCCCCACCGCCCCGGACACCGCCGCGGCCACGTCGGCCCCGGTGGAGGCGATCACCCGGGCGGTGAAGGTGGAGGCGTTCATCCCGTGCTCGGCCGCCGAGGTCCAGTAGGCGTCCACCGCCCGCACGTGGTCGGGGTCGGGGTCGCCGCGCAGCCGGATCATGAACCGCTCCACCGCGGTGGCGCCCTCGGCGACGCGCGCGTCGGGGACCCGGGTGCGCTCGCCCGAGCCGGCGCGGGCGGCGTCGGCGATCACCGACAGAGCCGTGGCGCCCACCCGCGCCACGTCCTCGCGCGCCTGGGCCGGGTCGGTGTCCAGAAGCGGCCGCAGCCCCATCGCGGGGGCGAAGGCGGCCAGGCCGGCCTGCACGTCCACCCGCACGTCGCCGGTGTCCACCGGCGGGGGCAGCGGGTCGGCCGAGGGCAGGCCCGGGTCCAGGGCGTCGTCGACCAGCAGCCCCCAGACGCGGCCGTAGGTCACCCGCCCCACGAGCTGTTCGATGTCGACCCCGCGGTAGCGCAGGGCCCCGCCGTCCTTGTCCGGCTCGGCGATCTCGGTCCGGAAGGCCGTGACTCCTTCGAGTCCGGGCGTGAACTCGGGCATGGCGCCATCCTTTGCGCTCGACGGGCGAACCGTGGAGGATGCACGATCGTGAACCATTGTGACCCTGCTGAACTGCGCGAACCCTATTCCGGTGAACCGCTGGGCCGCTCCGGTCTGCCGGGACGTCCGATGGACCTGTTCGACCTGTGGTTCTCTCAGGCCGCGGAGGCCGGACTGGCCGAGCCCAACGCGATGGTGCTGAGCACGGTCGACCCCGGCGGGGCACCGCGCTCGCGCACCGTGCTGCTGAAAGGGTTCGACGCGTCGGGGCTGCGCTTCTTCACCAACCGCCGCTCGCGCAAGGCGCGCGCGCTGGAGCGGGAGCCGCGCGCGGCGCTGCTCTTCCCCTGGCACGCGATCCGTCGCCAGGTGTCCTTCATGGGGCGCGTGGAACCGCTCGGGGACGCAGAGAACGACGTCTACTTCCGTTCGCGTCCCCGGGGGTCCCAGATCGGTGCGTGGGCGAGTGCGCATCAGTCCTCCCCTGTCAGCGACCGTTCCCTGCTGGAAGAGCGGTATGCCCATTGGGCGGCGGTCTGGGAGGGGGAGGAGGAGGTGCCGCGCCCCGACTACTGGGGCGGCTACCGGCTCGTCCCCGAAGAGGCCGAGTTCTGGCAGGGAGGGACCGACCGCATGCACGACCGGTTCCGCTACCTTCGCACGGGCCAGGGGCAGGACGGCCGCTGGAGCATCGACCGGCTCTCGCCGTGAGGGCGCCGAGGCCCGGAACCGGTTCCTTTCCGGACGCTATGATGGAGGCCATCGGCAGGCAGTTCGACTCCGCTCGGTGCGGGGAATCCGTCGCCGCCGAACGGTGTTGAGAGTCCTGCGGCGGCCGGCTCTCAACGGCCGACCGAGGGGAGGAGAGCGTTGACCGCACACGGGCTCATCGACACCACGGAGATGTACCTGCGTACCATCTTCGAACTGGAAGAGGAGGGCATCGTCCCGCTCCGCGCGCGCATCGCGGAGCGTCTGCACCAGAGCGGCCCCACCGTGAGCCAGACGGTGGCGCGCATGGAGCGCGACGGCCTCCTGCGCGTGGAGAACGACCGGCACCTGGTGATGACGGACGAGGGCCGCCGGCTGGCCATGCACGTCATGCGCAAGCACCGCCTGGCCGAGCGCCTCCTGGTCGACGTGATCGGCCTGGCCTGGGAGGACGTGCACGTGGAGGCGTGCCGCTGGGAGCACGTCATCTCCGAGGCGGTCGAGGAGCGCCTGGTCGGCCTGCTCAACGCCCCGTCGGTGTGCCCGCACGGCAACCCCATCCCGGGCCTGGACGAGCTGGGCCTGGCCGACTACGCGCCCGAGCCCTTCTCCGACGAGTCCATCGCCCCCATGACCGAGATCGCCAACGGGGCCGAGACCAGCGTCACCGTGCGCCGGATCAGCGAGCACCTGCAGACCGACACCGAGGTCATGCGGGAGTTGAAGGACGCCGGGGTGCGCCCCGGCGGCGAGGTCCGCCTGACCGCCACCGAGGACGGCGTGCGGGTGCTCCCCGCGCCCGGCGACGGCACCGCCAGTGAGCTGTCACGGGAGGTCGCCGGCCACGTCTTCGTCGCCAAGCACTGACCGTGCCCCCGCGCGGCGACCGGGGCGCCCCTGTCCCCGAAATGTCGCGTTGCTCTGCGGATTTTCGCCCTGTGGGGCTATGCTCGGGCGAAAGCGGGGGCGATCCGGAGGACGCGCGGGTCGGCATGGTGCGGATCCTTGACGGCAAGGTGGCGGCTGAATGAAGCGGTGGGGGGAAGCCTTTTACGACGACAGCGCGATCACCGGGGAGACGGTCGTCGAGCAGGCGCAGATCGCCGTCATCGTGGCCGACCGCTTCAGCCACCTGCGCTACTGGAACGGCTATGCCCGCCGGCTGTTCGGATTCACCGGCCGCGCCGACCCGATCGGCTCCTCCCTGCTCGACATCGGGGTGCACGAGGCCGACCGCGAGCGCGCCTCCCAGCTCGCCCGCCAGGTGCTGCGCGGGCAGACCTGGGAGGGCACCTTCGCCGTGGTGCGCGCCGACGCCGCCTGGATGCACGTACGCGCCCAGGCGGTGCCGATGTGCGACGCCGACGGCGCCGTCGAGGGCATGGCGATCTTCGCCTACGAGGCGATGCGCAGCGGCCGGGTGGAGGAGCAGTACGGGCTGCTGGAGCGGATCGGCGCCCGGCTGGCCGGGTCGCTGCAGTTCGACAGCGCGCTGAAGGCCGTCGCCGAGACCCTCGTCCCCCAGTTCGCCGACCACTGCTTCATCGACCTCTACGACCACGACCGGCTGGTGCGCCGGGTCTCGGTGCACGCCGAGGGCTGGTCCCCTCCCCCCGGCACCTGGCCCGACGTCGGGCAGGAGGTGCGCTATGCCGAGCGGCACTTCGCCGCCCGGGCCATGCGCCGTCTGGAGACGGTGGCCGTCGGGGACCTGCGCCACCCGCCCGGGATGGTGGACGAGCGCTCGGCCCGGGTCGCCGACCAGGTGGGGGTGGCCTCGGCGGTGGCGGCGCCGCTGCGCGCCCGCGGTGAGCTGCTGGGCGTGCTCACCCTGGCGCTGTCCCGGCTCACCCCCCGGGACAAGGCCGCCTACGACGGCTTCGACTGCGACCTGGTGGGGGCCCTCGCCTCCCGGGTGGCGCTGGCCATCGACAACGCCCGGCTCTTCGAGGAGGAGCGCAGCACCGCGCTGGCCTTCCAGAACAGCCTGCTGCCCGCCTCCTTCCCGCCCTTCGACGGGCTCTCCATCGCCCACCGCTACGTGCCGGCCAAGCCGCTGGAGGCGCACGGGCACGGTATCCAGACCCAGGTCGGCGGGGACTTCTACGACGTGGTGCCGCTGTCGGCGGGCCGGGTGGGCATCGTCGTGGGCGACGTGGAGGGGCGCGGCCCGCACGCCGCGGCGGTGATGGGCCAGCTGCGCGCCGCGCTGCGCGCCTTCGCCCAGGCCGACCGCGAGCCCGCGGACATCCTGCGCGAGCTGGACGAGTGGGTGCGCAGACTGGGCCGCCCGGACGGCCGGGGCGGCACCTGGGTGCCCAGCGTCAGCTGCCTGTACATGGTCTACGACGCCTGGTCGCGCCGGCTGTCCTACGCCAACGCCGGCCACCAGTCGCCGCTGCTCATCGCCGCGGGCGAGGTCGGCGAGCTGGCGCTGGAGGTCACCGACTCGCTGCTGGGCGGAAAGGCCCGCGGCGTCCCCTACGACGAGGCCGTCTACCACCAGGCCGACGTGACCCTGCCGCCCGGTGCGGCGCTGCTGCTCTACACCGACGGGCTGGTCGACCGCCGTCCGGTGGGCGGGCAGGCCGACCCCCGCCGCTCCCTGGAGCGGCTGCGCGACCGGGTGCGCCGGGTGGCCGACCGGGACGTGGAGCGGATCGCCGACACCGCGCTGGCCGCGGTCCCCGGGGAGAGCGACGACGACGCGGCGCTGCTGGTGGTTCGCACCCACCCCGAGGAGCTCGCGCTGCGCGAGGAGCGGTACCGGGCCGAGGCGCCCACCGTGGCCCAGGCGCGGCACCTGGCCGCCTCCACCTTCGCCGAATGGGGCATGGACGCGGGCCAGGCCGAGCTGGCCTGCCTGCTGGTCTCCGAGATCGTCACCAACGTGGTCATCCACGCCGCCCCGCACCCGGTGCGCCGCGAGTTCACCTCCGAAGGGGTGCGCGACTCCTCCTCGGTGGAGGCGGCCGCGCCGGGCGGGGGCGGCGCCGACGGGGCGGTCGAGGACTTCTCCGAGGACTGGTCGGACCTGCTGGAGGAGCTGGCCGAGGAGGAGCCCGAGGAGCCGGAGAGCACCTTCTGGCTGCGCCTGCGGCGCGGCGCCGCCTCGGTGTGGGTGGAGGGCTTCGACAACGACCTGCGCCTGCCCCGGATCCGCAGCGCGGGCGCCGACGACGAGGGCGGCCGCGGGCTCTACCTCGTCGACCAGCTCGCCTCCCGCTGGGGCTCGCGCCCCACGCCGACCGGCAAGGCGGTCTGGTTCGAGATCCCGATGAAGGCCGAGTAGGCGCCCCCGCTCAGCGCCAGGACCAGGCCCACAGCAGCAGGACCAGGAATACGAAGAACAGCACGATCCCCCCGGTGGTCCAGGGGATGTGCATCCTGGGGCGCAGCCTGCGCACGCCGATCACCAGGAGGAGGACGAGAAGGCCGAGGACGATCAGGCCGTCCCATGCACCGGTCATGCCGCCGATCCCTTCCCTAGGGGGGTGGTGCGCACCGGGGGCGGTCGGCCCCCGGCGGCGCCCCCGGAGTCACAGGCCCAGCGACCGGCCCACGATCTCCTTCATGATCTCGGTCGTGCCGCCGAAGATCGACTGGATCCGGGCGTCCTGCCAGGCCTTCGCCACGGGGTATTCCATCATGTACCCGTACCCGCCGTGCAGCTGCAGGCACCGGTCCATCACCTTGTTGGCCAACTCCGAGCACCACCACTTGGCCTTGGCGGCGTCCTCCACGGTCAGCTCGCCCCGGTTGAGCAGGGTGATCGCGCGGTCCACGTAGGTGCGGGCCAGGTCCACCTCGGTGGCCAGCTCGGCCAGCAGGAACCGGGTGTTCTGGAAGCGCGAGATGGGCCGCCCGAAGGCGGTGCGCTCCTTGCAGTACGCGATGGTGGCGGCCAGCATCTGCTCGGCCCCGGCGGTGGAGGCCACCGCGATGGACAGCCGCTCCTGGGGCAGGCGCTCCATGAGGTGGACGAAGCCCTGGCCCTCCTCGCCGAGCAGGTTGGCGGCGGGCACCCGCACGTCGGTGAAGCTCAGCTCGGCGGTGTCCTGGGCCTTGAGCCCGATCTTGTCGAGGTTGCGGCCGCGCTCGAAGCCGGGCATGCCGCGCTCGACGGCCAGCAGCGAGATGCCGTGCGCCCCGGCGTCGGGGTCGGTGCGGGCCACCACCACGACCAGGTCGGCGTTGATGCCGTTGGTGATGAACGTCTTCTGGCCGTTGAGCACGTAGTCGTCGCCGTCGCGGACCGCGGTGGTGCGCACGCCCTGCAGGTCGCTGCCGGCGCCCGGCTCGGTCATGGCGATCGCGGTGATCAGCTCGCCGCTGCTGAACCCGGGCAGCCAGCGCCGCCTCTGCTCCTCGGTGGTCAGCTCCACCAGGTAGGGGGCCATCACGTCGTTCTGCAGGGTGAAGCCCAGGCCGCTGGCGTGGGCGCGGCAGATCTCCTCGGAGACGACCGCGTTGAACCGGTAGTCCTTCACCCCGCTGCCGCCGTACTCCTCGGGCACCCCCAGGCCGAGCAGCCCCACCTTGCCCGCGGCGGTCCACACCTCGCGGGGGACGATGCCGTCCTTCTCCCACCGGTCGTGGTGCGGGACCACCTCGCGGGCCAGGAATGCGGCGACCGACTCGCGGAAGAGGTCGTGCTCCTCCTCGAAGATCTCCCTCTGCATGGGCGTGCTCCTCCTCAGGGCGGTGGCCGGATGGCACCACGGTAACCGAATCGGATTCGGTTTTACAGCGCCGGGTCCGGCCCAAGGCACCGTAAAGTCCGGCGGGACGGCGGAGCGGCAGCGTGCGCCGCCGGTGCCGCCGTCCCAGCCTTGGGGCATGGGCAGGCACGAGGCTCCGTCGCGCACCCGCGGCCGCCAGGGCGAGGGCGCGCCCCGGCTGGCCGTCATCCTGACGGCCCTGCTGCTGGCGGTGGCGCTGGCCGCGCTCGACCAGACGATCGTCGCCACCGCCCTGCCGGTGATCGCCTCGGAGCTGGGCGGGCTGAGCCACATCTCCTGGATGGTCACCGCCTACCTGCTGGCGGTCACCGCCACCACGCCGCTCTGGGGCAAGCTGGGCGACCTGCTGGGGCGCAAATGGGTGCTGATCACCTGCCTGGGGGTGTTCCTGCTCGGCTCGGCGCTGTGCGGCACCGCGCAGACCTTCGTGCAGCTCGTGCTCTTCCGCGCGGTGCAGGGCATCGGCGGGGGCGGGCTGATGGTGCTGGCCCAGTCGGTCATCGGCGACGTGGTCCCGCCGCGCCGCCGCGGCCGCTACATGGGGTTCTTCGGCGCGGTGTTCGGGGTGACCAGCGTGGCCGGGCCGCTCATCGGCGGGTTCATCGTGGACCACCTGTCGTGGCGGTGGGTGTTCTACGTCAACCTCCCGCTGGCGGCGGTGGCGCTGGTCGCCCTGGTGGCGGCGCTGCCCCGGGGCGGCGGGCGGCCCACGGTCCGGGTGGACTACGCCGGCATCGCCCTGGTCGCCCTGGTGGCGGTCTGCCTGGTGCTGGTGACCTCCTGGGGCGGGACCACCTACGACTGGACCTCGTGGCCGATCCTGGCGCTGATCGCGGCGGCGCTGGCGGGCGGCACCGCCTGGTGGTTCAGCGCCCGCCGCGCCGCCGACCCGGTGCTGCCGCTGGGGCTGTTCCGCAGCCCGGTGGTGGTCGTCGGCGGGCTGGTGAGCTTCGCGGTCGGCTTCGCGATGCTGGGCGCGATGACCTACCTGCCGCTGTTCCTGCAGATCGTGCACGGCTACACGCCCACCGAGTCGGGCCTGCACCTGCTGCCGATGGTGGCGGGGATGCTCCTGTGCTCGATCGGCAGCGGGCAGCTGGTCACCCGCACCGGGCACTACAAGATCTACCCGGTGGTGGGCACCGCGCTGGTCGCGGCGGCGCTGTACCTGCTGTCGACCCTGCGCCCGGACACCCCCTTCGGGGTGATGGCCGCCTACCTGTTCCTGCTCGGCGCCGGCCTGGGGCTGACCATGCAGGTGGTGGTGCTGGCGGTGCAGAACGCCGCCGCCCAGCGCGACCTGGGCGCGGCCACCTCGGCGGCCACCTTCTTCCGGTCCATCGGCGGCTCCTTCGGCGCGGCGGCGTTCGGCGCGGTGTTCGCCTCCCAGCTCGGCGGGAACATCGCCGAGCGGCTGCGGGGCGTGCCGGTGCCGCCGGGGTTCGACCCCTCGGTGCTGGAGTCCGACCCGCAGCGGCTCCGGGAGGCCCCGGCGGCCGTGCGCGATGCGGTGCTGGCGGCCTACGCCGACTCGGTGGACACGGTCTTCCTGTACGCGGTCCCGGTGGCGGCGGCCGCGTTCGTGCTGGCGCTGTTCCTGCGCCAGGTGCCGCTGCGCACCACCCTGGACCCGCCCGAACTGGACGAGGCGCTGGCCCCGGTGCGCGCCGAGGGGCCCGACCGGGGCGTGCTCGGGGCGGCCGAGCGGGCGGTCTACCGGGCCTGCGGGGTGGAAGGGGCGCGCGCCATGTACGCCCGGCTGGCCGAGGCCGCCCACCTGGACCTGTCGCCAGGGTCCTGCTGGGTGCTGACCCACCTGGCCGAGACCGGGCCGATGGCGCCCGGCGAGCTGGAGGAGCTGTCGGGCGGGGAGGCGTCCCCGGCGCGGGGCCTGCGCGACGAGCTGGAGACGGCGGGCCTGGTGGAGGCGGGGGAGGACGCGGAGGCCTGGCGCCTCACCGGGCGCGGCCGGGACGCCGCCCGGCGCCTGTTCGACGCCCAGGAGGAGGCGCTGCGCGCGCTGGTGCGCGGCTTCGGCCCGGACGCCGACCCGGAACTGGCGGCCGAACTGCACCGGCTGGCCCGCAGCACGCTCGGCGACGAGGAGGACGCCGGCCTCGCCGGTCAGGAGCCCGACCGCCGGCCGCTGTAGGGCCCTGCGGGCCGCGACGGCGACCCCGGTGGTGGGCGCGGAGAGGGAAACCGAATATGGTTCGGTTAGAACCGTCCGAGTCGGCCGCGACCCCCTGGAGGACAGCATGGCCGAGGCATACATCGTCGGGGCCGTCCGAACCCCCGTCGGTACCAAGAAGGGCGCGCTCGCCGGGGTGCACCCGGCGGACCTGGGCGCCCACGTGCTCAAGGAGCTCATGGAGCGCACCGGCGCCGACCCCGGGGCCGTCGAAGACGTGGTCATGGGCTGCGTCAGCCAGGTCGGCCCGCAGTCGCTCGACCTGGCGCGCACCGCCTGGCTCTCGGCCGGGCTGCCCGAGACCGTCGCCGGGGTGACCATCGACCGCCAGTGCGGCTCCTCCCAGCAGGCGATCCACTTCGCCGCGCAGGGCGTCATGTCCGGCACGCAGGACCTGGTGGTCGCCTCCGGCGTGGAGAACATGGGCATGGTCCCCATGGGTGCCAGCGTCAAGTTCGCCCTGGACCAGGGGCTGCCGCTGTTCGGCGACGGCTGGACCGGGCGCTACGGGGACCAGGAGATCTCCCAGTTCCGCGGCGCCCAGCTGATGTGCGAGAAGTGGGGCTTCAAGCGCGCCGAGCTGGAGGAGTTCGCGCTGCAGAGCCACCGGCGCGCGGCCGCCGCCCTGGAGGCCGGGCGCTTCGACGACGAGACCGCGCCCCTGGCCGGGGTCGGGCGCGACGAGGGCGTGCGCCCGGACACCACGCTGGAGAAGATGGCCGGCCTGGACCCGCTGCGCGAGGGGTGGGAGCTGACCGCGGCGGTGGCCAGCCAGATCTCGGTCGGCGCCGGCGCGGTACTGATCGCCTCGGAGCAGGCGGTGGAGCGGCACGGCCTGACCCCGCTGGCGCGCATCGTGCAGCTGTCCCTGCTCGGCGACGACCCGGTCTACATGCTCACCGCGCCGATCCCGGCCACCCGCCTGGCGCTGGAGAAGGCGGGCCTGTCCATCGGCGACATCGACGTCACCGAGATCAACGAGGCCTTCGCCCCGGTGCCGCTGGCCTGGGCCCGCGAGCTGGGCGCCGACATGGCCACGGTGAACCCCAACGGCGGCGCGATCGCGCTGGGGCACCCGCTGGGCGCCACCGGCGCGGTGCTGATGACCAAGCTGGTGCACGAGCTGCGCCGCTCGGGCGGCCGCTACGGGCTGCAGACCATGTGCGAGGGCGGCGGACAGGCCAACGTCACCGTCATCGAGCGTGTGTGACCCCCTCCTCCAGGCCGAGCCAGCCGGCCATCGACTCCAGCTCGGCCTGGAGGGCCGCTGACGTCTCCTCGGGAGCGTCCGGCTCCAGCGTGGTGCGGCGCGCCACCAGCCGCCCGGCGGCCCGGTCGGCCTTCAGGTCGACCCGGGCCACCAGGCGGTCGCCCAGCAGGAACGGCAGGACGTAGTAGCCGTGCACCCGCTTCGCGGCGGGGACGTAGATCTCCAGCCGGTAGCGGAAGCCGAACAGGGCCTCGGTGCGGTCCCGCTCCCAGACCAGGGAGTCGAAGGGGCTCAGCAGGGCGCGGGCCCCGATCCGCCGCGGCACCCGGGCGTCGCGGTGCAGGTAGGCGGGGGAGCCCCAGCCCTCCACCCGGACGGGGACCAGTTCGCCGGAGTCGGCCAGGTCGGCCACGGCGGCCCGGCCCTGGGCGGCGTTGAGGCGGAAGTAGTCGCGCAGGCAGCGCTCGGTGGCCACACCGTGGGCGCGGGCGGCGATGCGCACCAGTTCGCGGCGGGCCTCCTCCGGGTCGGGGTCGGGGGCCGCGTGCACCTCGGCCGGCAGGACCCGGGAGGGCAGGTCGTAGCGGCGCTCGAACTGCGCGGTCCGGCCGTCGGCGGTGACCTCGCCGGACCAGAACAGGTACTCCAGCGCGCGCTTGACCAGGGACCAGTTCCACCCCCAGTGCTCCTTGGCGCGCGGTGCGTCGTGCTCCAGGGCGGCCTCGATCTCGCGGGAGGTGGCCGGCCCCGCGCGCTCGACCTCCTCCCGGACGGCCTTGACGAGGTCGCCGTGGTCCCGGGCGACCTCGCGCATGCCGCCCCACGCCTCGTCCCGGGCCCGCGCCATCCGCCAGCGCAGCAGCCGGTGGGTCGTCGGCGGGACCAGGCTGGCCTCGTGCGCCCAGTACTCCACGAGGCGGCGGCCCCCGCGGCGGGAGGCGGCCCGGTCGGGCAGGGCCCGGTCGTAGGGGCCCAGCCGGGAGAAGAACGGCAGGTAGTGGCTGCGGGAGAGCACGTTCACGCTGTCGATCTGGACGACGCCCACCCGGTCCACGACCCGCTGCACGTGCCGCAGGGTGGGCGCCCCGGAGGGCCGCCGGTCGGCGAACCCCTGCGCGGCGAGCGCGATGCGCCGGGCCTGTGCCGTGGAGATGGTCGAACCGCGCCGGGGGTGCGGCGCAGGGGGCGTTTCGTACATGAGTGCTAACGTACACCCGACCCCGGCCGTCAGCCCATCGTGCGGTGCTGGTCCTCGGCCTGGGAGGGGCCCGGCTCGGACGGGCCGATCATCGGCCCGGGGACCGACGGGTCGAGGACGCCCTCCTCCAGCCAGGTGTAGCGGTCCTCCATGAGGCGGCGGGCCAGCTTGCCGTCGGTGTCGTCGGAGTTGTCCCACAGGGCGGCGAAGTGCCGCTCCACCCGCAGCCGGGACTGGCGGCAGAAGGCGTCGGCCAGCTCCATCCCGGCCGTGCCGCGCCCGTCGGGCCCCGTCTCGTGCTCGTGGCGGGCGCGCACCACCGCCGCGCTCATCGCGAACAGCTCGGCGCCGATGTCCACGATCCGCGCCAGGAACGCCTGGCGGGTCTCCATTCCGCCCTGCCAGCGGGACATGCCGTAGAAGGTCGAGCGCGCCATCCGCCGCGAGGCCCGCTCCACGAAGCGCAGGTGCCCGGCCAGCGGGCCGAACTCCGCGTAGGACCCCGGGCGCTGCCCCTGCCCGACCACCAGCGACGGCAGCCAGGACGCGTAGAACCCGCCCGCCTTGGCCAGGGCCCGCGCCTTGGCCTGCGGGTCGGCGTCCGGGTCGATCAGGTCGCCGGCCACCGACAGGTGCGCGTCCACCGCCTCGCGGGCGATGAGCAGGTGCATGATCTCGGTGGAGCCCTCGAAGATGCGGTTGATCCGCAGGTCCCGCAGCAGCTGCTCGGCGGGTACGCCCCGCTCGCCGCGGGCCGCCAGCGAGTCGGCGGTCTCGTAGCCGCGGCCGCCGCGGACCTGCACCAGCTCGTCGGCGATCTCCCAGGCGCGCTCGGAGGCCCACAGCTTGGCGATGGCCGCCTCGATCCGGATGTCCTTGCGCCGGTCGTCGGCCATCTGGCCGGCCAGCTCCAGCATCGCCTCCATCGCGTAGGTGGTGGCGGCGATGAAGGCGACCTTCTTGGACACCTCCTCGTGGCGCCCCACCGGGCGCCCCCACTGCACGCGCTCGCGCGCCCACTCCCGCGCGATGCGGGTGCACCACTTGCCGGCGCCCACGCACATGGCCGGGAGCGACAGCCGCCCGGTGTTCAGCGTGGACAGGGCGATCTTGAGGCCCTTGCCCTCGCCGCCGATCAGGTTCTCGGCCGGGACGCGCACCCGGTGGAAGCGGGTCACGCCGTTCTCGATGCCGCGCAGCCCCATGAACCGGTTGCGCCGCTCCACGGTGATGCCCGGGGAGTCGCCCTCGACGACGAACGCGCTGACGCCGCCGCGGTGCCCCTCGCCCTCGGGCACCCGGGCCATCACCACCAGCAGGTCGGCGACCACCCCGTTGGTGGTCCACAGCTTGACCCCGTCGAGCAGGTAGGCCGCCCCGTCCTCGGTGGGGACGGCGGTGGCGTGCAGCCGCGCCGGGTCGCTGCCCACGTCCGGCTCGGTGAGCAGGAAGGCGCTGATGTCGGTGGTGGCGCAACGGGGCAGGAAGGCCTGCTTCTGCTCCTCGGTGCCGAACATCTTCACCGGCTGGGGCACGCCGATGGACTGGTGGGCCGAGAGCAGCGCGCCGATCGCCGGGCTGACCGAGCCCACCAGGGTCAGCGCGCGGTTGTAGTGCACCTGGCCCAGGCCGAGCCCGCCATAGGCGCGGGGGATCTTCATGCCGAGCGCGCCCAGCTCCTTCAGGCCGCGCACCACCTCGTCGGGGATGCGCTCCTCGCGCTCGATGCGCTGGGCGTCGATGGTGGCGCAGAAGTCGCGCAGCCGGGCGAGGAACCGCTCGCCCTCCTCCTCGGCCCCGGCGTCCGGACGGGGGTAGGGGTGGATGAGGTCGAGCCGGAACCGGCCCAGGTAGAGCTCCTTGCCGAAGCTGGGCAGGCGCCACTCGCTCTCCCGCGCGGCCTCGGCGACCGCCCGCGCCTCCCGTTCGTCCGCGCCCGCCGCCGACGGGCGGCCGTTGACCGTGGTCATCGTGGGGATCACCTCACCGGTGGATACGGGGTATGGCCTCCATCACACCTCTACCCGCGGGTAGGGGCGACCACGCCTCACCCCGGCTCCTCGGGGGCGAAGGGGAACCGGACGGTGACCGCCGTCCCGGCGCCCCGCTCCGACTCGATGCCCGCGTCCCCGCCGTGCGCGGCGGCGATCGCCGCCACGATGGACAGCCCCAGCCCGCTGCCGCCCCCCGGCGACCGGGTCCCCCGGTGGAACCGGTCGAAGGCCCGGTCCAGGTCCGCGGTGCCCATCCCCGGCCCCTCGTCGCGCACCCGCAGCGCCGCGTACGGCCCGGACGCGCTCAGCCGCACCTCGACCGGGGTGCCCTCGGGGGTGTGCTCGGCCGCATTGGCCAGCAGGTTGGCCACCACCCGGCGGAACCGGGCCTCGTCCACCCGGCACTCCAGCGCGTCCGGCGCCCGCAGGACCACCGGCCGCTCCGGGTGCACCACCCGGTGGTCCTCCACCATGTCGCCGACCACCCGGACCAGGTCGGCCCCGTCCAGGTGGAGCGCGCCGGTGCGGTCCAGCCGGGCCAGCTCCAGCAGCTCGGCGACCAGGGTGCCCATCCGCTCGGCCTCGTCCTCGATGCGCCGCATCGCCCCGGACAGCTCCTGCTCGGGGATGGCGCCCTGGCGGCCCAGTTCGGCGTAGCCGCGGATGGTGGTCAGCGGGGTGCGCAGCTCGTGCGAGGCGTCGGCGGCGAAGGCCCGCACCCGCTCCTCGGAGGCGCGCTGGGCGGCGAAGGCCCGCTCCAGCCGCCCCAGCATGGTGTTGATCGCCGACGCCAGCCGCCCCACCTCGCTGCCGCCCTCGGCCACCGGCATCCGCGCCGACAGGTCCGAGCCGGTGGAGATGCGGTCGGCGGTGGTGGCTATCCGGTCCAGCGGGTCCAGGCCGCGCCCGATCAGCCACCGCCCGGCCAGCAGCAGCCCGCCCAGCAGCAGAACCGCCGTGACCAGCTGCGTCAGCACGAGGTTCCAGGGGTACTCCTCGCGCTCGTTGGTGGGCACCGCGGTGACCATCAGCCCGTCCGCGCGCTGGCGCACCGTGGCCCGGTAGGGCGGGACCGAGGACTCGCGCCCGTCCAGGTCGACGATCTCCTCGGTCGCGCCCAGCCGGCGCAGTTCGCGCACCGGCACCTCTTCCAGCCGCGCCAGCACCACGTCGTCGCGCTCGAGGTCGCCGTAGACCTGGTTGACCCGGCCGGTTCCCCGGTCCACCAGCACCACCAGGTAGGGGGAGGGGCTGGGCGCCTCCACGCCCACCGGAGGGGTGTCGTTGTCCAGCCGCGCCATGGCCCGCTCGGCCGCCAGCACCACCTGGTCGTCGATCCGGTCGGTGATGTAGCCGCGCAGGGTCACGAACCCGACCACGCAGGTGACCAGCAGCCCGGCGGCGGTGACCGCGAGCAGGCCGACCAGCAGCCGGAAGCGCAGCCGCCCCGGGGCCATCTAGGAGCCGTCCGGGGACTGCAGCACGTAGCCCACGCCCCGGCGGGTGCGGATCAGCGGCGGCCCCAGCGGGTCGAGCTTGCGGCGCAGGTAGCTGACGTAGGTCTCCACGATCTGCGACTGGCCGGCGTAGTCCCAGCCCCAGACGTTCTCCAGCAGCTGACGCCGGGTGACCACCTGCCCGGCGTTGTTCACCAGGTAGGCCAGCAGCCGGAACTCGGTGGGCGAGAGCTCCACCGGCACCCCGGCGCGCTCCACGCTCCACTTGCGGTCGTCCAGCACCAGGTCGGCGTAGCGCAGGAGGCCGCCCTGGTCGCGCACGGCGGCCCCGGCCCCCGCCGGGTCGCGGCGGGCGCGGCGCAGCAGGGCGCGGATCCGGGCGACCAGCGCCTCCACCGAGAAGGGCTTGGTGACGTAGTCGTCGCCGCCCAGGGTGAGCCCGGTGACGGTGTCGGCGGGGGTGTCCCGCGCGGTCAGGTAGATCACCGGCACGTCGTCGCCGTCCTCGCGGAGCTTGCGGCAGACCTCGAAGCCGCTGATGTCCGGCAGCAGCACGTCCAGCAGGATCAGGTCGGGGCGGGCGCCGCGGGCCGCCGCGAGCCCGCTCTGGCCGTCCTCGGCGTCGTCGACGGTGAACCCGTGGAACTGCAGGGCGGCGCGGACCAGGTCCCGGATGTTCGGCTCGTCGTCGATGACGAGGATGCGCTGGTCGGGGGAGTCGTCGGTCATGGCTGCTACCTCGGTGGCCGCACGGGTTCGGGTCCGGCCCTCCATGATGCCCCAGGCGCGGTGCGGCGCCGGTGCGCAGCGGGCGGGGCCGGTGCGGAGGACGGCCGCACCGGACCCGCCCGCTGCCCGCACTATGGCAGCGCCGCGGCGCCTTGTCCTCCCCGACACACGCCCGCCGGGCCGTTCTGCCGCATCCGGCCATGTCGCCCCCGAGCACTAGGCTGGTCGCCGTGCGTATAGCAACGTGGAACGTCAACAGCATGAGGGCCCGCAAGGACCGGGTCGCGGCCTGGCTGGAGCGCAGCGACGTCGACGTGGTCGCCGTCCAGGAGACCAAGTGCCGGGACGACCAGTTCCCGGTCGGGGTCTTCACCGAGGCCGGGTACGAGGTGGCCCACTTCGGCCTCTCCCAGTGGAACGGGGTCGCCATCGCCTCCCGTGTCGGACTGGAGGACGTGCGCACCTCCTTCCCCGACCAGCCCGGATGGGGCGACCCCGAGCAGGTCGAGGCGCGGGCGCTCTCCGCGGAGTGCGGCGGCGTGCGGGTGTGGAGCCTGTACGTGCCCAACGGGCGGGAGATCGACGACCCGCACTACGACTACAAGCTGCGCTGGCTGGAGGCGCTGCGCGCGGAGGGCGCGGCGCGGCTGGCGGAGGACCCCCGGGCCCAGATCGCCCTGTGCGGGGACTTCAACATCGCCCCGCAGGACGACGACGTGTGGGACATGGCCGAGTTCGAGGGCAAGACGCACGTCACCGACAAGGAGCGTGCGGCCTTCGCGGCCCTGGAGCAGGCCGGCTTCACCGACACGGCCCGCGCCTACACGCCCGGCCCCGGCGTCTACACCTTCTGGGACTACCAGGGCCTGTCCTTCCCCAAGAAGAAGGGGATGCGGATCGACTTCGTCCTCGCCTCGCCCGCGCTGGCCGAGCGGGTCTCGGGGGCGCGGGTCGACCGGGAGGAGCGCAAGGGCAAGGGCGCCTCCGACCATGCGCCGGTCATCGTCGAGGTCGACTGACCGGACCTGGGTAGAGTCGGCTCCGTGACATCGACATCGGCATCCAGAGCCGTCCCGCGCATCGCGGTCTACGGCAGCATCAACATGGACCTGGTCGCCTACGTGCCGGTGCGGCCGGCCAGCGGGGAGACCGTGGCGGGCACCGAGTTCCGCCAGGTTCCCGGCGGCAAGGGCGGCAACCAGGCGATCGCCGCGGCGCGGGCCGGAGGGGACGTGGCCTTCCTCGGCGCCGTGGGCGAGGACGCGTTCGGCACGCAGATGCGCAGTGCCCTGGTGGATTCGGGGGTGGACGCCTCCGAGCTGCGCACCGTTCCCGGCTCCTCCGGGGTGGCGCACATCGTGGTCGAGGGCGACGGGGCCAACTCCATCATCGTGGTCCCCGGCGCCAACGGGGCGATGACCGGCCTGACCGGCGCCGAGCGGCGGATGCTCGCCGGGTGCGACGCGCTGCTGCTGCAGCTGGAGCTGCCGACGGAGGGCGTGGTCGCCGCGGCCCGCGCCGCCCGCGAGGCCGGGGTGCGCACCGTGCTCACCCCGGCGCCGGCCCGGGAGCTGCCCGACGAGCTGCTGGACCTGGTCGACCTGCTGGTGCCCAACCAGCACGAGGCGGCGGCGGTCACCGGCGAGCAGGACCCGCACCGGGCGCTGGAGGCGCTGCTGCGGCGGGTGCCCGAGGCGGTGGTCACGCTGGGCGGCGACGGGTCGCTGCACGGCGAGCGCGGCGGCGAGCCGGTGCACGTGCCCTCCCGGCCGGTGGAGGCGGTGGACACCACCGCCGCCGGGGACACCTTCTGCGGCGCCTTCGCGGTGGCCCGCGCCGAGGGGCGGGGCGCCGAGGAGAGCATGGAGTTCGGGGCCGCGGCGGCGGCGCTGTCGGTGCAGCGCCAGGGCGCCAGCACGTCGATGCCCCACCGCACCGAGATCGAGGCCCTGCTGGCCGGGTAGAGCACGCGGCCGGGTCCGCGGGACGGTCGTCGGGCCGTCCCGGGGCCCGGTGGTTCCTACTGCAGGTGGCCGATCTGGCGCAGCCATTCGGTCGGGTCGGCGCTCTGCAGCCGCACCTCCAGGACGATGTCGACGGTGTCGCCGATGACGCGGGCGCCCCACGGGGACGGGCCGACGTCGGCGATGCCGAAGTCCGACAGCGCGATGGAGCCGTTGGCGGCGAAGAAGTGCGCGTGCACGCCCTCGGGGTCCTGCAGGTCGGGGGCCTCGCCGCCCCACTGGCAGTCCAGCTCCAGCGGCCGTGTGGTGCCGTGCACCGTCAGGTCGCCGTACATCCGGAAGGCGTTGCGGCCGCGCCCGCGGGCCTCCAGCGCGGTGGAGGTGAAGCGCATCTCCGGGTAGGCCTCGGTGTCGAGCAGGTCGGGGGAGCGCAGGTGGGCGTCGCGGGCCCGGACGCCGGTGCTGAGGCTGTCGGTGCGCACCGTGGCGTCGACCTTGGAGGCGAGCGGGTCCTCGGCGACGTCGACGGTTCCCCAGGCGTCGCCGAAGGTGCCCTGCACCCGGCCGAAGCCCAGGTAGCGCGCGACGAAGATGATGCAGGAGTGCGCGGGGTCGACGTACCAGGTCCCCGGCTCCGGCTGCGGCGGCCGCGCGTCGGGCGGCGGTCCGGCCCCGTGATCGTGCACCATGTCTGATTCCCCCTATTGACACTGTTTTGTCGCTTTCCAGGCTAAACCCCGTAGCCGGGTGGCGACCGGCACACTGGTCAGGATGCCCGCGAATCAGCAGGTCACGACCGCGACGGCCGGAACCGGTCCCGGGCGGCGGCTTGAGTGCTGGGACGTCGGCGTCCTAACGGGCCGGATCCGTGTCGATCTCAGATGGGCCCCGAGTTCGCCGGTAAGGGCCCTACGTCCCGAGCCCAACGACGAGGGGGCGCCGGGCGAGAGGGGAGTGGCACCGCTGGCGGACGAGGCCGGGGCGTCGCTTTCGTCACATGCGTGGGCGGCCATCGTTCCCGAACGTCCCTTGACACGGGGGTTGGGGGGATCTGGGGGCGGGTGGGCGACATGGGGCGGGTATCGCAGAGCGCGAGCGGTTCTTTACAGTTCCTTCTGGCGCGCCCTCCCCACCGGCGCCCTACCGAGCCGGCGCCGCCGGCCCTCCCCGTTCCGGAGCGCGTGATCCCCATGGACCCAGACCCCACCAGGCCACCCGAGCACGAAGAGCGCAACGAGCGCACGGCGTCCGCCGGGGACGGCTTCGCTTACACCGTGCCCCTCGGCGGCGCGCCGTCCAGGTCCGGCCGCTCCTCCGACCGTGAGACGGTCTTCACACCCCGCGTCCCTGCCGAAGAGCGGCCCGGCGGGTTCGCCGCCGGGGCGACCGAGGTCGTCGAACCCGTCGATGTGGTCGAGGTCCCCGGGGACGGCGCCGAAGCGCCGCTGTCGCGCTCCGAGCGCCGCCGCATCGAGCGGCGCCGGTCGCGCAACCGGAAGATCGCGGCGGGCGCGGTGGCCGGGGTGCTGGCGGTCGGCGCGTTCGCCGCGGTCGGGGCGGGGCTGTCCAAGGCCCGGCAGGAGGTCGGCGTGGACGTTCCCCCGGCCCCCACCGGTCTGCCGGGCGCCGAGACCACCGGAGGCGGGAGCGGCACGCCGTCCGGATCCGGCCGCGGCGAGGGCCCGAACGCCTCGGCCGATGCGGAGTCCGGTGTCACCGGGAGGGCCGAGCCCGGGGACGCGCCCGCGACCTCGGGCACCGGGCGGCCCGGTTCCTCCGGCGGCGGCGAGGGGGACCGGGAACGGGACGGCCGCGAGGACGGCCGTGAGGACCAGCGCCCGGAGCGTCCCACGCGGGAGCCGGAGCCGCCGTCCACCCCGCCCGGCCAGGAGAGCCCCGACCCGCGGCCGACCGGCCCCGGGCCCACAGGGGGGCCGGAGGAGCCGGACCCCGGCCCGGAGCCGTCCGAGTCCCCCGAACCGGGCGGCCCCTACATGACGGATTTCCACTGACGGTGGTGTCGGCCCGCCGCCCGGGCCGGGGCCGCGCCTACATCTGCTCCGGGGCGCGGACGCCCAGCAGCTCCAGGCCCTGCACCAGGATCCGGAGCGCGGCCGCGCACAGGGCGAGGCGGGAGGCGCGCCGCTCCTCGGTGTCGGCGGTGAGCACCGGGCAGTGCTCGTAGAACGTCGTCAGCTCCTGGGCCAGGTCGAACAGGTACCCGCACAGCCGGTGCGGCTCCAGCTCGTCGCCGACCAGCGCCACCGTCGGGCCGAAGCCCAGCAGGCGCAGCGCCAGGTCCCGCTCGGCCTTCTCGCCGATGGCGATGGCCCCCGACGCGGCCTCCTCCGGCGCCACCCCGCCCTTGCGGAAGATGGAGCGCAGCCGCGCCTGGGCGTACTGCAGATAGGGGCCGGTGTTGCCGGTGAGCGCCAGCATCCGGTCGAAGTCGAAGACGTACTCGGTGTCGTGCGAGACCGACAGGTCGGCGTACTTGACCGCTCCGATGCCCACCTCGCGCGCGATGTGCGCGCGGGTGTCGGCGTCCAGGTCGGGGCGGTTCTGCTCGACCACGGCGGAGGCGCGCTCGACCGCCTCGTCCAGCAGCTCCATCAGCCGGATCGGCTTGCCGCTGCGGGTGCGCAGGATCTTGCCGTCGGACCCCAGGACGTTGCCGATCTGCACATGGACCGGCTCGGTGCCCTCGGGCACCCACCCGGCCTTGCGGGCGGTCTCCCACACCATCCGGAAGTGCAGGTTCTGCGGGGCGCCGACGACGTAGAGCACGCGGTCGGCCTCGAGCTCCCGGGCGCGGTAGCGGATGGTGGCCAGGTCGGTGGTGGCGTACCCGTAGCCGCCGTCGCTCTTGCGGATGATCAGCGGCACCGGCCTGCCCTCGCGGCCGGTGTAGCCGTCGAGGAACACGCACAGGGCGCCGTCGCTCATCACCGCCAGGCCCTGGTCCTCCAGCTCCTGGCAGACCTCTTCGAGCATGTCGTTGTACATGCTCTCGCCGGCGAGGTCGGCGTCGGTGAGGGTGACCTCCAGCGTGGAGTAGACCCGGTTGAAGTAGGCCTTGGACAGCTCGATGAGGTCGCGCCAGATCTGCAGCGTCCCCTCGTCCCCGGCCTGCAGGGACACCACCCGCTTGCGGGCGCGCTCGGCGAACTCCTCCGAGCCGTCGAACTTGCCCTTGGCGGCCTGGTAGAAGGCGTTGGGGTCGCTCTTGAGCAGCTCGGCCCCGGCCGAGTCCTCGCCGACGTCGAGCAGGTGCTCGATGAGCATCCCGAAGGGGGTGCCCCAGTCGCCGACGTGGTTCTGCCGGACGACGTTGTGCCCGAGGAACTCCAGGGTGCGCGCCAGCGCGTCCCCCACCACGGTGGTGCGCAGGTGCCCGACGTGCATCTCCTTGGCGACGTTGGGCGCGGAGTAGTCGATCGGGATGTTCTGCCGCCGCTGCACCGGAACGCCCAGCCGGGCGTCGTCGAGCAGGGCGCGGGCCTGGGCGGCGATCCAGTCGTCGCGCAGGGTCAGGTTCACGAAGCCGGGGCCGCTGATCTCCACCTCGCGGCACAGGTCGTCGGAGTCCAGGTGCTCGACGATCTGCGCCGCGACCTCTCGCGGCTTTCGCCCCAGTCGCTTGGCCAGCGCCAGCGCGGCGTTGGCCTGGAAGTCGGCGAACTGGGAGGGGCGGATGACGGGGTCGGCGTCGGCGTACTCGGGCCCGAAGGCGGCACCGAGGGCGGACTGGACCCGTCGCGCGAGGATCTCTTGCGGGTCGGCCATGGGCCAAGCCTACCGACCGCCGTCACCTGGATTCCGTGACCTGCGCGGATGCGCCGCCATCCAGGCGACCCACCACGCGGCGGCCGTCACGAGCCCGGCGAGGGCGTACCAGGGCGCCCGCCACCAGGCCGGGGGCGCGTGCGCGGAGGGCGAGGCGCCGTCCGGCGGCGGGAGGGGGTCCGGGTGCGTGCCCTGGGCCGTGAGCGACCACACGAGGAACGCGTCGCCGACCGGGAGCGCGCCGCCGAGGTACCGGCGCTCCCCGCCGGCGGCGACCGGCAGTCCCAGCGCCTCGGCGAAGCCGGTGAGGGCGGCGGCCGAGGCGGCGTCGCCGTAGACCACGGCGTCGCCGAGGGCCACCGTGCTCGCCGACGCCGACAGCCCCAGGACCAGGGGGCCGGAGTCCACGTCGCCGGGGGAGTCGTCGCCGCGGGGGTGCTCGCGCACCCCGGGCAGCGGGGCGACGGGGGAGGCGAAGGCCTCCTGGAAGGCCGCGCGGTCGCGGGCCGCCCACGCGGGGTCGATGTCGGGGAGGAAGCGGAGCAGGAGCGCCTGTGAGCTGCCCCGGGCGCCTTCGGCCGGTGCGCCGGTGGCGGCGTCGGCCCGGTGCGGAATGAGGCCGGTGGCGGGGTCGGTGTGCGCGGCCGCGGCCTCCTTCCAGGCCGCCAGCAGGGAATCGTGGCCGTCGGTTCCGCGCACCCGGGCGTCCCGGGCCAGGGCGGCCGCGGCGACCACGCTGTCCACCGGCCAGGCCTGCCCGGGATAGGCCTCCAGGTAGGGGGTGCCGCGGTCGAGGGAGGCGGAGAAGGCGGAACGGAGCTCGGCGGTGTCCTCGGCCAGGCGCCCGGCCTCCTCGGGGGCGGCCTCCGGGCCTCCGGCCAGTTCGACGATGCGCACCCGCAGGTAGGTGCTCCATCCGGCGTGGAAGACGCCGTACGCGGGTTCGGCGCCGGCGGGGAAGGCGGCGGTCCCCTCGGGGGACTCCAGCCGGTCCAGCGCCCACCGGGCCTCCCGCAGGGCCTCGTCGCGCAGGCGCGCATCGAGGGTGCCCGTGTCGGCCCGGGCGAGGCCGTAGAGGGCGTGGGTGAAGAAGTACCCCTCGGGGAAGAGCGCCTGCATGTCGGCTCCGGCGCCGTCGCGCAGGGCGGACCGCAGGAACGCGAGCCGGGGCGCGGCGTCGGCGGCGACCTCCTCGGGGGTCCGCTCCAGCGGGGAGGGGGAGTGCGAGCGCACCGCGCCGAGCACCGCGAGGGCGGTCACGGCGAGCGCGGTGAGGAGCGCGAGGAGGCGGGGGGCGGCCATGCGGCCGATGGTACGGGGCGGTCCTTCAGTGGTCGTCCGGGTGGCCCAGGCGGTGCAGCCAGCCCGCGCTCCGGCCCGAGGGGGAGACGCGGCGGCGGATCTGGTCGACGATGCGGCCCGCGGCCAGGTCGGCGGCGAGCAGGCAGGCGCGCTCGATGCCCCGGGCGCGGCTGGCGCCGTGCGCGATGACCACCGTGCCGTTGAGCCCCAGCAGCACCGCGCCGCCGGTGCTCTCGCTGTCCAGGTTCTCGCGCAGCTCCCGCAGCGCCTTGCGCTGCAGCAGGGCCCCGGCGCGGGCGCGGCGGGTCGAGGTCAGGGCGTCGTGCACGGCGTCGAAGGCGAACCGCACGGTCCCCTCCACGGTCTTCAGCGCCACGTTCCCGGTGAAGCCGTCGGTGACCACCACGTCCACCTGCCCGGCGAGCAGGTCGTGGCCCTCGACGTTGCCCCGGTAGTCCAGCCGGGGCGGCTCGGAGGCGGTCGCCGCCAGCAGCTCGGAGGTCTTGCGCGCCAGCCGGTTGCCCTTGCCCGGTTCGGCGCCGATCGTCAGCATGCCCACCCGGGGGTCGGCCACCCCGTGGGCGGTGTGCGCGTAGGCGGCGCCCAGCTGGGCGAACTGCACCAGCATCTCCGGCTTGGCGTCGGCGTTGGCGCCCGCGTCCAGCAGCACCGTGGGGCGCGGGCGGGTGGGCAGCACCACCGCCAGCGCCGCCCGCAGCACCCCCGGCTGGGTGCGCAGCCGGACCGTGGAGGTGGCCACCACGCCCCCGGTCGACCCGGCCGACACCAGCGCCGAGGCGTCCCCCTGGCGGATCAGCTTGCAGGCCACCGCGACGCTGGAGCGCGGGCGGCGCCACCCGGCCAGGGCGCCCTCGTTCATGGCCAGGGTGTCCTCGGCGTGCACCACCGGGACCTCGCCGGTGGCACCGTGCTCGGCCAGCAGCGCGGTGAGCTCGGAGAGCCGCCCCACCAGCACCACCCGCAGTCCGTGCCCGCGCACCGCGGCCACCGCGCCGGCCACCGTCTCGGCGGGACCGTGGTCGCCGCCCATGGCGTCCAGGGCGATGACCGGGCCGCCGCGCGGCGCCGCCGCGGCCGTCCCCTCCGCTCCGGACCGGGTCTGGTTCACGTGTGGATCCTCACTGTTCCGCGGGGGCCGGCGGTGGACCGCCGCGCCCGGGGCCGACGTCTTCGCGCACGTGGTGGGGGTGTGCCCGCTCCTCGGGCAAGGCTATGCCGTCTCGGCGGGCGCGTGCCGGGCGGCCGGAGGAACCGGAGGTCAGGAGGGTATTTGCGGAAAGTGGGTAAGAATCAGCGAAGATCGGGTATATCGGTCGGCTGGTCAGGAGGGTGACCACTCCGGGCCCGACAACACACATGTATGTGATCTCGCCGGGCGCCCCCGCTCTGCCGGGGGCGCCCGGATCAGGCCTGTCCTGCCGCCGGCGGGGCGCGCCTGCCGCACCCTGAAGGGAGACGCGTGAGCTTGACGCAAGACGCGGCACTGTCCCCGTCCGCGGGACGTCGCTTCCGTGCCTACACCTCGAAGCACCTGGACGAGTTGACGGCGCGGGCCGGCCTCGGCGAGGACGAGCGGCTCGCCGTTCGCGCTGTCGCCACGGTGCTGCCGTTCCGTGTCAACAGCTACGTCATCGACGAGCTGATCGACTGGGACGCCGCCCCCGACGATCCGATCTACCGGCTCGTCTTCCCCCAGGCGGACATGCTGCCCGCCGAGGACGTCGCACGGATGGCGGATCTTCTGCGCCAGGACGCGCCGAGGAAGGAGATCAACCAGGCGGCCAACGAGATCCGGGCCAAGCTCAACCCGCATCCGGCCGGCCAGATGGATCTCAACGTGCCCAAGGTCGACGGGCAGGACCCGTTGGAGGGCATGCAGCACAAGTACCGCGAGACGGTGCTGTTCTTCCCCAAGCAGGGGCAGACCTGCCACGCCTACTGCACCTACTGCTTCCGGTGGGCGCAGTTCGTGGGCGAGCCCGATCTGAAGTTCGCCTCCGGCGAGGTGGACCACCTGGTCCGCTACCTCAAGGAGAACCCGCAGGTCACCAGTGTCCTGTTCACCGGCGGCGACCCGATGATCATGGGCGAGGGGGTGATCTCCAAGTACATCGAGCCGCTGCTGGAGGTCGAGACCCTCGAGTCCATCCGGATCGGCACCAAGGCGCTGGCCTACTGGCCGCAGCGGTTCGTCACCGACCCGGACGCCGACGACACCCTGCGCCTGTTCGAGAAGGTCACCGAGTCGGGCAAGAACCTGGCCTTCATGGCCCACTTCAGCCACCCCAACGAGCTGGAGCCCGAGCTGGTCCACGAGGCGGTGCGCCGCATCCAGGCCACCGGGGCCGTGATCCGCACCCAGGCGCCGCTGATCCGCACGATCAACGACGACCCGGCCGTGTGGGAGCGCATGTGGCGCATGCAGCTGCGGATGAACATGGTCCCCTATTACATGTTCGTCGAGCGCGACACCGGCCCGCAGGACTACTTCGCGGTCCCGCTGGCCGAGGCCTACGAGATCTTCCGCAACGCCTACAAGAACGTCTCGGGCCTGGCGCGGACCGTGCGCGGCCCGTCCATGTCGGCCACCCCGGGCAAGGTGTGCGTGGACGGCGTCACCGAGATCGCCGGGGAGAAGGTGTTCGTGCTGCACCTGATCCAGGCGCGCGACCCCGAGCTGGTGGGCAAGCCGTTCTTCGCCAAGTACGACGAGAAGGCGGCCTGGCTCTTCGACCTGGAGCCCGCCCTGGGGGCGACCCACTTCCCCTACGAGGAGGCCCCGCCCGAGGACGTCTCCGCGCTGGTCGACCAGGCCCGCGCCTGACCCGCGCCCGCCCCGCCCGCCGCGCGCGGGCGGGGCCCTAGCCGTCGGTGCGCCGGCCCGCGGCCGGCACGGGCGAGGACCGGGGCCCGTGCATGTTGCGGGAGAAGGCGGTGGCCGCCAGCCCCGCGGCCATCGCGGCCACCGCCACCCAGCCGACCTCCCGGAACGTGTCGGTGAAGGCCTGGGAGAAGACCTGCCCGGCCAGCTCGGACAGGCGGCCGGCCACCGCGTCGGGCAGGCCCTCGGGGGGCTGCGACGGGGCCGGCCCGCCCAGCTCCACCCCGGCACCGTGCTCGGGCTCGACCGCCTCGGCGAACGGCCCCCGCGCCTCGGGCGGCAGGTCCTGGGCCGCCTCCCGCGCCTCGCGCACCGTGTTCTCCGCGAGCGAGGCCTGCATCAGCGCCCCCACCACGGCGCCGCCCAGCACCGAGCCCAGCTGCCGGACGGTGTTCAGCACCCCGGAGGCGGCGCCGGCCATCCGCGGGTCGACCCGGTACACCGCCAGCGAGTTCATCGGCCCGAACACCGACGCCACCCCCAGCCCCATCAGGGCGAGCGGCAGCACGAACGCCCACCACGGCGAGTCCGGGCGGGCGATCAGCAGCAGCCACGCCAGCCCGCCGGCGAACACCGCGAACCCGGCCATGAGCAGGTACTTCCCGCCGAGCCGGTCCACCCAGCGGCCCACCACGGGCGCGGCCACCATGGACAGCACCGACATCGGCGCCATCGTCAGCCCGGCCGCGAGCGCGGTCATCCCCAGCGCCGACTGCAGGTAGATGGTGAACAGCAGCGAGTGGCCGATCAGCGCCACCGACACCAGCGCCGCGCTCAGGCTCATCAGGCTGAAGTTGCGGTCGGCGAACAGCCCGAACGGGATCAGCGGGTCGCGCCCCTGCCGGGCGCGCTGCTGCACCAGCAGCGCGGCGAACAGCAGCGCGCTCAGGGCGAACAGCAGCGGGATGCTCACCGGGCCGTAGACCGTCCCCCACCGAAAGCGCTCGCCCTCGACCAGGGCGAAGGCGAGCAGTCCCAGCGCGGCGGTCGCCAGGGCCACGCCGGCCGGGTCGAACCGCGGACGGTGCTCGGGCCGGGGGTCGGGCGGGATGAGCACGGCCCCCAGCACCAGGGCCAGGGCGCCGAAGGGGATGTTGACGAAGAAGATGGAACGCCAGTCGAAGGCGGTCACCAGCAGCCCGCCGAGGGTCGGCCCGGCGACCGTGGCCAGGCCCGCCACGGCGCCCCACACCCCCATCGCGGTGCCGCGCCGCTCCGGCGGGAAGACCCGCACCAGCAGCGCCATGGTCTGCGGCATCATCACCGCCGCCCCGACCCCCTGCAGGGCGCGGGCCGCGATCAGCCACCCGGCGCCCGGGGCCAGCCCGCACAGCACCGAGGCGCCGGTGAAGGCGGCCACCCCGACCAGAAAGAGGCGGCGCTGGCCGAACAGGTCGCCCAGCCGCCCGGACGTGATGATCAGGACCGCGAGGGCGAGCGTGTAGACGTTGACGACCCACAGGACCTCGTCGGCGGCCGCCCCCAGGCGCCGGATCATGTCCGGGATCGCGATGTTGACGATCGTCAGGTCCAGCAGGGTCATGAAGAACCCCAGGCACAGGGCCGCGAGGATGGCCCACGGGTTCCCCCGGATCGATCGCATGCGCGCCTCCCTGCGGACCCGGTCATCCTATGTGCCGGACCCGGTGTTCCCCGGCCGGATTCCGCCGAACCGGGCGTGCCGGGCGCCGCGGCGTGCATAATCGGTCGGCGACGCGGCAGATCGGGAGAGTCGGCGCATGGCCGGTTGGTTCGACGGGACGGTGGTGGACGCCGGGCGGCTGCCCCTGTTCACCTTCTTCGTGGCGTTCGTGGCGGGGTTCCTGCTGATCCGGGCCAGCGTCCGGATGATCCGCGCGGGCGTGCGGTGGTGGCCGGGCAATGTCCGGGCGGGCGGGGTCCACGTGCACCACGTGGTGTTCGGGGTCGGGCTGATGCTGCTCGGCGGCCTGGGGCTGCTGGTGGTGCAGGAGCGGGCGGGCGCGCCGATCGTCGCCGCGGCGGCCTGTTTCGGGCTGGGGGCGGTGCTGGTGCTCGACGAGTTCGCGCTGATCCTGCACCTGCGCGACGTGTACTGGACCGAGCGGGGGCGGGCCTCGGTGGACGCGGTCTTCGTCGCGGTGGGGCTGACCGGGCTGCTGCTGACGGGGCTGCGGCCGTTCGGCTGGAGCGGCGCCGGGGTGGCCGGCGACGCGCTGCCGGTGCTGGCCGCGGTGAACCTGGCCGGGTCGGTGGTGAGCCTGCTCAAGGGCAAGATCTGGACCGGGCTGACGGGGGTGTTCGTGCCCGGGCTGTCGGTGGTGGCGGCGGTGCGGCTGGCGGTCCCGGGGTCGCCGTGGGCGCGCCGGCGCTACCCGGAGGGCTCGGCCAAGCTCGCCGCGGCGGTGGCGCGCGACCGGCGCCTGCGCCGCCCGGCGATCCGCGCCAAGATCCGGGTCCAGGAGTTCATCGCGGGACGGCACGACCTGCCCGAGGCGCCCGCGGTCCCCGAGCCCCGGGGGCCGCGCCGTCCCGCCCCGGCACGGCGGCCGACCTGAGCCGATTGGAGCGCTTGTTGTCCTGACAAGTGCACATCACGACCGATGGCCGCCGTGTGCGGGCGGCGGCGGTAGGGTGGCAGGTCATGGCACTCACCGGCAGGAGCAGGGGGCGTCGGCGCGGGCTCGTCATCGGTGTCGACATCGGCGGGACCAAGGTCGCCGCGGGTGTGGTCAACCCGGCGGGGCGGGTGCTGGCCCGCGAACGCGGGGAGACCCCGGAGCGCAGCAAGAGCCCCAAGGTGGTCGAGGACACCATCGCCGAGGTGGTCGAGCGGCTGCGCCGCCGGTACCCGGTCACGGCGGGCGGGGGGNNGGCGCGGCGGGGTTCGTCGACCGGAACCGCTCCTCGGTGCTGTTCGCGCCGCACCTGTCGTGGCGGGGGGAGCCG
>NZ_ANAD01000082.1 GCF_000341245.1 Nocardiopsis halophila DSM 44494
GCTGACCGCGCGGTTGGGGCTGCCGGTCGCGGTGGAGAACGACGCCAACGCCTCGGCCTGGGCGGAGATGCGGCTGGGCGCCGGGCGGGAGGCCTCGGACGCGGTGGTGGTGAACCTGGGCACCGGCATCGGCGGCGCGGTGGTGCTGGACGGTGCGCTGTACCGGGGGCGGCACGGCATCGCCGGGGAGTTCGGGCACATGGCCGTGGTGCAGGACGGGCACCGGTGCGAGTGCGGCAACCGGGGGTGCTGGGAGCAGTACGCCAGCGGCAACGCGGTCACCCGCGAGGCGCGCGAGCTGGCGGCGGCCGACTCGCCGGTGGCCCGGGGGCTGCTGCAGGCGGTCGGCGGGGACCCGGCGCGGATCACCGGCCCGTTGGTCGCCGAGCTGGCCGCCGAGGGCGATCGGGCCTGTGTGGAGGTGTTGGAGGACGTGGGCCGCTGGCTGGGCAAGGGGCTGGCCGATCTGGCGGCCGCCTTCGATCCGGAGCTGTTCATCATCGGCGGCGGTGTGTCCGAGTGCGGTGACCTGCTGCTCGGTCCGGCGCGCAGTGCCTTCCGGCGGCACCTGACCGGGCGCGGGTACCGGCCCGAGGCCGGGATCGTGCAGGCGCGGCTGGGCAACGAGGCAGGGCTGGTCGGTGCGGCCCTCCTGGCCCGCGAGGAGCCGCCCCGGCGTGTCCGCGGGGACGGGAGGGCCACGGCCGGCAAGGGCACGAAGGCGAGGGGCCCCCGCCACCTCGTCCACCGGAGGAGCCCGCGCCGCAGGGCGTAGCGGTCCCGGTCGGTGGGCCTTTCCTCGTCCGGAGGAGGGGGCCGTGACCGCTGAAGTTTGGAACCGGTGGCCTATGCGGCCTCGGTTAGTGGCCCGTCATCGTCGTCCCCGCCGGGCCCTTGCTCCGGCCGGCGGGTGGTGTCCCGGTGGTCTCCGCCCCCGGAGGCCCGGGCCCGGTGCGCGCCCCCTCCTCGCCGTTGATCTCGGGGAAGTCGGGGTAATACCGGCGAGTATTACCCCGACTTCCCCGAGATCAAAAGGGGTGTCGATACGGGCGGCAGGCAGTGCTCCCCGGGGGCGGCCGGAGCCCGCAGAGTTCCACCACGCCGGCGGACACGAACGGGGCGCCCCGCCCATCCGTCGCCGCCCCTTCCCTGCCCTGAGACGGTCGGGCGGTCGATGGGCACGCCGATGGGGGACCGTTCCCGGCCGTCGCCCCCCTGCGTACGGTCCCCTTCGGTCTCCACGAGCGGTTCACCAGGGGCTGGGTGTGCCGCCGGGGTCGCCGGGATTTGTGCGGTGTGGACAGACGGCCGCGGTGAATGCGCCGTTCCGGGACCTTGATCCCGAGTCGGGGCCGGTGGTTTAAATGACCCCTCATCACCGTCCACACCCCCGAGACGGAGGGGATCCCCCCATGTCGGACGCCCCGAACACCCCCGGCCCCCCGGGCGCCTCCAGCAGTCCCGAGCCCTCGTCCGCCCCATACCCCGGCACCGGGCACGACGGCTTCCTGAAGGTCCTGGGCCGCGGGGACGTGCTCGCGCTCGCCTTCGGGGCCATGATCGGCTTCGGCTGGATCGTGCTGACCGGGGACTTCATCGACGCCGCGGGCAGCGTCGGCGCCGCTCTCGCCTTCGTCCTCGGCGGCGTGGTCATCGCCCTGGTCGGGCTCACCTACGCCGAGCTGGTGGCGGCGATGCCGCGGGCCGGCGGCGAGCACCACTACGCGCTCCGCGCCCTGGGGCCGCGCGGCGCCTTCACCGCCTCCTGGGCGATGGTGCTCGGCTACATCTCGGTCGTCGCCTTCGAGGCCGTCGCCGTCCCCCAGACCGTCGGCTACCTGGCCCCCGAGGCGATGGAGGCCGGCCACCTGTGGACGGTCGCCGGGTACGACGTCTCCGCCGCCCAGGTCGCGGTCGGCGTGCTGGCGGCGGTCGTGATGACCGGGGTGAACTACGTGGGCATCCGCCCCGCGGGGGTGTTCCAGACCATCGCCGTGCTGTTCCTGCTTGCAGCCGGGGCGGCCATGGTCGCCGGCGCCGCGGTGGGCGGTTCGGCCGCCACCATGGAGCCGCTGTTCACCGGCGGCGTCTCCGGCGTGTTCGTGGTACTGGTGGCGGTTCCGTTCCTGTTCGTCGGGTTCGACGTCATCCCGCAGTCGGCCAGCGAGATCCGGCTTCCCCTCCGGCAGGTCGGCCGCCTGCTCGTGGTCTCGGTCGGGTGCGCCGCCGCCTGGTACGTGATGATCATGCTGACCTCCGGGGCCGCCCTGGGCCCCGAGGACCTGACCGCCTCCGACCTGGCCTCGGCCGACGCCATGGCGGCCCTGTGGGACAGCGCCGCCATGGGCAACGTGCTGGTCGTCGGAGGCCTGGCCGGGCTGCTCACCAGCTGGAACGCCTTCCTGATCGGGGGCAGCCGGCTGCTGTACGCGATGGCCGAGTCCCGCATGGTCCCCGCCTGGTTCGGACGTCTGCACCCCCGCTACCGCACCCCCGGCAACGCGCTGCTGTTCATCGGCGCGCTGTCGGTGCTCGCCCCGCTCTTCGGCCGGCCGATGCTGGTGTGGCTGGTCGACGCCGGCGGGGTGAACATCGTCATCGCCTACATCGTCGTCGCGGTCTGCTTCCTGGTGCTCCGACGCCGCGAGCCGGGCATGGAGCGCCCGTTCCGCACCCCGGCGGGTCGCGCGGTCGGCGCCGCGGCGCTGGTCCTGAGCGTCGGGCTGCTGGCGCTCTACCTGCCGGGCATGCCCGCCGCGCTGGTGTGGCCCTGGGAGTGGGCGATCGTCGGGGCGTGGTGGATCGCCGGACTGGCGATGACGGCCCGCCTGCCGAAGGTCCCCCCGGGCGCGGACGCCGAGGAGCGCCTGATCGCCGAGATCGAGCGCCGGTCCCGGAGGGGTTAGGCGGAGGAGGAGTTCGACACTGTCGGCGAGGAAGCACCACGTGCCCGCGGTCTCCCAGTAGCGAGAGCCCGGCCGTGTCCCGTGGACGTTCTCCATGTGCCCCCGCCCGCACTCAGACGCGTCGGCGCTGTCAGGGCGTCAGCTCGTCAGTGTCAGCTCGAAGGAGTACCTCGACGCGCGGTAGACGTGCGAGCCGACCTCGGCCACGCGGCCGATGTCGTCGTAGGCCGTGCGGTCCATCGTCAGCAGCGGCGCCCCCTTCGCCTCGCCCAGTGACGTGGCCTCTGCGGCGGTCGCGCCGCGCGCCCCGATGCTCTGCGAGGCGATCTTCAGGGTCACCCCCGCCGCTCGCAGCACCCGGTACAGTCCCGTCTCGGCCAGGCCCTCGCGGGTCAGTTCCACCAGGCCCAGCGGCAGGTAGTTGTGCATCAGGGCCAGCGGCTCGTCGCCCACGTGGCGCAGGCGCTCCAGGAAGTACACCTCGGTCCCCGGCTCCACCTCCAGGGCGCGGGCGATCGACTCCGGTGCCGGCCGCACGCTCAGGTCCAGGATCCGTGTCCACGGGTGCTGGCCGGCCTGCACCAGGTCGTCGTAGAGGCTGGACAGCTCCACCGGCCGCCGCACCCGCGGGGTGACCACCTGGGTGCCGACGCCGCGCTTGCGCACCAGCAGCCCCTGGTCGACCAGGTACTCGATGGCGCGGCGCAGGGTCGGGCGGGACAGGCCGAGGCGGTCGGCGAGCACGATCTCGTTCTCCAGGCGGGTCCCCGGGGGCATCTCGCCCTCGCGGATGCGCCGCTCCAGCTCCTGGGCCAGCTGGAAGTACAGCGGCACCGGGCTGGTGCGGTCGAGCATCACCTGCAGGTGCGATTCGGCCACGCGGCTCCGATCTTCGGCGGACGGGGGCTCTTCGGTCGCGGGACGGCCCGCGCGCCCGCCGCGGGGCGGGTCCTCCCGTGCGTCCTCCCGAGTCTACGCCGCCGTCCTGTTGATGGAAGATTAAGAGGTGCATATGTCTAGACATAATGTTGACATGGGGTGCCCGGGAGCGTAGAAACGGTGTGATCCGGGCCACGCGGCCCGCCCCGTACGGAGGGAGGGCGCACCCCCCATGCGCATCGGACTCGTCGGCGCCGGACGGATCGGCGCCTCGCACGCCGCGGCCGTCGCGGCCCGCCCCGAGGTGGACGAACTCCTGGTCGCCGACGCCGACCCCGCACGGGCCGCCGCGGTCGCCGGCGACGCGGGGGGCCGCCCGGCCGGCGTCGCGGACCTGCTCGCCCCCGGAGCGGTGGACGCCCTGGTCGTCGCCTCCGCCACCGCCTCCCACCCCGACCTGATCCTGGCGGGCGTGCGGGCCGGGATCCCCGTCTTCTGCGAGAAGCCGGCGGCCCCCGACGTCCCCGGAACCGTCCGCGTGCTGCGCGAGGTGGAGAAGGCGGACGCGGCGGTGCACATCGGCTTCATGCGCCGCTTCGACGCCGGGTACGTGCGCGCACGGCAGGCGCTGCGCGGCGGCGAGCTGGGCGAACTCCACCGCGTGCACGCCGTGACCTGCGACGCCGCCCCGCCGCCCGCCGGGTACGTGCCGGCCTCCGGCGGCATCTTCCGGGACTGCCACGTCCACGACTTCGACATCCTGCGCTGGGTCACCGGCCGCGAGGCCGAGGAGGTCAGCGCCTACGGCGCCAACCGCGGCGCCGCCTACTTCGCCGAGGCCGGGGACGTGGACACCTCCGCCGCCCTGCTCCGCCTCGACGACGGCACCCTGGCCACCCTGCAGGGCTCCCGCTACAACGGCGGCGGCTACGACGTGCGGATGGAGCTGGCCGGGACCCGGGGCACCATCGCCGTCGGCCTGGACGACCGCGTCCCCCTCGTCTCGGCCGAGCCCGGCGCCGGCTTCCCCGGGGACGAACCCTGGCGGGAGTTCTGGACCCGCTTCACCCCGGCCTACGAGGCGGAGATCGCCGCCTTCCTGCGGATGGCCGCCGAGGGCGGACCCAGCCCGTGCACGGTGGCCGACGCCCTGGAGGCGGTGCTCATCGCCGACGCCGCCGACCGCGCGATGCGCCGGGGCCGACCGGTCCGCCTGTCCGAGGTGCGCGAGGACCTGCCGCTGTGACCCGGCTCATGACCGGGGATACCGAAGCCCGCCCGACGAGGGCGGACGCACCGGCGCCCGCCGCAACCGACGGAGGTCCGAGTTGAGCGCCACCGACCGCCGCCCCGATGACGCCCCCTCCGCCCGCTCCGTCCCATCCGCGCCATCCGTGCCCTTCGAGGTGGTCACCATGGGGCGCGTGGGCGTCGACGTCTACCCCGAGCAGACCGGCGCCGGCCTGGAGGACGTGCGCACCTTCGCCAAGTTCCTCGGGGGCAGCCCCACCAACGTCGCCGTGGCCGCCGCCCGGCACGGCCGGCGCACCGCCGTGGTCACCCGCACCGGGGACGACCCCTTCGGGCGCTTCGTCCGCACGGCGCTCGCCTCCTACGGCGTCGACCCCCGCTACGCCGCACCCGTCCCCGGCGCCGCCACACCGGTGGCCTTCTGCGAGATCTTCCCGCCGGACGACTTCCCCCTCTACTTCTACGGCCGCACCCCCAAGGCCCCCGACCTGGAGATCCGCCCCGAGGAGCTGGACCTGGAGGCGTTGTGCGGGGCCGACGTCCTGTGGGCGACGGTCACCGGCCTGTGCGCCGAGCCCAGCCGCACCGCCACCCTGGAGGCCTTGCGGGCCCGGGGCCGCCGCGGCGCCACCGTGCTCGACCTGGACTACCGCCCCGTGTTCTGGGAGTCCCGCGAAGAGGCCCGGCGCTGGACGGCCGAGGCGCTCGCGCACGCCACCGTCGCCGCGGGCAACCTCGACGAGTGGGAGACCGCGGTGGGCACCCGCGACCCCGAGGCCGCCGCCGACGCCGCGCACGACCGCTTCGGCGTCCGGACGGCCGTGGTCAAGCAGGGTCCGAAGGGCGTCATGGCCTCCGACGCCTCCGGCCGCACCACCGTCCCGCCGGTACCGGTGGAGGTCGTCAACGGCCTGGGCGCGGGCGACGCCTTCGGGGGCGCGCTCTGCCACGGCCTGCTGTCGGGCTGGGACACCGAGCGCACCCTGCGCTTCGCCAACGCGGCCGGGGCCATCGTCGCCTCCCGCCTGGCCTGCTCGGACGCGATGCCCACCTCGGACGAGGTCGAGGCCCGCCTGCAGGAGGCGCGCCATGCGCTCTGAGGAGCTGCGCGAACTGACCGCCGTGCGGATCGAGCGCCCCGAGGCGATCGCCGAGGCCGCGGCCGCCCGCACGCGGCCGGCGTCCCTGCTGGGCGAGCACGGCAAGGCGATGATCATCGCCGCCGACCACCCCGCGCGCGGCGCCCTGCGCGCCGGGGACCGCCCCATGGCCATGGCCGACCGCGCCGACCTGCTCGACCGGCTGTGCACGGCCCTGGCCCGGCCCGGGGTGACCGGGGTGCTCGGCACCGCCGACATCCTGGAGGACCTGCTGCTGCTGGGCGCCCTGGAGGGCAGGACCGCCATCGGCTCCATGAACCGCGGCGGCCTGACCGGCGCCGCCTGGGAGGTCGACGACCGCTTCACCGGCTACGACGCCGCGGGCCTGAAGGCCATGGGTTTCGAGGGCGGAAAGATGCTGCTCCGCCTGCACTACTCCGACGGCCGCACCCCCGACGCCCTGGAGTCCTGCGCCCGCGCGGTCGACGAGCTGAACGCCGCCGGGCTGACGGCCATGGTGGAGCCGTTCATCGCCCACACCGCCGACGGGGCCGTGAAGAACGACCTGTCGACCGGGGCCGTCGCCCGATCGGTGGCCATCGGCTCCGGCCTGGGCCGCACCACCGCGCGCACCTGGCTCAAGCTGCCCGTCGTCGACGGCATGGAGCGGGTGGTGGCCGGGTCCACGCTGCCGGTGGTGCTGCTGGGCGGGGAGCTGCCCGCCGACCCCGGCGCCGCCTTCGCCCGCTGGGGCGAGGCGCTGAAGCTGCCCACGGTCAAGGGCCTGACCGTGGGGCGCTCCCTGCTGTACCCGGCCGACGACGACGTCGTCGGCGCCGTCGACACAGCCGTGGGGCTGCTGTGAGACCGCCTACGACCGAGGAGGCAGCACGGATGACCGCGAACCACCACGTCCCCGCGGGCTCGACCGCCCAGGGGCCCTACGCCGCCGTCGTCACCCCCGAGTCCGCCGGGTGGGGGTACTCCGGCCTGAAGGTGCTGGAGCTGGCCCCCGGCCACAGCGCCGAGGTCGCCACCGGCGACGCCGAGACCCTGGTCCTGCCGCTGAACGGCGCGTGCTCGGTAGAGTGCGGGGGCGAGCGGTTCGACCTGGCCGGCCGCCCGGACGTGTTCTCCCGGGTCACCGACTTCGCCTACGTGCCCCGCGACGCCGCGGCCACGGTCTTCAGTGCGGAGGGCGGCCGGTTCGCCCTGCCGTCCGCGCGCTGCGGCCGGCGGGTGCCGTTNCCGAGGACGTCCCCGTCGAGTTGCGCGGGGCCGGCGGGTCCAGCCGCCAGGTGAACAACTTCTGCACCCCGCAGGCCTTCAAGGCCGACCGGCTCATCGCCTGCGAGGTGCTCACCCCCGGGTCGAACTGGTCCTCCTACCCGCCGCACAAGCACGACGAGGCCACCGAAACCGAGTGCGAGCTGGAGGAGATCTACTACTTCGAGGTCGGCTCGGGCCCCGCCGGGCCGGGCGTGGCCTACCAGCGGGTGTACGGCACCGAGGAGCGGCCGATCGACGTGCTCGCCGAGGTGCGCACGGGCGACGCGGTGACCGTCCCGCACGGGTGGCACGGCCCGTCCATGGCCGTCCCCGGCTACGACCTCTACTACCTCAACGTGATGGCCGGCCCCGGCGAGGAGCGGGCCTGGAGGATCTGCGACGACCCCCGCCACGGGTGGGTGCGCGAGACCTGGGAGAAGCAGGAGGTCGACCCCCGCCTGCCCCTGTACACCGCCGAGGGCCCGAGCGCAGCGCGCGCGGGGACGGGGGAGTGGTCCCGATGACCTCTGAGCCCGCGACTGAGCCCCCGACGGCCGACACGACGGCCGACACGACGCCCGCCGGAACCGTCCGGCTCACCGTCTCTCAGGCGCTGGTGCGCTTCCTGGCCGTCCAGTACACCGAGCGCGACGGCGAGCGGCAGCGGCTCGTCCCCGGCGTGTGGGGCATCTTCGGCCACGGCAACGTGGCCGGGCTGGGGCAGGCGCTGCTCCAGGCCGCCACTACCGGCGAGGCCGACCTCCCCTACTACCCGGCCCGCAACGAGCAGGCCATGGTGCACGCCTCGGCCGCCTTCGCCAAGATGCGCGACCGGCTGCAGACCTTCGCCTGCACCGCCTCCACCGGCCCCGGATCCACCAACATGGTCACCGGCGCCGCGCTGGCCACCACCAACCGGCTGCCGGTGCTGCTGCTGCCCGGCGACATGTTCGCCACCCGCGCGCCGGACCCGGCGCTGCAGCAGCTGGAGGACGCCCGCGGCGGCGACGCCACGGTCAACGACGCGCTGCGCCCGGTGTCGAAGTACTGGGACCGCGTCACCCGCTCGGAGCAGCTGGTCCCGGCCGCCATGGCCGCGATGCGGGTGCTCACCGACCCGGCCGAGACCGGGGCCGCCACCCTCTGCCTGCCCCAGGACGTGCAGGCCGAGGCGCACGACTGGCCCCTCGCGCTCTTCCGCGAGCGCACCTGGCACATCGACCGCCCGCAGCCCGACCCCGCCGCGCTGAAGCGCGCCGCCGAGGCGCTGCGCCGGGCCCGGCGGCCCCTCATCGTGGCCGGCGGCGGGGCGGTCTACTCCCGGGCGACCGAGGAGCTGCGCGCGTTCGCCGAGGAGACCGGCATCCCCGTCGCCGACACCCACGCCGGGAAGGGCGCGGTGCCGTGGGACCACCCCTGCGCGGTCGGCGGCGTCGGCTCCACGGGGACGTCGGCCGCCAACGCCCTGGCCCGAGAGGCCGACGTGGTCCTCGGTATCGGCACCCGCTACAGCGACTTCACCACCGCGAGCCGCACCGTGTTCGCCGACCCGGACGTGGAGTTCGTCAACCTGAACGTGGCGCGACCGGACGCCGCCAAGCACGCCGCCCACCAGCTCGTCGCCGACGCGCGCTCCGGCCTGCAGGCGCTGCGGCGGGAGCTGTCCGGACTGCGGGTCCCCGACGCCCACTCCGAGCGCGCCCGCGCCCTCGCCGAGGAGTGGGCCCGCACCACCGACGCCTGCTACGCGGTCGCGGACGGGCCGCCGCCCGCGCAGACCGCCGTCCTGGGCACCCTCAACGACGCCCTGGACGACCGCGACGTCGTCGTCAACGCCGCCGGGAGCCTGCCCGGCGACCTGCAGATGCTCTGGCGGGCGCGCGACCCCAAGGCCTACAACGTCGAGTACGCCTACTCGTGCATGGGATACGAGGTCGCCGCCGGGCTGGGCACCAGGATGGCCGCGCCCGACCGCGAGGTGGTCGTCCTCGTCGGCGACGGCTCCTACCTGATGCTCTCCCAGGAGATCGCCACCATGGTCGCCGAGGGGATCAAGGTCGTCATCGTCGTCCTGCAGAACCACGGCTTCGCCTCCATCGGGGCCCTCTCCGAGGAGCTGGGGTCCCAGCGGTTCGGCACCCGCTACCGCTACCGCGACCCCGTCAGCGGCCGGCTCGACGGCGACCGGCTGCCCGTGGACCTGGCGGCCAACGCCGCCAGCCTCGGGGCAAGGGCCGTCCGCGCCGAGAACCTCGAGGAGCTGCGCGAGGCGGTCCAGGCCGCCAAGGCCGCCGACACCACCACGGTCGTGCACATCGAGACCGACCCGACCGGCCCCGCCCCGCCCTCCAACGGCTGGTGGGACGTTCCGGTGAGCGAGGTGTCCGAGCTGGAGAGCACCCGCGCGGCCCGCCGCGCCTATGCCGAGCACAAGCGCGAGCAGCGCCACCACCTGTGACGTCCCCTGGGGACGCCCCCGCCCTTCGGCTTCAGTAAAGGACGGCAGCGATGAGCACCGTGAAGGACAAGCTGGTCCTCGGATCCGCCCCCGACTCCTGGGGCGTGTGGTTCCCCGAGGACGAGTACCAGACCCCGTGGAACCGATTCCTCGACGAACTGGCCCAGGCCGGCTACGCGTGGCTGGAGCTCGGCCCGTACGGCTACCTGCCCACCGACCCCGACCGGCTCGCCGACGAGGTGGGCGGGCGTGGTCTCAAGGTCTCCGGCGGCACCGTCTTCGGCGCCCTGCACGACGACGACCGGTGGGACGGGATGCTCTCCACCGTGCGCAAGGTCGCCGGGCTGACCCGGGCCATGGGCGCCCGCCACCTGGTGTTCATCCCGCCCATGTTCCGCGACGAGAAGACGGGCGCCTTCACCGAGTCGCCCCGTCTGGGGGACGGCCGGTGGCGGACCCTGCACCGCAATGCCGACCGGCTCGGCAGGCTCCTGCTGGAGGAGTACGGGGTGCGGCTGTGCCTGCACTCCCACGCCGACACCCACATCCAGACCCAGCCCGAGATCGAGCGGTTCCTGGACGGCACCGACCCCGAGTACGTGTCCCTGTGCCTGGACACCGGGCACGTCGCCTACGGGGGCGGCGACGCGGTCGACCTCATCCGCCGCTACTCCGAGCGCATCGGCTACGTGCACATCAAGCAGATGGACCCGCAGGTGCTGCGGGAGAAGGACGCCGAGGAGCTGTCCTTCGGCGAGGCGGTCAAGCGCGGCGTTTGCGTCGAGCCGCCCGCGGGCGAGCCGGTGCCCTCCAAGGTCCTCGACGCGCTCGGTGACGCGGACGCGCGCGTCTTCGTCATCGTCGAGCAGGACCTCTACCCCTGCGCGCCCGACGTCCCGCTGCCCATCGCCGTGCGCACCCGCCACTACCTGAACAGTTGCGGTCTCGGGGCCCGCTACCAGCGGGACTGACCCGTCCGCCCCCCACCGCAGCACGCCCTGACAGCAGAGCAGAGGTACCGCCCATGAACCGCACCCCGAAGATCCCCGCCCTCGTGGCGGCGGCCTCGGCCCTTGCCCTGGCCGCGGCCGCGTGCAGCTCCGGCGGCGGCGCACAGCAGGAAGACCGGGGCGGCCATGCCGAGGCCGCCGGCCTGACGATCGCGATGATCACGCACGAGGTCCCCGGTGACACCTTCTGGGACCGGATCCGGGCCGGCGCCGAGGACTCGGCCGCCAAGCACGGCATCACCCTGGACTACAACTCCGACCCCAACGCCTCCGAGCAGGCCACCCTGGTGCGGACCGCGATCGACAAGGGGGTGGACGGCATCGCCGTCACCCTCGCCAAGCCCGACGAGCTCCAAGGCGCGGTCCAGGAGGCCCAGGACGCCGGCATCCCCGTGGTGGCGTTCAACTCCGGCATCGAGCAGTGGCAGGACATGGGCGTCACCGAGTACTTCGGCACCGACGAGTCCCTGGCCGGGGAGGCCTTCGGCGAACGGCTCGACGACGCTGGGGCGCAGAGGGCGCTCTGTGTCATCCAGGAGCAGGGGCACGTGGCGCTGGAGACGCGCTGCTCGTCGCTGGAGGAGGCCTTCGACGGGGAGACCGAGACGCTCTACGTCGACGGTTCCAGCATGCCCGACGTCAAGTCCTCCCTCACCTCCAAGCTCCAGTCCGACGAGGACATCGACCACGTCGCCACCCTCGGCGGCCCCTACGCGATGGCGGCGCTGGACGCGGTGTCCGACGCCGGCAGCGACGCCCGGGTGGCCACGTTCGACCTGAACGAGGAGGTCGTGGCCTCCATCGAGGACGGGACCGTCGAATGGGCCGTCGACCAGCAGCCCTACCTGCAGGGGTACATGTCCCTGGAAGGCCTGTGGCTGTACAACGCCAACGGCAACGCGATGGGCGGCGGCACCGAGCCGGTGCTCACCGGGCCGAGCTTCGTGGACTCCGGCAACGTCGACCGGGTCGCCGAGTACGCCCAGAAGGGAACCCGGTGAGGCGCCATGGCGAGCACCGCCGCGCCGCGGCAGCAGCCCGCGGCCGCACGTGAGAAGGGACTGCGGGCCGGGCGCCGCCCCCTGCTCAACCGCCTGCTGAGCCGGCCCGAACTGGGGTCGCTCATCGGCGCCGTCGCGGTCTTCTGCGTGTTCTTCGCGCTGGCGCCCGCCTTCCGCCAGGGCGACTCCTTCGCCACCGTGCTCTATGCCTCCTCGGTGGTGGGCATCATGGCGGTCGGCGTGGCGCTGCTGATGATCGGCGGCGAGTTCGACCTGTCCGCCGGGGTCGCGGTGGTCACTGCCTGCTGGCCGGGATGGCCGGGTACTACCTCAACCTGAACGTGTGGGCAGCCGCCGGCATCGCGCTGGCCGCCTCCCTGGCCGTCGGGCTCGCCAACGGCGTGGTCCTGATCCGCACGCGGCTGCCGAGCTTCCTGGTCACCCTGTCGATGTTCCTGATGCTCCAGGGCCTGAACATCGCCGTGACCAAGCTCGTCACCGGCAGCGTGTCCGGGCCGAACATCGCCGACATGGACGGCTACGCCTCCGCGCGGGCGGTTTTCGCCTCCTTCGTCCCCGTGCCGGGGCTGGGCGATGTCCGCATCACCGTCCTGTGGTGGCTGGCCTTCGTCGCCCTGGCCACCTGGGTGCTGACGCGGACCCGGGTCGGCAACTGGATCTTCGCGGTGGGCGGCAGCGCCGAGAGCGCCCGCGCGGTCGGCGTCCCGGTGGCGCGGGTCAAGATCGGGCTGTTCATGGCGGTCGGCTTCTTCGCCTGGTTCAGCGGCATGCACCTGCTCACGGCCTCCGGCCGCCAGCAGTCCGGCGAGGGCGTGGGCATGGAGCTGCTCTACATCATGGCCGCGGTGGTCGGCGGGTGCCTGCTGACCGGCGGCTTCGGGTCCGTCATCGGCGCCGCGATCGGCGCCTTCATCTACGGCATGACCACCATGGGCATCGTCTACGCCGGCTGGGACAACAACTGGGTGATGTTCTTCGTCGGGGCGATGCTGCTGCTGGCCGTGGTCGTCAACGCCTGGGTCCGCCGCCAGGCGGGCAAGAGGTGAGCACCATGACCGGTACCGTGCTGCTGGAACTGAGCGGCGTCGGCAAGTCCTTCGGCACCATCACCGCCCTGGCCGGCGTGGACCTGGCGGTCGGCGCGGGCGAGGTCACCTGCATCCTGGGCGACAACGGGGCGGGCAAGTCCACCCTGATCAAGATCCTTGCCGGGCTGCACGCCCCAACCGCCGGCCAGTACCGGGTGGACGGGGAGCCGGTGTCCTTCTCCTCGCCCCGTGACGCGCTGGACCGCGGCATCGCCACGGTCTACCAGGACCTGGCGCTGGCCCCGCTGATGCCGGTGTGGCGGAACTTCTTCCTCGGCTCGGAGATGCGCAAGGGGCGGGGTCCGCTCTCCCGCCTCGACGTGCGGGCGATGCGCCGCATCGCCGACGAGGAGCTGAAGAAGATGGGCATCGACCTGCCCGACATCGACGCCCCGGTGGCCAACCTGTCCGGCGGCCAGAAGCAGGTCGTGGCGATCGCCCGCGCGGTGTACTTCGGTGCCCGCGTGCTGATCCTGGACGAGCCCACCGCCGCGCTCGGCGTCAAGCAGTCGGGGGTGGTGCTGAAGTACATCACGGGCGCCCGGGACGCCGGGCTGGGCGTCGTCTTCATCACCCACAACCCGCACCACGCCTACATGGTCGGCGACCGCTTCGTCGTCCTGCGGCTGGGCGAGGCGGAGCTGGACGCCCCGCGCTCGGCCCTCGGCCTGGAGGACCTGACCCACCACATGGCGGGCGGGGCCGAGCTGGACGCCTTGGAGCACGAGCTGTCCCGGGGCGGGGGAGGCCCGGAGCCGTTCAGAGCCGGTCGACCTCGGTGAGGTCGATGTCGATCGGGAAGGGCCTGCCGAGCTTCAGCCGGTCGTGGTGGATGCCGGTCAGCGCGTACGAGGATGCGGACGGGTCGAGCTCGTAGACGTAGACGACGGGGCGCTCGTCGTCCGCCTCCACGCGCCAGAAGTGCCGGATGCCGGCCTGGGCGTAGAGCTGCGGCTTGCGTTCCCGGTCCCGGACCCGCGATTCGGGGGAGACCACCTCGACCACCAGCTCCAACGACTCGGGGGGAAACGACGTCTGCTCCCCGCCTGTGACCGCCGAGGCATGGACGACCATGACGTCGGGTTCAGGTCTCTGGCGGGGCCCGAGCGTGGTCGTCATCTCACGGCGGACCCTCAGGTGGTCCGGAGCGCATGCCCGCAGTGCCGCGACGAGGAGGTCCATCATGAGCGTGTGGAAGCTCTTCTGCGGACTCACGAGAATGAGGCTCCCGTCGATGAGCTCGGTGTGCGGAGGGAGGTCGGGAAGCCTGTCGAGGTCTTCGGCGTGGAACCCGTCCGAAGGCGGAATCATCCACTCGGGGACCGGCTGGGCGCACACGGCCGCCACCTCCTTAGCCATCGGCCTGGGAGTACAGGTTAGCCGCAGAGCGGCCCAGGCGCTCGGTGCCACCGCACGCTCTGGGCCACTCGTGGGTCCCTCTCTACCTCGGCTCCCCGTTCTCCAGGTGCAGGTGGTCTCCCTCCCAGGTGCGGCGGAGCCACCGGTCGTGGCTGGCGACCGCCACCGCGCCCGGGGCCGTCTTCAGGGCCTCCTCCAATTCCTCGCTCAGCGCCAGGGAGATGTGGTTGGTCGGCTCGTCCAGGAGCAGGACGTGCGGGGACGCGGCCACCATCAGGGCCAGGGCGAGCCTGCGCCGCTGGCCCACGCTCAGCTCGCCGACGGGACGGCGGACGTCGCGGCGGGCCATCAGCCCCAGCTCGTCCAGCGACGGCGCGTCCGCGCCCTTCAGGACGCCTTGGTCCGCCAGCCGGCCGACCGCCGCGGTGTAGATCTCCTGCGGGGTGCGCTCCGGGTCAGGGAACTCCACGTCCTGTTCCAGCAGCGCCACCCGGGCGCCGCCGTGGACGTGCACCTCGCCCGACGCAGGGGCGACCTTTCCGGCCAGGACGAGGAGCAGGGTCGACTTCCCGGCGCCGTTGGGACCCGTGACCAGGAGCCGCCCGTTCGACAGCAGGTCGAGGCGGTCGAGGCTCAGCCGGCCGGGGACCTCCAGCCCGCGCGCGCTCAGCGCCGGGCCCCCGCCGGCGGTCGCACCGCCGGTGAGCGTCCCTGAGAACGCCAAGGGCTTGGGAGGCCTGTGCACCTGGGTGCCCTCCAGCTCGTCGAGGCGCCGCTGGGCGTTGCGCACTCGGCGCGACAGCTGCTTCTGCACACGCGCGCCCTTGAAGTCGTAGAGCATCTTGCTGTTATTGCCCAAGGGGCGTCCCGGAGCGACCTGGCGTGCTGTCACGTCCACCGACACCCGCAGGGCGCGCAGCTCCTCCTGCTCGTCCCGGAAGCGCTGCTCCCAGCGCTGGCGGGCCTTGCGCTTCTCCTCCAGGTAATAGGTGTAGGCGCCTCCGTAATAGGTGGGCCCCCGGTCCGAGGAGGGGTCCAGGTCGAGCAGGCCGGTGCACACCGCGTCCAGGAAGGCGCGGTCGTGGCTGGCCAGCACCACGACTCCGGGGAGCTTCGACACGTACTCCTCCAGGAAGGCCACCGCGTCGTCGTCCAGGTGGTTGGTCGGCTCGTCCAGGAGCAGCGCGCGCGGGCGCCGGATCAGCAGCGCGGCCAAGGCCAGTCGGCTGCGCTGCCCGCCGGACATGGCCGACACCGGGCGGTCGGACTCCACCTGTGCGAGTCCCAGCCCGGAGAGCACCTGCCCGGCTCGGCGGTCGGCCTCCCATACGTCCAGGGCCTCCGCGCGCTCCAGCGCCTGCGCGTAGGCGCGCTGGGACGCCGCGCTCCCGTCCTCCAGGGCCTCCGCCCGGGCGGTCAGCTCCCTTTCGGCCGCGCGCGGCTCGGACAGGGCCTCCTCGACCGCCGCCCCCAGCGTGGTGTCCTCGCTGAAGGGCGGCTCCTGGGTGAGGTAGCCGGTCTCGGGAGGCCGTGAGACGGCCCCGGCGTCGGGGTCGGTGGCCCCGGCCAGCAGCGACAGCAGGGTCGACTTGCCGGCGCCGTTCTCGCCGACCAGGCCGAGGCGCTGCCCCGGGGCGACGTCGAGCCACAGCCCGTCCAGGACGGCGCGGGCACCGTAGGCCTTGGACAGGTCGCGGGCGCTCAGCAGTGGTGTGGGCCCTTCGGCCACGCCTCCCTCAGCGAGGGACCGGTGGGTGCCGAGCCGCGGTTCGGTCGTACGAGAGGTCAAACGCCACCTCCGAAAGGGTTCGGGGCGGGCCGCGACGCCGGCGTCAGGGTGCCCGAAAGCGGGCCCGGGCGCAGAGAAGTGCGCCGGACACCGTCGTCGAGACCACGCCGGATGCAGGAATCACCGGACAGGGAAGCGCCGGGAGGGGGTCTGCTCCAGCCTCTGCGGGCGAGCTTCCGCTGCTCCCGGCGCGTGGTCTCGACGATCAGATGCGCACGGATACGACGCTACTCGCGCCCCCGCCCCGGGGCAACGGGTTTTCCGGCGGGCTGCGCGGCGCCCCGTCGGATGGCAGGCTGCAAGGGAGCCACCGCCCGCAGGCGCACCGACCCCGGAGGAGCGAGAGCCATGGCCTGGCCTCCCACGGACCCGCTCGGCAGGATCCTCACGGACCTGGCCGGAGCCAAGGTCATCGAGTACCACGGCACCGAGCGCACCGACAGCGGCCGGCTGCACCGGATCACTACGGCGCACGGCTACGAGATCGCGCTGGCCGACGACGAGGTGCTGCCGTTCGCGGTGGGGGCGGGCGCCGCCGACTTCAACCGCACCCACGCCTACACCCTGGCGGCCGAGCTGGTGGACGAGGCGGTCTACCAGCGCTGGCAGAGCGGCCCCGAGCAGGACTGAGCACCCGCCCCGGAAAACCGAACCCGGTTCTAGTCCCCGCGGGGGCGGGTCTGTAGGGTTCCTCACATGGATCTCAACGGAATTTCCGCCGTCGTCACGGGCGGCGCGAGCGGGCTGGGTGAAGCGACCGTCCGGCAGCTGGCCGAGGCCGGGGCGACCGTGGTGGTGGCCGATCTCAACGCCGATCGCGGCGAGGCCGTCGCCAAGGAGGTCGGGGGGCGCTTCGTGGCCACCGACGTCTCCGACGAGGACCAGGTGAAGGCGGCCGTGCAGGCCGCGGTCGACACCGGGCGCCCGCTGCGCGCGGCGGTGGCCTGCGCCGGGATCGGCTGGGCGACCCGCACGGTGAACCGCGAGGGGCAGCCGCACGACCTGGCCAGCTACAAGAAGGTCATCGAGGTCAACCTCATCGGCACCTTCAACCTGCTGCGCCTCGCGGCGGCGGCGATGAGCGAGACCGAGCCGGTCGGCGAGGACGGCGAGCGCGGGGCCATCGTGAACACGGCCTCCCTCGCCGGCATCGAGGGCCAGATCGGGCAGATCGCCTACTCCTCCTCCAAGGGCGGTGTCATCGGCATGACGCTGCCGGCCGCGCGGGACCTGGCGGCGATCGGCGTCACCGTGAACACGGTCGCCCCCGGCATCCTGGACACCCCCATCTACGGGCAGGGCCCCGAGTCCGAGGCCTTCAAGGAGCGCCTGGCCGCGCCGGTGCCCTTCCCCAAGCGCCTGGGCACCGCCGATGAGTTCGGCCGCCTGGTGCGCTCGCTCCTGGAGATCAGCTACATCAACGGCGAGGTCGTGCGCATCGACGGCGGCCTGCGCATGCCGCCGAAGTAGGAGGGCGCATGGCAGCGGAAGAGGGGACCGGCCCCGAGGTCCGGTTCGAGGCGGCCGACGGGGTCGCCGTGATCACGATCGACCGGCCCAAGGCCAAGAACGCCGTGAACGCCGCGGTGGCCCAGGGCATCGCCGAGGCGCTCGACGAGCTGGACTCCCGCAAGGACCTGACGGTCGGGATCCTGACCGGCGCGGGCGGCACCTTCTGCTCGGGCATGGACCTCAAGGCGTTCATGAAGGGCGAGGTGCCGGTGGTGGAGGGGCGCGGCTTCGCCGGTTTCGCCCAGCGGCCGCCGCGCAAGCCGCTCATCGCCGCGGTGGAGGGCTACGCCCTGGCCGGGGGGTTCGAGGCGGTCCTGGCCTGCGACCTGGTGGTGGCGGCCGAGGACGCGCAGTTCGGCATCCCCGAGGCCAAGCGGGGACTGGTGGCCGCCGGCGGCGGGCTGCTCCGGCTGCACCGGCGCATCCCCCGCAACATCGCCATGGAGTTCGCGCTGACCGGCGACTTCGTCGGCGCCCCGCGGATGGGCGAGCTCGGCCTGGTGAACACGGTCGCGCCGAGCGGCGGCGCCCTGGAGGGCGCCCGCGCGCTGGCGGCGCGCATCGCCGCCAACGCGCCGATGGCGGTGGCCGTGTCCAAGGAGGTGATCACGGCCTCCGACGACTGGTCCACCGAAGAGATGTGGACCCGCCAGGACGCGATCACCGGACCGGTGTTCGTGAGCCACGACGCCATGGAGGGCGCCGCGGCCTTCGCCGAGAAGCGCAAACCGGACTGGAAGGGCGAGTAGCCCGACGCCACGGGCCGCCCCGGGAGACCGGGGCGGCCCGTTCGCGTTTCGGCGGAGAATGCAGGTCGGAAGCGGCGATCCGAGGGCGTTTCACCTTCTTGTAAACCGATCCCTCCCAAAGGGCGTCCAAACGGTGAAATCTGGGAGACGAGAGTCCTGAGCCCGCCGGTGACCCGGGAGCGGCGGGCGGGGCGTCGGTCTCCCGGTGGTGCCGAGTGTTCTGGGATGCGCAGGCGAACGGAACGGCGAGGAGAAGGAAAGGAAAAGCGCATCCCCGGCAGGGGTTCGCTCATTTGAGCGGCCCCCATCCCCCACGATTCCAGAGCGCCCGACGCTGCCTTTCCGTGCCCTCTTCCCTTCACACGGAGTAGCGATCCATGTCCTCTGACGGATTCACCCTCGCCGAAGTCCGCGAGAAGACCTACAAGAAGCGCGACTCGTGGTGGACGGTCTACCTCGTCGACCCGGTCGCCTCGCGCCTGGTCGTCCTGACCGCGAACCGGACCGCGCTGACCCCCGACCACCTGACGGCCGCCGCGCTGGTGCTCGGGTGCGCCGCCTCCGTGGCCTTCGGCCGGGCCGACGCCCTCGGCCTGGTCCTCGGGGCGGCGGTCTTCCACATCAGCTTCCTCCTCGACTGCATGGACGGAAAGATCGCCCGGTTGAAAGGCAACGGGACCGTCTTCGGGTCCTGGCTGGACTACGTCTTCGACCGGGTACGCGTTCTCATCTGCACGATCGGCCTGATGGGAGGCCAGTTCGCGGCGACGGGCGACACGGTCTACATCTGGTTCGCGCTCGCCGTGGTGTTCACGGACATGTTCCGCTACCTGAATTCGCCGCAGATGGCGAGGGTCCGCAAGAACATGCGGCGCTCCCAGAAGAAGCGCGTCCGGATCGGCCTCAGGGACCTGGAAATGGACGAGGAGGCCTTCATCCGGGAGCTCGGGGAGAAGCGCTTCGCCGAACTCAGGCCCCGCGTCCTCGACGAGGAGTCCGCCGATGCGCCGGAGGCCGCAGAGGGCGGGTCGCCCCAGGACGCCCAGACGGGCGGACCGAAGTCGGAGGGCCCGGCGGAGCCGCCCACGGGGAGCCTCGCCGAGCGCTTCCCAGCCTACGCCCGGTTCCGTGACGCCCTGCTGCGGCACCGCGTCCGGCCCCACCTCTTCAGCGGCATCGAGTTCCAGATGGGGGTGTTCATCGTCGCCCCGCTCGCGGGCGCCGTCCTCCCGGGGGCGATGCTCTGGATCGTCGGGGGCTCCTGTGCGGGGCTACTGGTCTTCGAGGCCTTCATCGTCGGCCGGCTCTGGGTGTCGGCGCGACGCTACGAGCGCGAACGGGCGGTTCTGGAGCGTCTGCTCCAGGAGTCGGCCCCCGCACTCGACGCCGGAACCGGATCCGGCACCGGTTCCGCGGCCGAGCTGCAGGCGGCGCGCCGCTAGCACGGTCCCGGTGCTCCGGGCACGGGGCGGGTCGGGCATGATGTCCGCCCCGCCCCGCCGTATGTCCCGTGCTCCCGCCCGTCCGGCGCGCGCGGCGACCAATACCCGATGGTGTGCAGGAAACAGTGGTCGACGTCGCTACTGCATGAGGGATCGATGGCGAAACCGGATTTTTACAACGGAATCCCTTGTCGCAGGTCGGTGTGCTCTGTCAAGGTACGCAGGACAGTGAATGTGCCCTGCATCACCTTCGTCAGGAGTGCCACGCATGACCGAGCAGTCCAGGCCGCGGCAGCTGCGGAACTTCGTCAACGGGGGGTACGCCGACACCGCCGACGGGCGCGCCAGTGACGTCGTCGACCCCGCGACCGGGCAGGTCATCGCGCAGGCCCCCGTCTCCTCGGCGGCCGACGTGGACGCGGCCTACCGGGCCGCCCGGGACGCCTTCGAGGGGGGATGGCGGGACACCACCCCCGCCGAGCGCCAGATCGCCCTCAACCGGTTCGCCGACGCCGTGGAGGAGCGCGCCGAGGACCTGGTCGCCGCCGAGGTCGCCGACTGCGGCAAGCCCGTGCGGACCACCCGGGACGAGGAGCTCTGGCAGGTCACCGACGCCCTGCGGTTCTTCGCCGGCGCCGCCCGCACCCTGGAGGGCAGGGCCGCCGCCGAGTACATGGCCGACCACACCTCCTGGGTCCGCCGCGAGCCGATCGGGGTGGTCGGGCAGATCACCCCCTGGAACTACCCGATGGCGATGGCCGCCTGGAAGATCGGCCCCGCCCTGGCGGCCGGCGACACCGTCGTGCTCAAGCCCTCCGACACCACCCCCACCTCCACCCTGCTGCTGGCCGAGATCGCCGCGGAGTTCCTGCCCGACGGCGTGTTCAACGTGGTCTGCGGCGACCGCGGCACGGGGCGGGCCCTGGTGGAGAACCCGCTGCCCCGGCTCATCTCGCTCACCGGCTCCACCCGGGCCGGGTTCGAGGTCGCCCGGAGCGCCTCCACCGACCTCAAGCGGCTCCACCTGGAGCTGGGCGGCAAGGCCCCGGTGATCGTCTTCGACGACGCCGACGTGGCCAAGGCCGCCGAGGGCATCGCCGGGGCCGGGTACTTCAACGCCGGCCAGGACTGCACCGCCGCCACCCGGGTGCTCGCCGCGCCGGGGATCCACGACGACCTCGCCGCCGCCCTCGCCGAGCAGGCGCGCGCCACCCGCACCGGCGGCCCGCAGGACACCGGAGCCGACTTCGGGCCGCTGAACAACGCCGACCAGCTCGCCCGCGTCTCCGGCTTCTTCGACCGGGTCCCCGGGCACGCCGAGGTGCTCGCGGGCGGCAGGCGCTCCGGCGACACCGGCTACTTCTTCGAGCCCACCGTCGTCGCCGGGCTCCGCCAAGGCGACGAGATGGTCACCGACGAGATCTTCGGCCCGGTCGTCACCGTCCAGCGCTTCGACGACGAGGACACCGCCGTCGAATGGGCCAATTCGGTCCGCTACGGACTGGCCTCCAGCGTGTGGACCCGCGACCACGCCCGCGCGCTGCGCGTCTCCCGCCGTCTGGACTTCGGGTGCGTGTGGATCAACACCCACATCCCGCTCATCGCCGAGATGCCGCACGGCGGCTTCAAGCACTCCGGGTACGGCAAGGACCTCTCGCTCTACAGCCTTGAGGAGTACACCCGGGTGAAGCACGTCATGAGCTACATCGGCCGGGACTAGGGGAGTGCACGATGGACAGCATGACCGAGTCCGCCCCCGCCCCCGTCGGCGCCGCCGAAGAGGCGCCCCCGTCGGCCGACGTCCCCGCGATCGCCTTGGAGGGCGTCGCCAAGACCTTCCGCACCGGGCGCGAGGAGGTCGCCGCCGTCGCCCGGACGGACCTGGAGATCGCGCAGGGCGAGTTCTTCTCCCTGCTCGGCCCCTCCGGGTGCGGCAAGACCACCACGATGCGCATGGTCGCCGGGTTCGAGGACCCCACCGAGGGCACCGTCCGCCTCAAGGGCGCCGACGTCACCCGTGTGGCGCCCGACCGCCGCGACGTGAACATGGTCTTCCAGAGCTACGCGCTCTTCCCGCACATGACCGTCTTCGACAACATCGCCTTCGGCCTGCGCCGCAAGGGCGTCCCCCGGGACGAGGTCCGCCGCAGGGTCGGCGAGATGCTGGAACTGGTGGAGCTCTCCGGGCGCGGGAGGACCAAGCCCGGGCGGATGTCAGGCGGCCAGCAGCAGCGCGTCGCCCTGGCGCGGGCACTGGTCAACCGCCCCAGCGCGCTGCTGCTCGACGAACCGCTGGGCGCCTTGGACCTCAAGCTCCGCCAGGCCATGCAGATCGAGCTCAAGCGCATCCAACGGGACGTGGGCATCACCTTCGTCTACGTCACGCACGACCAGGGCGAGGCGCTGACCATGTCGGACCGCATCGCCGTGATGAACAAGGGCGCCGTCGAACAGCTCGGCCCGCCCCGGGAGATCTACGAGCGCCCGGCCTCGCGGTTCGTGGCCGGCTTCATCGGCACCTCCAACCTGCTTTCGGGGACGGTCTCCGACGCCTCGGGCGGTCTGGCCGCCTTCCCCGCAGGGGAGGAGGGCACGGTCCGCGCCGCCACCGGGGCCGCGGTGGGCGAGACGGTGGAGATCACCGTCCGACCGGAGAAGATCGCCCTGCACACCGCCCGGCCGGACGGCGCCGGCACCCGCTCCCGGGTCCCGGGGACCGTCTCCGAGGTGGTCTACCTCGGCTCGGCCACGCACTACACGGTGGCCGTCGACACGGGTGCCCAGGGCGGCACCGAGCTGACCGTCTACACCCAGAACTCGGCCGGGACCGACGACGGGCCTGCCCGCGGGGACCGGGTCTGGCTGGAGTGGGGCCCGGAGCACTCCTATGTGCTGCCCGCCTGAGCACGGGGCCGCCGGGAAGCACCATCCCCCGACACGGAAGAGAGTCCTGCCATGAGCGGAATCGACCGCGCCCTCCTGCGAGGGATGACGCGTGCACGCATGAGCCGCCGGGGCCTGCTGGCGGCGGCCGGGGCGGCCGCCGCAGGGGCGGCGCTGTCCGGCTGCGGCGTCGGCGGGCAAGGGGGGCCGGCCCCCGAGTCCGAGGACTTCTGGGCGGGCAAGGAGAGCAACGGCGAACTGGGCTTCGCCAACTGGCCGCTGTACATGGACGCCGACCGCACCCAGCTCAAGGAGTTCACCGAGGCCACCGGCATCACGGTCGACTACGACGAGGCGGTGCAGGAGAACCACTCGTTCTTCGGCAAGATCCAGCCCAAGCTGGCCAAGGGCGAGTCGATCGGCTACGACCTCATGGTGCTGTCCACCGGCATCGAGCTGGCCAAGCTCGTCGAACTCGGCTACCTGGCGCCCCTGGACCACGACAAGCTGCCCAACTTCGCCGACTACGCCGGGTCCACGTACCAGGACCCCGGCTACGACCCCGGCAACCGGTTCACCGTCCCCTACACCTCCGGGATCACCGGCATCGCCTACAACCCCGAGTACGTGGACCGCGAGATCACCGGCATCGCCGACCTGTGGCGGCCCGAGTTCGAGGGCAAGGTCGGGATGATGGCCGACCCCCAGGAGATCGCCAACTTCGGGCTGCTGCTCAACGGTACGGCGCCGGCCGACTCCACCGAGGAGGACTGGGAGAAGGCCGCCGACAGGCTCAAGGAGCAGCGCGACAAGGGCATCGTGCGCCGCTACTACCAGCAGGACTACATCCAGCCGCTCACCAACGGCGACGTGTGGTTGTCCATGGCCTGGTCGGGCGACGTGTTCCAGCAGAACGCCGAGGAGGGCGCCGGGCTGGAGTTCATCGTCCCCGAAGAGGGCGCCACGCTCTGGAGCGACCTGATGATGATCCCCGCCACGGCCGCCAACCCGGTCGACGCCCTCATGCTCATGGACTTCCTCTACGAGCCCGACGTGGCCGCTGGGCTGTGCGAGTACATCAACTACATCCCGCCGGTGCCCGAGGTGCAGAACATCCTCAAGGAGAAGGCCGCGGAGGCCTCAGGCGACGAGAAGGCCTTCCTGGAGGACCTGGTCGGCAGCCCGCTGGTCTTCCCCACCGAGGACGACTACTCCCAGCTGCACAACTACGTCCCGCTGTCGGTGGAGCAGGAGGAGACGTTCTCCCCGCTGTTCCTGTCGGTGACCCAGTCCTAGGACGGCGCTCATGACCGACGAACGCAGACCGCGGCTCACCGCCCGGGCCGCCCCCTACCTCCTGGTCGCCCCGGCCTGGCTGTGGCTGGCGGTGTTCTTCGTGGTGCCGATCGCCACGGTCCTGTCGATGTCCCTGATGAGCGGGAACCTCTACGACGGCTACTCGCTCACCTGGGAGTTCGGCAACTACGCGGCGGCGGTGGGCGCCTACTGGGAGCAGATCGCCCGCTCACTGGTGTACGGCGCCTGCGCGACCGTGCTGTGCATCCTGATCGGCTACCCGTGCGCCTACTGGATCGCCTTCCGGGGCGGCGCCTACAAGAACGCCTACCTCCTGCTGCTCCTGCTGCCGATGTTCGTGTCCTTCGTGCTGCGGACGATCTCCTGGAAGGCGCTCCTGGCCGACCAGGGCATCATCCTGGGCACGCTCAAGGGCATCGGCCTGCTGCCGGAGGACGCCTACGTGCTCAACAGCGCGCCGGCGGTGGTGTTCGGGCTGGCCTACAACTTCCTGCCGTTCATGGTGCTGCCGGTCTACGCGGTGCTGGAGCGCATGGACCACCGGGTGGTGGAGGCCGCCCGCGACCTGTACGCCGGACCGGTGCGCGCCTTCACCCGGGTGGTGCTGCCGATGTCGCTGCCGGGCGTGTTCGCCGGGGTGATCATGACCTTCATCCCGACCTCGGCCGACTACGTCAACGCCACGGTGCTCGGCGGCGCGCACAACACCATGGTCGGCAAGGTCATCGAGAACCAGTACCTGGTGAACAACGCCTACCCGATGGCGGCCTCGATCACCTTCGTGCTGATGGCGGTGCTGCTGGTGGGCATCTTCGGCTACGCACGGGCGCTGGGGACCGACCGCGTGATGGAGGCGAGTGCGCGATGACCGCGACGAGCGCGATGAGCGCGCCGACGGCCCCGGCCCGCCGGGCTCGGCGGCGGATCGACTGGGGCAAGTACGTCACCTGGGCGGTCATCGTCTGGCTGCTGTCCCCGATCGCCTTCATGATCGTGTTCAGCTTCAACGACATCAAGGGCCGCCACAACGTGGCCTGGCAGGGCTTCACCCTGCACTGGTACCGGGACGCCTTCGCCTACCCCGACCTCACCCAGGCGCTGGTGAACTCGCTTCTGATCGCGGTGCTGACGATGGCGGCCGCCGGGGTGCTGGGCGGGCTGCTCGGCCTGGCCCTGGGCCGGTACACCTTCCGCGGGCAGGGCGCGACCGACCTGGTGATGTTCTCGGCGATCTCGGCGCCCGAGGTGGTCATGGGCGCCGGGCTGCTGTCGATGTTCCTGACCATGAACATCGCCACCGGGTTCTGGACGATCGTGATCAGCCACGTGATGTTCTCGGTGTCCTTCGTGGCGATCACCGTGCGGGCCCGGGTGCTGGCGCTGGACCCGTCCCTGGAGGAGGCCGCCCGCGACCTGGGCGCCTCGGCCTGGACCACGTTCCGCCTGGTCACCCTGCCGATGCTGGCCCCGGCGCTGATGGCGGGCGGGCTGATCGCCTTCGTGCTGTCCATCGACGACTACATCATCACCACCTTCGTCAGCGGCAACACCACCACCTTCCCGCTGTGGATCTGGGGCACCACGCGGGTGGGCACCCCGCCGCAGGTGAACGTGATGGGCACGCTGATCTTCGCGGTCGGCGTGCTGCTCGCGGTGGTGAACGCGGTGATGGCCCGGCGCCGGGGCTGACCCCGCCCGACCCATCGACCCATCGACCGGACGACTGAACCGACAGGAGTGAGAATGTGACCGCGTCGTCGCGACCAACGGCGTCCCAGGTGGAGGAGTCCCTGTCCGGGGCGCGCCCGCAGACCTTCTGGCTCGACCCCTCTGTGCCGGGGCACGAGGCGCCCGAGACCGCCCCGCCGCTCGGCGGCGAGTCCGCCGCCGACCTGGCCGTGGTCGGCGGCGGCTACGCCGGGCTGTGGACCGCCCTGCTGGCCAAGGAGCGCGACCCCGGCCGGGACGTGGTGCTCATCGAGGCGCGCACCTGCGGGTGGGCGGCCTCCGGGCGCAACGGCGGCTTCTGCTCCTCCAGCCTCACCCACGGCTTCGGCAACGGCGCCGAGCGCTGGCCCGGGGAGGTCGCCGCGCTGGAGCGGATGGGCCGGGAGAACCTCGACGGCATCGAGGAGGCGGTGCGGCGGTACGGCATCGACTGCGAATTCGAGCGCACCGGCGAGATGGCGGTGGCCACCGAGTACTGGCAGCTGGAGGAGCTGGAGGAGGAGGCCGCGGCGCTGGAGGGGCTGGGGCTGGCGCCCGAGGTGCTCACCGCCTCCCAGGTGCGGGCCGAGGTCGACTCGCCCACCTACGTCGGGGGCACGATCGACCGGTCGGCCTGCGCCATGCTGCACCCGGCCAAGCTGGCCCGGGGCCTGCGCGCGGCCTGCCTGCGCCTGGGCGTGCGCATCCACGAGAACTCCCCGGTGCGCTCCGTGCGCCCCTCCCGCGGCGGGCTGCGCCTGGCCGGCGACGGGGGCGCCGTCACCGCCCGCCGCACCGCCTGGGCCACCGGGCCCTTCCCCGGGCCGCTGCGCCGTCTGCGGCACTTCGTGGCCCCGGTCTACGACTACGCCCTGGCGACCGAGCCGCTCACCGCCGAGCAGAAGGCCTCCATCGGCTGGAAAGGGCGGCAGGGGATCGGGGACGCGGCCAACCTGTTCCACTACTACCGGCTCACCGCCGACGACCGGATCCTGTGGGGCGGCCACGACGTGGTCTACCGCTACGGCGGGCGCCGCCNGCGGCCGCAGACCTTCCGCCGCCTGGCCGAGAACTTCTTCACCACCTTCCCGCAGCTGGAAGGGGTGCGGTTCGGGCACTCCTGGGGCGGGGTGATCGACACCTGCAGCCGGTTCTGCGCCTTCTTCGGCACCGCCTACCAGGGGCGGCTGGCCTACACCGCCGGCTACACCGGGCTGGGGGTGGGCGCCACCCGCTTCGGCGCCCAGGTGCTGCTGGACCGGCTGGAGGGAGCCGACACCGAGCGGACCCGGCTGTCGATGGTCCGTGGCAAGCCGATCCCCTTCCCGCCCGAACCCGCCCGATATGCGGGGATCGGGCTGACCCTGCGCGCGACCGCGGCGGCCGACCGCGACCGCGGCCGACGGAACCTGTGGCTGCGCACCCTCGACCGCTTCGGAATGGGCTTCAACAGCTGATCGGGGCGGCGGCCCGCACTCTTGGCAGGTCGCGGGCGGGTGTGCTTCGATTCACACCGGTACTTGCTCGGGGGAGGGGCGAGGACGGTGATGGCTTCGGAGTATCGGACCGGGCGCACACGCAGGACGACCCGAACGGAGGGGGCCGCCGTCGCCGAGGGGGCGGGGCGGGGCGACGGGGGCGGCTGCAGCGTGACGCTGACCCTGCCACGGGGCTTCGCGTCGTGGCTGACGGGGAGCGATGCGATCCGGGCCCAGGGCGGGGACCCGTTCCACGCCTCGGCCCGCCGCGCGGTCGCCGCGGCGCGCGCCCGGCCCACCGGCGATGTCGACGTCACCTGCGACGTCGGGGGGATCTGCGTGATCGGCGAACAGGCCTACAAGCTCGCGCACACCCCCGGCATCCCGGAGGCGCTCCTGGACGAGGCCCTGGTGACGCTGGAGCGGTTCCATTCGGCGATGGACACCTGGGCCGCCAAGGAGGGCATGTGCGTGGACTGCGGCGGGAGCGGCCGCGCGCCGGACGGCGCCCCGTGCCCCCAGTGCAAGGGCACGGGGCGCATCCCGACGGGGTGGTGACCGTACACGGGTGACCGCGGCCGGTCGTCCCCTCACCCCTCGGCGTCCATGAGGGTGACGAGGCGGGCGAAGGAGCTCTCGGCGAACCCCGCGTCCAGGCCCCGGCGGAACAGGGACAGGACGGCCTCGGGCAGCGCGGTGTCCACCCCGGCGTCGCGGGAGGTCTGCACGACGTGCTCCATGCTGGCGGCGTCCATCGAGATCCGGTCCTCGTCACCGGGGAAGCGGCCCTCGGCGACCGCCGCGGAGGTCCCCTCGAAGAACATCGCCATGTCGTTGCCCTCGATCAGGTACGGCGTGATGGTCCCCACCGGGACGCCTTCGGCGCGGGCGACGGCCAGGGCGTGCAGGTAGCCGGTCATCGTGGTCCAGAACAGGTCGAGCAGGATCTGGTAGTAGACCTGGGCCAGCCCGGGGTCCTCGCCCCGGAAGTCGGTGGCGGTCAGGACCTCCAGGAGCGCCTTGTTCTCCTCGAAGGCGGCACGGTCGCCGCTGTAGAAGCTGAACACGGACGAGGAGCCGATGCCCGGGGCGGGGGACATGACCCCGCCGGTGACGTAACGGGCCCCGTGCCCCTCGGCCCATGCGGCGGCCGCCCGGGACGCCGCCGGGGTGTCCGATCCCAGGTTGAGAATCGTCCGGCCCTTGAGGTCGGACTCCGCCCCCTCCAGCACGCGGTACATGACGGCGTGCTCGGTGAGGCTGAGCAGGACCGGGCCGCCCGCCCGCAGCGCTTCGGCGGGGGAGTCGGCGACGGCCGCCCCGCGCTCGGCGAGCGCCTCGGCCTTGGCCTTGGTGCGGTTCCAGACCGTCAGTTCGTACCCCGCTTCCAGGAGGGCCCCGGCCATGGCCTGTCCCATGGGGCCCAGGCCGATGAGGGTGACGGGGGACTTCTTCGCCTTCGTGTTCGTCATCGTGGTCTCCTCTGCTGCTCCGGGGGGGCGGCCCAGTCGGTTGCGATGGGTCCACGTTCGCGGCGGGCGCTACGGATCCGCCGTCAAGGCGCTACCGGTGGCGCTACCGGTCCGCCGGTCGGCCGATACCTTTGCGCCATGCGCTTCGGGGTGCTCGGTCCGGTCACGCTGTGGGACGACGACGGCGGGCGCGTCCTGCTGCCCGGTGCGAAGGTGCGGGCGCTCCTGGCCTCCCTGCTGATCAGGAGGGGCGGGCTCGTGCCGGTCGACACCCTCGTCGACGACGTGTGGGGCGACTCCCCGCCCTCCGACCCCTCCGGGGTGCTCCAGGCCCGGGTGTCGCAGCTGCGCAAGGCGCTGAAGGCCGCGCGTGCGGACACGGGCGGGGGCCAGGGGCCCGATCGGGGGCCCGAGGTGGTCTTCCAGGCCCCGGGATACCTTCTCCGGGGCGGAGGGGAGGTCGACGCCGATGTCTTCGAGAGGGAGGCGGACCGTGCGGCGAAGCTGCTGAGAGAGGCCGACGGAGCGGACCCCCGCTCCGCGCTGCGATCGGCGGTACGGGTCCTCGACGATGCGCTGGGGCTGTGGCGGGGGCATGCCCTGGCGGAGTTCGCCGACGAGCCGTTCGCGCGCGCCGTCGCCGCCCGCCTGGAGGAGCGCAGGCTGACCGCCGTCGAAGACCGGGCCGAGGCGCGGCTGGCCCTGGGGGAGGACGCCGCGCTGGTCGGGGAGTTGCGGTCGCTGTTGGACGCGCACCCGTTCCGCGAACGCCTGCGCGCGGTGCACATGAGGGCGCTGTACCGGTCCGGGCGCCAGAGCGAGGCGCTGGCCTCGTACGAGGAGCTGCGGTCGGCGCTGGCGGAGGAACTGGGGGCCGACCCCGGGCCGGACCTGGCCCACCTGCACGGGGCGGTCCTGCGCCACGATCCGGCGTTGGGGAGACCGGGAATCCCCGAGAAGGGGGAGTCGGGGGGCACCGTCCCCTCCTCGCCGGGGCCGCGGCTGCGCGGACGGCTGCCTGTGCCGGTCGGCCCGCTCATCGGGCGGGACGGGGAGGCGGCCCGCGTCCGGGCCATGACCGAGTCCGGGCGGCTGACCACGCTGACCGGCCCGGGCGGCGTCGGCAAGACGCGGCTGGCGGTCGAGGCGGCGTCGCAGGTGCGCGG
>NZ_ANAD01000083.1 GCF_000341245.1 Nocardiopsis halophila DSM 44494
GGCGGCCGCCTCCGGCGAGGCCCCCGCCGACCGCGTCGCCGCCGCCCTCGCCGGCGAGCGCGCCCTGGTGCTGCTGGACAACTGCGAACACGTCGCCGACGGGGCCGCGGCACTGGCCGCGCGGCTGCTGGAGGAGGCACCGGGCGTGCACCTGCTGGCGACCGGCCGGGAGCCCCTGGGCGTCCCCGGGGAGCGGGTGCGCCCGGTCGCCCCGCTCGGGCTGCCCGCCGCCGGGGCCGCGCCGGACGCCGGGGCGATGGGCAGGACGGGGGCGGTGCGCCTGTTCGCCGAGCGGGCGGCCGCCGCCGTGCCCGACTGGGAGCTGACCGACGGAAACGCCGAGGCCGTGGCCGCGGTCTGCCGCCGTCTGGACGGGATCCCGCTGGCGCTGGAGCTGGCCGCCACCCGCGTTCGGGCGATGAGCGTTCACGAGCTGGCCGAGCGCTTGGACGACCGCTTCCGCGTGCTGTCGGGCGGGCGGCGGGGCGTCCCCGGGCGCCAGCGGACCCTGCGCGCGGTCATCGACTGGAGCTGGGACATGCTCGACGCCGGAGAGCGCGCGCTGCTGCGCCGCCTGTCGGTGTTCCGGGGCGGGTGCACGCTGGCCGCCGCCGAGGAGGTGTGCGGGGATGAGGCGGTGCTCCTTCCGGCGCTGGTGGACCGCTCGCTGGTCACCGCCGACCAGGAGGAGGGGAGGACGCGCTACCGGCTTCTGGAGACGGTGGCGGCCTACGCTCGCGAACGGCTGGTGGAAGCGGGCGAGGACGACCTCTACCGCGTCCGGCACGCGGCCTGCTTCATGCGCTTCGCCGAGCGTGCGGACGCGGAGGTCCGCGGTCCTGAGCAGGGCCGGTGGCTGGGGCTCATGGACGCCGAGGCGGCGAACATCCGCGCGGCGGTCGGTGCGGCGGCGGGGGCGGGCGACGCCGGCACGGCGCTGCGCACGGCTGCGGCGACGGCCTGGTACGGGGTGCTGCGCGGCCGGCTGTGTGAGGCACGGGCGCTCTTGGCCTGGGCCCTTGAACCGGTGCCCGCCCCGGAACCCGAGCTGCTGTACGCGGAGGCACTGCACGCCGGCCTCGACCTCCTGAGCGGCGTGTCCGGCGGCCGTGACCCCGCGGCCCTCCGGGCGCGCTTGGAGGGCGCGGTTGAGGCGGCCGACGGGGAGGGCGCCCTCCGCCTTCGGAGGGCGCTGTGGTTCCTGGTCTATGCCGAGTGGGGGATGGGGGACCTGGAGGAGGGGGACCGGCGCGCGGAGGCGCTCCTGGCGTCCTTCCGTTCGGCGGGCGACCGGTGGGGGACTGCGGCCGCCCTGGTGGTCGACGCCTGGTGCGCCCAGATCCGGGGAGACCTGGAGCGCCACCGCCGCTCCGCCGAAGAGAGCGAACGCCTGTTCCAGGCTGAGGGGGACGGCTGGGGCGTGCTCCAGGCGTCCGACCTTCTGGCGCAGGCGGCCGAGATGCAGGGCGTGTACGGGGAGGCCGAGCGCCGCCACCATGAGGACCTGGAGGCCGCCGAGCGCCTGGGGCTGTGGGGCGCGGTCGTGGCGCGCCTGTCAGGGTTGGGCAGGATCGCGATGCTGCGCGGGGACCTGGTCGGGGCGCGGCGGTCGCTTGAGCGTGCGCACGCCCTCGCCCTGGAGTGCGGCGACGAGGGCGGACGGGAGTTCGCCGACGCCGGCCTCGCGCTGGTGGCCCGCAGGGACGGGCGGCTTGAGGAGGCGGAGCGCAGGGCTCAGGCGTCCATCGCGCGTAATCGTGAGGCCCAGGGGGCGATCGGCCTGGCGTTCATCGAGGCCCAGTTGGGGTACGCGGCCGAGCAGCGCGGGGACGCGCAGGCGGCGCTGGCCCATCAGCGGCAGGGGCTGGAGCGGGCCCAGGAGACCCGGGACCCGCGTGCGGTCGCCCTGGCGCTGGAGGGGCTGGCGGGGGCGCTCTCGCTGTCCGGGGAGTACCAGGAGGCGGGCGCCCTGCTGGGCGAGGCCGAAGCCCACAGGCTGTGGACGGGTGTCCCGCTTCCCGAACCGGAGCGCTTCGACGTACGGCGGGCCGGAGAACGCATCCGGTCCGCCCTCGGTGACACCGGCTTCGCCCGAGCGCTGGCCCGGGGGCGTTCCCGCGGTGCCGACCGCGGGACGGCGGGGAGCACCACAGGAGCAGCGGGAACCTCAGCAAAAGGAAGCCTCCACGCCTCGGACGGTGCCGTCTGACATCCGTCACCATCGTTCCGATCGTGAGAGTCAGCCGGGACGGGTGACATCGGTCTCTAGTCACTTCGAGGCGTCGACGGCGACCATGGGTGTTCTGCCGTGCACGGCGACGTGCGGCGGGTCCTGTCCGGGCCGACTGCCGGAACACGCCGGCCCGGAATCGGCGGGGCCGGGAGGACGGCCCGGTCCCGCCGCGGAGCTCCCGGCGGTGTCCTGAACGAGGCGAACTGCGTGGGCCCGCTCCGAAGCCCCCGAGGAGACGTACCCCTGACAAGCCGTCCCAGGAGACCGGCGGCCCCTCACCGACGAGGAACGGCCGTCGCAGGAGCCATGCCCCGATTTCTCCTTTCCGCCCCTGGGGATGGAACATCGGACCATGCTCGGAACCCGTGAGGCCCGCCGCGACGGCCGCGGGGCGGAAACGGCCTCCCCACGGCTCGACCGGCGTGTGCGGACCGCCCAATGGGTGGCGTTCTCCATGCTGTGCTTCACCTCGATCCAGATCCTGCTGTACGCGGCGATCGCCCTCACCGTCCCCGCCTTCCTCGCGGATACCGACATCCGGTGGCAGGACGTCGCGGGCATCGCAGGTTCGGTGGCCCTGGCCGGGCTCACCCTCAGGATGCTGGTGGTCCGGGTCTTCTCCGGGGCCTTCCCCGCGCCCTGGCTCTACTGGTCCTCGTTCGTGCTGGTCCTCGGCGTGCTGTGGGCCCTGGGGCTCTGGTTCTGGACCCTCATGGTCGCGGGGGCCTGGTGGTCGGCCGCCTATCTGTGCGCACGTGCGAAGGCGCTGTGGTCGGCCACGGCCGTCCTCATCGTCGCACCGTGGGCGCTCGCGGCCTGGTACGAGTACTCCGGCGGCGGGGTCGCCTGGGGTGAGGTCGCCCTGGTGTGGGGGATCGCCCTCGTCTACGCGCCGATCGCGATGAGCGGCAACCTCGCCTCCTTCTGGCTCTACGAGCTGGCACGGGACGCCTTCGCCGGCCGGGAGGCGCAGGCGCGGCTCGCGGTGAGCGAGGAGCGGCTGCGCTTCGCCCGGGACATGCACGACCTGCTGGGCCACAGCCTGTCCGGCATGGCGGTCAAGAGCGAGCTGGCGGCCCGGCTGACCGACAGGGGCGACCCGTCCGCCGCCGCCGGGCAGATGCGCGAGGTGCAGTCGGCGGCGCGAACCGCGCTGCGCGAGATGCGCGGCGCCGTGTCCGGGTACCGCGAGCTGGACCTGGCCCAGGAGCTGGACACCGTCCGCGGGGTGCTGGCGGCCTCCGGGATCGCGGTGACGGTGCGGGGCGGTCCGGAGGCGGTCCCGGACGACGTGCGCGGACCCGCCGCGTGGGTGGTGCGGGAAGGGGCGACGAACGTGGTCCGGCACAGTGAGGCCGAGCGGTGCACCGTCGTGCTGCGGCGCGAAGGGGCACAGGTGGTCGTAGAGGTGCGCAACGACGGCGCGCCCCGGGCGGTCGAAGGGGCAGGCCCGGCCGGGACCCCGCAGGGCAACGGGATCACCGGCCTGACCGAACGCGTCGCGGCGGTCGGGGGAACCCTGGAGGCCGGGCCGAGCGGGGGCGACGGCTTCGTCCTGCGGGCCGTCCTGCCGGCGGCCGGAGCGGAGGTATCGCCGGGGGAGGCCGCCCGGCACCGGGGGTGACGGCCGAGGAGACGGTTCCGGACCGGCCGGGGACCGCCATCGGCGGGGAAGGGTGCGGCACGCGAGAAGGGACGGCAGGACGGATGGGAAGCCGGGGCGCCCCGGGCGCCCACAGGGACGCGGGGGACGATCCCCGCTGGAGAACGCTGTGGTGGATCAACCTCGGCACACTCGCGCTCGTCGCCCTGTCCACCACGGTGTTCGCCCTCCAGACGGCGCTCGTGGTCGGGGACGCGATCGCGGTGTGGCGGCGCGTCGGAGCGGTGGCGCTGTCCGTGCCCCTGGCCGTCCTGTCGATCCGCATGGTGTGGCTGCGGGTCGACGGAGAGGCGCCGACGAGGCGCCTCTTCTGGACCACGGCGGGGCTCCTGGCCGCCGTGCTCGCCGGGCTCGACATGTGGGTCGGCACGGCCTTCGTCGCCGGAGCCTGGTGGGCGGCGGCGGGGGTGTCCAACCCCGTCGCGCGGATGGCCGCTCCCACCGCGGCCCTGCTGGCCGTTCCCTGGGCGCGGGCCCTCTTCTTCGACGATCCCGACTGGGGACTGGTCGCGGTACTGGTCGTCGCCGCGGCCGGGTGGGGGCTGTTCCTGGCCGTCGGCCACCTCGCCCTGCTGTTCCTCTGGGACCTGGCCGCCGCGGCCGCCGCGGGGACCAGGGCGCGGGCGCGGCTTGCGGTGAGCGAGGAGCGGCTGCGGTTCGCCCGGGACATGCACGACCTGCTGGGGCACCGTCTGACCGGCATCGCCGTCACCAGTGAGCTGGCGGCGCGGCTGGCCGAGCGCGCGCCCGACCAGGCGGCCGACCGGATGCGCGAGGTCCAGGAGGCGTCCCGGGAGGCGCTGCGCGAGATGCGCGGAGCCGTGTCCGGGTACCGCGAGATGGACCTGGCCCAGGAGCTGGACGCCGCCCGGGGCGTCCTGTCCTCCTCGGGGACCCGGTGCACGGTGGAGGGGGCGCCGGAGGACGTGCCCGAGGCGCTGCGCCCGCTCGCCGCGTGGGTGGTGCGGGAAGGGGCGACGAACGTGGTCCGGCACAGTGAGGCCGAGCGGTGCACCGTCGTTCTGCGGCGCGAAGACGGGCGGTCGGTCGTGGAGGTGCGCAACGACGGCGCACCGGGAACGCTCGGGGGAGAGGGATCGGCCGACCCGGCACCGGGGAACGGGATCACCGGTCTGACCGAACGCGTCGCGGCGGCGGGCGGTACCCTGACCGCGGCACGCGACGGGGACGCGGGCTTTCTGCTCCGCGCCGTCCTCCCGGACCCCGGCGCCGGGGAGCCCCCGGTTCCCGGAGGCGAAGCGGCGGCCCCGGGCGCGGCCGAGGACGGGGACAGGGAGTGAACACGTGATCCGCATCGTTCTGGCCGACGACGAGCACCTGGTGCGCGGGGCCATCGCCGCGCTGCTCGGCCTGGAGGAGGATCTGGAGATCGTCGCCCAGGTGGGCCGCGGCGACGAGGTGGAGGCCGCCGTCGCCGAGCACGCCGCCGACATCGCGGTGCTCGACATCGAGATGCCCGGGGCGACCGGCCTGGAGGTCGCGGGGCGGCTGGCCCGGTCCGCGCCCCGCTGCGGGGTGCTGGTGCTGACCAGCTTCGGCCGCCCGGGCTACCTGCGCCGGGCCCTGGACGCCGGCGCCCGCGGGTTCCTGGCCAAGGACGCCCCCGTCGACGAGCTGGCCGGGGCGGTCCGCAAGGTGCACGCCGGGGGCCGCTACATCGACACCGAACTCGCCGCCGCCGCGATGACCAGTGGGGACAACCCGCTGACCCCCCGGGAGGCCGAGGTGCTGAACGCAGCGGCGGGCGGTCTGCAGGTCGCCGAGATCGCCGCGAGCATCCACCTGACCGAGGGGACGGTGCGCAACTACCTCTCGTCGGCCATCACCAAGACGGGCGCCAACAACCGCCTCGGGGCCATCCGCAAGGCCCAGGAGATGGGCTGGCTCTGAACGGCCGTCCACCCCCGTCGGCCCTGGGAGGGTTCAGATCCAGCCGTGGGAGCGGGCGATGTGCACCGCGCTGTGCCGGTTGCTCGCCCCGAGCTTGGTCACCGCGGACGAGAGGTAGTTGCGCACGGTGCCCGGCGCCAGGGACGCCCTGCGTGCGATCTCGGTGATGGGGTCGCCGTCCGCCGCGAGTGCGAGGAGGTCGGCCTCGCGGGGCGACAGCGGGGAATCGCCCACGGAGATGGCGTCGGCGGCCAGGGCCGGATCGATGTAGCGGCCGCCGTTGTGCACCGCCCGGATCGCGTCCGCGAGCGCGGCCGCCGAGACCGTCTTGGGGACGAACCCTTTCAGCCCCTGCTCCAATGAGCGCTTCAGGTGCCCGGGGAGCCCGTGGCTGGTGACGATCAGGCACTTGCAGTCGGGGAGCTGCCGTGCGATGGCCCGTGCCGCGGCGATCCCGTCGGTCCCCGGCATCTGCAGGTCGAGCACGGCCACGTCGGGCCGGTGCTCCCGCGCGGCGGCGACGGCCTCGGGGCCCGTCGCCGCCTGCGCGGCGACCTCCAGGTCGGGCTCCAGGGCGAGGAGGTTGGCCATGGCCTCGCGGATGAGGTGCTCGTCGTCGGCGATGAGGACCGAGATCATTGCGGCTCCGGGGATCGGGGCAGGCGTGCGGTGAGGGTGAAGAGTCCGGCGCCGGTACGCTCCCAGGCCAGAGTCCCGCTGGCGGTGGCGACGCGTTGGCGCAGCCCGTCCAGTCCACCGCCGGAGCGGTCGGGCTCTACGGTACGCGCGCCGTTGTTGGTGAGCCGCAGTGTCGCGGCGTCGGGGGCGGCCTCCAGCGCGATGGTGCAGTAGGTCGCCCGGGAGTGGCGGACGACGTTGGTGACGCCCTCCCGGACCACCCATCCCAGCGCCGATCCCTGCTCGTCGGTGAGGCCGTCGGGGCAGGCGGCGTCGACGCGGCACACGATCCCGGCCGCCTTGAGCAGCGCGCGCGCCCCCTCCAGCTCGGAGAGCAGTTCGCTGCGCCGGTACCCCCGGACGACCTCCCGGATCTCCTCTTGGGACGCGCGGGCGAGGCGCTGGACCTCCTCCATCTCGGCGCGCGCCTGCGGGGTCTCGCACAGGCGGGCGCCCAGTTCGCTCTTCAAGGCGATCACCGACAGCGTCCGCCCCAGGGTGTCGTGCAGGTCCCGGGCGAACCGGAGCCGCTCTTCGGCCACGGCCAGCCGGGACTCCACCAGCCGCGCCGTGTCCAGGCGGTGGATGACCCGGAGGCTGCCTTCGAACAGCCGCACGAACAGCAGGGACAGCGCCCAGGTCGCCAGGGCCGCGGCCACCGCCGGACCGGGGGAGGGGTGGAGCGCGGCCGGTACCGCACAGGCGGCGGCCAGGACCGTGACCGCGGGCGGCGGCGCGGTCGCGGTGACCGCCGCCATCGGCAGAACCGCCAAAGCGACCGCGGTGACCGTGTTCAGGCCGGTGAGCAGCCCGGCCGCGGCGGCGTAGGGGACCGCGGCCAGTCCCGCGAAGGCCGCCGCCGCGATCGCGGCCGTGGCGTAGGGGCGGCGCCGGAATGACGGGGGCCTGTCCAGGGAGAGCACGGTGGCGACCGTGGCGCAGCCCGCCAGGACCGTGTAGGCGAGGACGAGGGCGATCGCGGCGGGGGCGGGCAGTCCCGGGTCGGTCGCCACACCCCAGCCGAAGACCGCGATCACCGACCAGAGCGGAATGGGCAGGGACCAGCGCGTGGCCGTGGCCATGCGCTGGAACCCCTGGTCGTCGGCGGTCTTCATCAGGTGCGCGGCTCCCAGCGGAACCAGCGGTGGCCGGCCCCGGCGGCGATGGCGGTCCAGGCAGCGAGGGTGCCGACGCGGACGAGCGCCTCGCCTGCGCCCACGTCCCCGGACCACCCCGCCCGGACGAGGTCGATGACGGGGGCGAGCGGTGTCCACTGGAAGACGTCCTGCACCTCCTGGGGCATGGCCTCCAGCGGGAAGAAGGCGCCGGAGGTGGCCGGAAGGACCAGGACCGCGGGCAGGAGCGCCGCTTGGACGTTCTCGGCGTTGCGGGCGAAGGCGCTGGTCGCGCAGGCCAGCGCGGCCAGCATGGCGCACCCCAGGACCAGCGCGATCAGCGGGTAGTGCGGTGCGGTGGGCAGGCCGGCGTCGGTCAGTGCAACGACGATGGCACTGACCAGCAGGAACTGGACGACCGCGACGGCGACGGCGGGCAGCGCCGTGCCGGTGAGGATCACGGGGTCGGAGAGTTCGCCGGTGCGCAGGCGCTTGAGCAGCAGCTCGTCGCGGCGGACGACGTAGGCGGTGGTCAGGGGGACGTAGAGGGCGAAGACCAGGACGACGCCGGCGGTCGTGGACAGCATCACCGGTCCCAGGGCCAGCCCCAGGGAGTCCAGGTCGAACCGGGTCATGGTGACGACGAGGACGACGAGCAGCATCACGGGGATGAAGAGCACGTTCACGATGTTGCCCTTCGCGCGCACGAAGAGCGTGGCCTCGGCGCGGCCGAGGGAGGAGAGGTGGGTGGCGGTCGTCAACCGGCCCTCCTTTCGGAATGCGTTCGGCCCCCGTCCGCCGCGCCGTTATCGGCGATCTGGAGGAAGACCTCCTCCAGTGAGGCGGAACGCGCGTTGAAGCCGATGAGTTCGATGTCCTCCTCGCGTGCCCAGTCCAGCACGTGGGCCGCGGTGCGCTGTAGGCGGTCCGTGGTCAGCCGTACCCGGTCCCCGGTGCGGCCCCCGGGTCCCCCGGCGCCGGCCCGTGCGGCTCCCGGGTCGACCTGGGCGACGGCCTCGTCCAGGGCGGGCAGAAGGGACGCGTCCACCCCGGGCGGAAGGGCGAAGCCCAGCGAGGAGGGGAAGCGGGCCACGATGCCGGCCGGGGTGCCCTCCTCGGCGATCGTCCCCCGGTGCATGATCGCCAGCCGGTCGGCGAGCTGTTCGGCCTCCTCCAGGTAGTGGGTGGTCATGAGCACCGTCGTGCCCATGTCCCGCAGGCCCCGGATGATGCTCCACGTCTCGCGGCGGCCCTCGGGGTCCATCCCGGTCGTGGGCTCGTCGAGGAAGAGGAGCTCGGGGGAGCCGAGCACGGCCAGTGCGAGATCGAGGCGGCGGCGCTCGCCGCCGGAGAGGCCCTTGACCGCGGTCCGGAGGCGACCGGTGAGGCCGACGACCCCGGCGGCCTCGGCGACCGGACGGGGGGTGCTCGTGCAGCCGGCCCACATGCGCAGTGTCTCTTCGACGGTGAGGTCGTTGGCGAAGCCCCCTTCTTGGAGCATCACCCCGGTGCGCGGCCGTACACGGGCGCGGTCCCGGAAGGGGTCGTGGCGGCCGAACATCCGGATCGAACCCCGTGTCGGGGGCGCCAGCCCCTCCAGCAGCTCGATGGTCGAGGTCTTCCCGGCCCCGTTCGTGCCGAGGAGCCCGAACACCTCGCCGCGGGCCACGGTCAGCGAGACGCCCCGGACCGCGTCGTAGGCGTGTGCCCCGGGGCCGTAGCTCCGCCACACGCCTTCAGCGTGGATCACAGTGTCGTTCGCGCCGCTTTCCATACAAGAATGGTGCCGCTTCGGGTCCGTCGATCCCAGTGGTGGTTGTCATCGCTTCCCATTACGAGTGTCACGCGCCTCTATTGCAGATTCCATAAAGAATGTCCGCGATTCTCGTCGTGTGGTTACGGCCCCCTGGCGCGACGCACGCCGCCCGGTCTCTCCCCCTGACGCCCGCCGGGGCGCGGGACGGTCCTGCTGCTCGGTGTACTGACGCAACACCGACAGGGGAGCACCGCCCGCCCACCGAACCGGCGAGGTAGGACCCCGAACATAGCCGGTCAGCGCGCCAGGAGTGCCGCTCCGGCCCTGGACACCCCTGTCGCATCCGGCGTGATGACACCCCCTTCAGCGAGTTCGCCGGCTTTGATGCGGCGGCCTTCGGAAGGAACGCCACCAGCAGGTGAACGTGGTCGGATTCCCCGTTGAACTCGCACAACCCGGTTTCGAAGCCGGCGCACACCTGCCGCATGACCTTTTCCATGCGCCTCAGGCGTGTGCCGGTGAACACCTTGTGCCGGTACTTGGCCACGAAAACCGAGTGCGCGTGCAGGACGAAAACACAATGCCCATGAACCAACAGCAGTGCGCTTGTTCGCATGCAGCTCCGGTACAGCTTTCGCCTGTACCCGAACGGACCCCAGCGCGCCGCGCTGGTCAGGGCGTTCGGGTGCGCCCGCGTGGTCTACAACGACGCGCTCCGCGCACGGGAGAGGGCCCGCGCCGAAGGCGGGGCGTTCCCCAAGGCCGGGGAGTTGTCCAAGCTGCTGATCACCGAAGCGAAGAACACGCCCGAACGCACCCCGGTACAAGTCACGCAAGGACAACCGGCAGGCCGTGAGGTTCACCGCGAACGCCCGATGGAAGATCACCCCGGGCGGTGACCTGTCGTTGCCCAAGAGCGCCGGTGTGCGTGTGAAGTGGTCGCGCTCCCTGCCCTCGGTACCGTCCACCGTGACATCAACGCGGCGGTGAACGTCGCGAGGGCGGCCGGACTGGCCGTGTCAGCCTGTGGAGCGCGGGTAAGACCGGATTTCGGTCCGGCGCAGCGCGTTGAAGCAGGAACCCCCGAAGCGGTCAGGCGACCGCAGTAGGAATCCCCGGCCTTCAGGCCGGGGAGCGGAAGTCAAGGCTCGTAGCGGACGAAGCGGGCCGCCCCCGCCGCCAGGGCCGCCGCCGTGTAGGCGGCCAGGACGGCGAACCCGACCAGGGCCGACCCCTCCTCGCCGAAGGAGCTCCCTCCGGCCATCAGGTTGGCCGCCCCTCCCGGCAGGTAGGCCGACGCCTCGGGCAGGTCGGCGGTGTTCAGCACGATGCCCGCGACCGGCTCCACCAGCAGTGTGAACACCAGCGCCAAGGCCACGGCCAACGCCTGGTTCCGCAGCAGTGCGCCCAGCCCCACGCCGATCAGGCCCCACAGGGCCAGCGCCCCGAACGACCCGGCCAGCGTGGTCACCACGTCCCCGTCGGTCAGGAACGGGCCGTCCCCGTTGGCCGCGAACACCGCCGCGCCCACCGCGACCGTGACCGCCATGGCGGCCGCCGCCCCCACCGCCGACGCCGCGGCGCCGCCCAGCACCTTGGCCGCGTACACCGCGCCCCGGCGCGGCTCGGCCAGCAGCGTCTGCACGATGGTGCGCGTGTGGTACTCCCGCGTCACCAGCAGCGTCCCCACCACCATCGGGATGACGTACACGGTCGCCGCCGGCTGCCGGTAGAGCATCTGCGCGCTCTCCGCCGCCCCCGGCGCCATGCCCGGGTAGTCCAGGCCGTAGCCCGCGAACAGCAGCGCCGCCGCCAGGCCCGCGCACAGCGCCACGAGCACCGCCATCAGCCACCACGTCGAGCGGGTGGTCGTCAGCTTCCGGATCTCCGATCCGATCAGGGTGGTCATGCCGAGCCTCCGTCCGCGTCGCCGGTGAGCATCAGAAAGGCGGACTCCAGGGTGCACCGGTCGGACCGGACCCCCTCCGCCGCGGCCTCCGCCCCCTCCAGGGCGGCCACCGCCTCGCGCTCGGGGGCGCCGACCCACACCCGCTCGTCGGGCAGCACCCGCGCCCGGTGGCCGGCCGCCTCGACCGCCGCGCGCACCCGCCCGTGGTCGCCGGGGCGCGCGGTCAGCACGCACTGCCCCTCGTGCAGCAGCCCCTCCAGCGGCCCCTCGTGCACGAGGCGCCCGCCGTCCAGCAGCACCACGTCGTCCACGGTCTGCTCCATCTCCCCGAGCAGGTGGCTGGAGAGCAGCACCGCCCCGCCCTGCGCGGCGAACTCCCGCAGGAAGCGGCGCAGCCACAGCATCCCCGCCGGGTCCAGGCCGTTCGCGGGCTCGTCGAGCACCAGCAGCTCCGGGTCGCCCAGCAGGGCCGTCGCCAGCGCCAGCCGCTGCCGCATGCCCGTGGAGTAGCCGCCGACGCGGCGCCGCGCCGCCTCGGCGAGCCCCACCAGCTCCAGCACCTCCTCCACCCGCTCCGGGGCGCACCCCGCCGGCCCGGCGCTGCACCGCAGGTGGTCGCGGCCGGTCCGGCCGGGGACGAACGCCCCCTCCTCCAGGGCGGCGCCGACCCTGCGCGCCGGGGCGTGCAGCTCCCGGTAGGGGCGCCCGAACACCCCGGCGCCGCCCGCGTCCGGGCGGACCAGCCCGAAGACCATGCGCAGGGTGGTGCTCTTACCGGCGCCGTTGGGGCCGAGGAACCCGGTCACCCGGCCCCGCGCCACCGTGAACGACACCCCGTCCACCACGCGGCGGCCCCCGTAGGACTTGGCGAGTCCCCGCACGGTGACCACCTCCTCCTCGGGGCGCGTATCCGCTCCCCGGTCCGGCTCCCGCTCCGGGGCCCGTGCTCCCACCGCCACCGCGGCCTCCTCTCCTCGCGGCCCTTGCAGGCCGCGTCCGTCGAACGGCAGGACCCTACGGCCGGGTCCAGCGGAGGGCCCCGGCCCGGCTCCGGCGCCCGGCGGAGGGGGGCCGGAACGGCGGGGCAGGTCAGGCGCGGGCGGTCGGCGGAACCCGGGACATCTGTCACGGGCGGGGCGGTGACGCGTCTCAGACCGGGCCGGTGACGCAGGGGACTGGGCGCCTTCCGGAGCGCGGGGCCCCGTGCGGCACCTCCCGTGCCAATTGTCACGACCGCCCGGTGACACCGGCGACTACCTGCGACGGACCGCCGGGCGGGAGAGTGGGGCCGTGTCGACGGGACGACGCTGCGAGGACGAGGGAGGACCGATGGCGGCGCTGGACGACAAGGCCTTGCGCCGGGCGAGGGGGATCCTGCTCGGGATCTACGGGGCCGTGGTCCCCGGACTGCCCGTGGTGCTGCTGTTCGGCGTCCACAACGCCTACGACGGCTTCGACAAGGGCTTCCCCGAGCTGTCGCGCTACATCGCCGCCGCAGCCCTGAGCACGGTCCTCGGTGTGTACGTGCTGCTCCTGGGTGCGATCAGGTTCGGGCGCCGCGGGCGGGGTTCCGAGGGGCGCACCTACTACACGGCCTATGCCCTGCTGTCGGGCGTCTTCCTGCTGGCCGCTCCGTACCACGTGCGGGACCCGCAGTTCTTCACCGGAATGCTCCTGGGCATCTGGTGGTCGGCGGTCGCCCTGTCGCTGCCGCGGCGGCGCGTGCACGCCGCGTTCATGGCCGCACCCCTCGTCCTGGTCCCCGTCGCCGCCGCCCCGTTCACCACCGACGGCGAGTGGGGCGTCATGGTCGCCCAGGCGGTGGGGCTCGTGTGGGCGGCCCTCCTGGGGGCCGTGTTCTTCTACGGTCTGAACTCCGGGCTGATGACGCTGTGGGACCTGTTCGAGCAGGCGGTCGAGGGCCGGGAGATGCGCGCGCGGCTGGCGGCCAGCGAGGAGCGCCTCCGGATCGCCCGGGACATGCACGACCTCCTCGGGCACAGCCTGTCGGGGATCGCGGTCAAGAGCCAGCTGGCGTCCCGCCTGGTCGACCGCGACCCGGGGGCCGCCAAGGAGGAGATGGCGTCGGTGCAGACGGCGGCCCGGCAGGCGCTGGCCGAGGTGCGGTCCGCCGTCGCCGGCTACCGGGAGGCGGACCTGGCGGCCGAGGCGCGGTCGGTGTGCGAGGCACTGCGGGCGGCGGGCGCCGACTGCTCGGTGGACATCGCCGAGGACGTGCCCGCCCGGCTCACCGGACCGGCGGTTTGGGTGGTGCGGGAGGCGGGCACCAACGCCCTTCGGCACAGCGACGCCCGCCGGTTCAGTGTCGCGGTGCGGCGCGAGGGCGGCGCGCTGGTGGTGGAGGCGGCCAACGACGGCGTGCCGCGCGGGACGGGCGCGCCCGGCGGCGGCAGCGGGCTGGCCGGGATGCGCGAACGCGTGGCCGAGGCCGGGGGCGCCCTGGCCGCCGGCCCCGACGGCGCCGGCGGCTTCCTGGTCCGCGCCGAGTTCCCGGACGGGACCGGGGCGGACAGGGCACCGGGCACGGGCACGGCGGAGAGGGGCCTCGCGTGATCAGGATCGTTCTGGCCGACGACGAGCACCTGGTGCGCGGGGCGGTGTAGGGGACCGGCCGCACCGCCCCCTACAGGAACCGCAGCACCAGCATCGCCGTGTCGTCGGTGTGGCCGCCCGGGGCGAACTCCTCCAGTTCGCGGTCGATGCGGACGATGACCGCCTGGGCGGTCAGCCCGTTGCAGGCCGAGAAGATCTCGGTCAGCCCCTCGTCGCCCAGCATGCTGGTCTCGCTGCGGCGCTCGGTCACCCCGTCGGTGACCGCCAGCAGCACGTCCCCCGGGGTCACCTCCACCGTCTCGGTGAAGAAGTCCACGTCCTCGAACGCCCCCAGCAGCGGCTGGGAGGTGCCCACCGGCGTCACCTCGCCCTTGCGGTCCAGCTTGAGGGGCAGCGGGTGGCCCGCCGACACCAGGCGCAGGCGCATGCCCTCGCCCGGGCCGCCCGCCGGGGTCATCTCCCCGTAGAGCATCGTCAGGAACCGCGTCGAGGTGTTCTCGTCCAGGATCGCCAGGTTGAGCCGGTGCATGATGTGCGCCGGGGAGTACCCCTCCCGGGCCAGCGCGCGCAGGGTGTGCCGGGCCAGGCCGGTCACCGCGGCCGCCTCCGGGCCGGTGCCGCACACGTCGCCGATGGCGAAGCACCACCGCCCGTCGGTGGCGAACACGTCGTAGAAGTCGCCGCCGACCACGGTCCGCTCGTCGGCCGGGCGGTAGAACACCGCGTGGTCGACGCCGGGGATCTCCGGCTCCTTCTCCTTGGCCGGCAGCAGGCTGCGCTGCAGCGCCTCGCTCATCTCGGTCTGCCCGGCGTACAGCCGCGCGTTCTCCATCGCCGAGGCGACCCGGCGCGCCAGGTCGTTGGCGACGTCCACGTCCTCGCGGGTGAAGTCGGCGTCGGCCTGCCGGCCCAGCGTCATCCGGCCGAGCTCGCGCCCGTGCGCCATCAGCGGGATGCTGATGGCCGGGCTCTCGGCCAGCTCCAGGCTCAGCTCGTCCTCCATCCCGGCGGCCGCGACCATCTCGCGGTTCCACAGCGGGCGCGGGCTGTGCTGCTCGGACGGGGGCAGCGTGGACAGCAGGGTGCGCAGCACGTCGTTGTAGTTCTCGTTGGTGTGCACCGCGTGCGCCAGGCGGGTCACCCCGAGGTCGTTGATGATGTGCACCGCGCACCAGTCGCCCAGCCGGGAGGTGGTGAGCTGGGCGGCGAGCGCGGCGGTCAGCGGCTCGTCCAGGGTGCCGGTGAGCAGGTCGCTGGCCTCGGCCAGGAAGCTCAGCGAGGCCCGGCGCTGCAGCTCCACCTCGGCCAGGCGGGCGCGCTCGACCGGCAGCGCCATCTTGTCGGCGCCCTCCTGCAGCCTCCGGGCGGCGGTGTCGCCGAAGTGCCGGATGCGCCGCGAGGCCACCCCGATCAGCCCGGTGATCCGCCCCTCCACGATCAGCGGGGCGGTCACCAGCGAGCGCATGCCCGCCTTGGCCAGCCGCCCGCGGTGCGCGCGGGCGATCATGAGGTCGTCGTTGATCACCGCTCCGGGCGCCGGGGCGGCCGAGGGGAAGGTCTCCTCGGTGCGGCTGCGGAACGGCCGCCACGGCGCGTCGGTCAGCCCGACCCCGGCGCGCACCTCCCACTCGGTCTCGTCGGTGGTGGCCAGGGAGATGTAGGCGGCGTCGCCGCCCAGCGCCGACCGGGCGTACTCCACGGTGCGGTCGAGCAGGTCGGGCAGGGACAGGCGGGCGGAGAGCGCGGCGTCCAGCGCCGCCCACGGGCCGGGGCGCGGGGCCCGGCGGCGCGGCGGGTGCACCGGGTCGGGCGGGGCCAGCGGCGGTTCGGGGGCGTCCTCGGCGTCGAGCACCCGGAACCAGACGGCCTTGTCCTGCTTGCTGTAGGCCACGCCCCAGGAGGAGGCGATGGCCGCGGCCAGGGCCAGGCCGAGCCCGCCGTTGCGCGTATTGTCGGTGGAGGGGGTGGTGTCCACGCTCAGCGGGCCCGCCTGGGGGACCGCGCGCTCGGGGACCCGGTCGGCCACGACCACCTCGACGGCGCCCTGGAGCCGGCGGACGGTGACCTCCAGCGGGCTCTCGGCATGGATCACCGCGTTGGTGACCAGCTCGCTGGCGAGCAGCACCGCGTCGTCGGCGGACTGTCCGACCGCCCACTGGTCCAGCGTCTCCCGAACGAACACGCGGGCGTCTCCCGCCGCCTCCGGCACAGGGGGGAACTCCCTGTGGGCGACCCTCATCGTGTCATGTGGCATTGTGAAGCCGTACGGTTTCCTTCAGTGTCGGTTCAGGGCGGACGAGCCCCGTCGCCGCATCCGCATGATTCACCCATACCCCCATCTCGCCCGCTACCGGCCCCCGGCGGTGTCGAAAACGCGTCCGCGTGGGCACAGTAGGAGACAACGCAAGTCATCATGGCAGAACGGCCCTGTGCCGAGCAGCCCGGCCGCGCGGTGTGACCACTGCGGCCCCCGTGTGCCCGCACCCCCGTGTTCCGCGGCGGTGCGGGCGGCGGCCGGAGGCCCCGCACGCAGCGCTTAGGAGGGGATCGATGCCCGAGGCGACCCGGGCGCCGGCGACGGAAGAGCACTTCGACGAGCTTCTCGGCGCCCTCTACAGTATGCGCGACGGCGATTTCAGCGTCCGGCTGAACCCCCGCGCCGACGGCAAGGCGGGCGAGATCGCCGCCGTCTTCAACGAGGTCCTCGACCACTGCGAGCAGCTCAGCAGCGAGCTGCAGCGGGTGGGCGACGTGGTGCGCGAGGAGGGGCGGCTGACCGAGCGGGTCTCGGTGAGCCCCGCCCGCGGGGCCTGGGGCAAGAGCGTGCGCGCCCTCAACCACATGCTGGACGAGGTCAGCGAGCCGGTCACCGAGGTGGCGCGGATCCTGGACTCGGTCGCCGGCGGCGACCTGTCCCAGCGCGCCGAACTCACCAGCCGCCGCGGCGACCTGCACGGGGACCTGCGCCGCCTGGCGGTCTCGGTGAACCGCATGGCCGACCAGATGAGCAAGTTCACCACCGAGGTCACCCGGGTGGCCCGGGAGGTGGGCACCGAGGGCAAGCTCGGCGGCAGCGCGGAGGTGGAGGGCGTCTCCGGCGCCTGGCTGGACGTCACCGAGGCGGTCAACCAGATGGCCTCCCGGCTCACCGCGCAGGTGCGCGACATCTCCACGGTCACCACCGCGGTCGCCCGCGGCGACCTGAGCCGCCAGGTGACCGTGGACGTGCAGGGCGAGATGCTGCTGCTCAAGGAGACCGTGAACACCATGGTCGACCAGCTGTCCACGTTCGCCGACGAGGTGACCCGCGTGGCCCGCGAGGTGGGCACCGAGGGCAAGCTGGGCGGGCGCGCCAACGTCAAGGGCGTCTCCGGCACGTGGAAGGACCTGACGAACAACGTCAACTCCATGGCCGACAACCTCACCAACCAGGTGCGGGACATCTCCCAGGTGACGACCGCGGTCGCGCGGGGCGACCTCACCAAGAAGGTGACGGTGGACGTCCAAGGCGAGATGCTCCAGCTGAAGGACACCGTGAACACGATGGTGGACCAGCTGGACTCCTTTGCCGACGAGGTCACCCGCGTGGCCCGCGAGGTCGGCTCGGAGGGCAAGCTGGGCGGGCGCGCCAACGTCAAGGGCGTGTCGGGGGTCTGGAAGGACCTGACCGACAACGTGAACTCGATGGCGAACTCGCTGACCTACCAGGTCCGCAACATCTCGCAGGTGACCACGGCGGTGGCGCGCGGCGACCTGTCCAAGAAGATCACCGTGGACGCGCAGGGCGAGATGCTCGAGCTGAAGGACACCGTGAACACGATGGTGGACCAGCTGGACTCCTTCGCCGACGAGGTCACCCGCGTCGCGCGCGAGGTCGGCACCGAGGGGACCCTGGGCGGCCAGGCGCACGTCCGAGGGGTGTCGGGGGTCTGGAAGGACCTCACGGACAACGTGAACTCGATGGCGAACTCGCTCACCTACCAGGTCCGCAACATCTCCGAGGTCACCCGCGCCGTCGCCGGCGGCGACCTGACCAAGAAGGTCACGGTGAACGCCAAGGGCGAGATGCTGGAGCTGAAGGGCACCATCAACACCATGGTCGACCAGCTCTCGGCGTTCGCCGCCGAGGTCACCCGGGTGGCCCGCGAGGTGGGCACCGAGGGCCAGCTGGGCGGGCGCGCCGAGGTGCGCGGCGTGTCGGGCATCTGGAAGGACCTGACCGACAACGTCAACTCGATGACGCAGAGCCTGACCAACCAGGTGCGCGACATCTCCCAGGTGACCACGGCGGTGGCGCGCGGCGACCTCACCAAGAAGATCACCGTCGACGTCCAGGGCGAGATGCTGCAGCTGAAGGACACCGTGAACACCATGGTGGACCAGCTCTCGGCGTTCGCCATCGAGGTCACCCGGGTGGCGCACGAGGTGGGCTCGGAGGGCCAGCTGGGCGGCCAGGCCAAGGTCGACGGGGTCTCGGGCACCTGGAAGCAGCTCACCGACAGCGTGAACGAGCTGGCCTCCAACCTGACCACGCAGGTGCGGGCGATCGGCGAGGTGGCCGCGGCGGTCACCGCGGGCGACCTGACCCAGAACATCCACCTGGACGTGCGCGGGGAGATGCTGGAGCTGCGCGACAACATCAACCTGATGGTCGCCAACCTGCGCGAGACCACCGCCGCCCAGCGCGACGACGACTGGCTCAAGTCCAACCTGGCCCGCGTCTCCGCGCGGATCCAGGGCCACCGCGACCTCAACGAGCTGGCGCGGCTCATCATGACCGAGGTGACGCCGCTGGTCGACGCCCAGCACGGCGCCTGCTACCTGCCCGAGGACGAGGACGACGAGGGCGTGTACCGGCTCTACGCCGGGTTCGGCTTCCAGCCCGAGGAGGCCCGGCGCCGGGTGCGCGCCGGGGTGGGCCTGGCCGGCGAGGCGGTCGCCCAGAAGCGCGAGCAGATCGTCATCAACGTCCCGGCGGACTACGTGCGCGTGGAGTCGGGCCTGGGCGAGGCGCCGCCGCTGAGCCTGGCGATCCTGCCGATCGTCTCGGAGGACCGGGTCCTGGGCGTGGTGGAGTTCGGCTCCTTCGGCGAGTTCCGCGAGGTCCACCTCAACTTCCTGCGCGAGCTGGTCAACCTGCTGGGCACCACGATCAACACGGTGCTGGCCAACTCCAAGACCGAGTACCTGCTGGCCCAGTCCCGCCAGCTGACGATCGCCCTGCAGGAGCGCTCCAACGAGCTGCAGCGCCAGCAGGAGGAGCTGCGCCGCAAGAACGCCGAGCTGCACAGCAAGGCCGGGCAGCTGGCCAGCCAGAACCGCGCCATCGAGCTGCAGAACCGGCAGATCGAGCGGGCGCGGCGCTCCCTGGAGGACCGGGCGCACCAGCTGCAGGTCTCCTCCAAGTACAAGTCCGAGTTCCTGGCGAACATGTCGCACGAGCTGCGCACGCCGCTGAACAGCCTGCTCATCCTGGCCCGGCTGCTGGCCGACAACACCGAGCAGAACCTGACCTCCAAGCAGGTGGAGTTCGCCCAGACCATCCACAAGGCCGGCAGCGACCTGCTGGAGCTCATCGACGAGATCCTGGACCTGGCCAAGGTGGAGTCGGGCCGGGTGGAGGTGCAGCCGGCCGACGTGGCCATCGGCCAGCTGGTGGACTACGTCGAGGCCACCTTCCGGCCGCTGACCAGCGACCGGGGCCTGGCGTTCGGCGTGGAGGTGTCCCCGGACATCCCCAACTACCTGTGGACCGACGAGCAGCGGCTCCAGCAGATCCTGCGCAACCTGCTCTCCAACGCGGTCAAGTTCACCTCTTCGGGGGAGGTGCGGCTGCTGATCCGCCCGGCCTGGGCGCTCGACGACGCCGACCTGGACCTGTTCGGGGAGAACGAGGAGGTCATCGCCTTCTCGGTGGCCGACACCGGCATCGGCATCCCCGAGGACAAGCTGCAGGTCATCTTCGAGGCGTTCCACCAGGGCGACGGCGGGACCTCGCGCCGCTTCGGCGGCACCGGCCTGGGGCTGTCCATCAGCCGCAACTTCGCCCGGCTGCTGGGCGGGGAGATCCGGGTGGAGAGCACCGTCGGCCAGGGCAGCAGTTTCACGCTGCTGCTCCCGGTGCGCCTGCCCGAGGGCGTGGAGGAGCGGATGGCCGACGGGCTGGAGGCGGTCCCGCCGCTGGAGGCGGCGGACTCGGCCGAGATCGAGCCGCTGACCACCGGGGTGGCCATGCCCGAGGCGCCCGACAGCCCGGCCGACCTGACCGTCCTGCCCGACCTGGAGCCCGACCCCGAGCCGGACCAGCAGCCCGAGGCGGTCCCGGTGCTGCGCGGGACCGAGGCCGAGGACGCCGAGGACGGCGAGGAGGCGCCGGACGTGGAGCGCCGCGAGGTCCTGCAGGGCCGCACGGTGCTCATCGTCGACGACGACATCCGCAACGTGTTCGCCCTGGCGAGCGCGCTGGAGGCGCAGGGGCTCACCGTGCTCTTCGCCGACAACGGCCGCACCGGCATCGAGAAGCTGGAGGCCAACGAGGACGTCGAGGTCGTCCTGATGGACATCATGATGCCCGAGCTGGACGGCAATGCGACGACGCGCGCCATCCGGGAGATGCCCCAGTTCGCCGACCTGCCGATCATCTCGCTGACCGCGAAGGCGATGCAGGGCGACCGGGACCGCAGCCTGGAGGCGGGCGCGTCGGACTACGTCACCAAGCCGGTGGACCTGGACCACCTGCTCGACGTGATTCAGAAGTGGCTGGAGCCCGGCTCCGGCGAGGACGGCCCCGAAGAGCAGGAGTAGTGGACGTGGCGCAGAAGGCCAACATCCTCCTCGTGGACGACCGCGATGAGAACCTCACGGCCCTGGAGGCCATCCTGGCCTCACTGGACCAGAACCTGGTGCGCGCCAGTTCCGGCGAGGGTGCGCTCAAGGCGCTGCTGGAGGAGGACTTCGCGGTCATCCTGCTGGACGTGATGATGCCGGGGATGGACGGGTTCGAGACCGCCACCCACATCAAGCAGCGGGAGAAGACCCGCGACGTGCCGATCATCTTCCTGACCGGGGTGGGCGTCGACCGGCACCAGGTCTTCCGCGGGTACGCCTCGCGCTCCATCGACTACCTGACCAAGCCCTTCGACCCGTGGGTGCTGCGGTCGAAGGTGGAGGTCTTCGTGGAGCTGTTCCAGACCAAGCGGCGGCTGCAGGACCAGGCCCGGCTGCTGCGGCGGCAGCTGGGCGACGAGACCGGGGCCGAGACCGAGTCGCTGACCGGGCGGCTGTCGCGGCGCATGGCCGAGGTCAACACCAGCCTGGAGCAGCTGCGGGAGCTGATCGTCACCGCGGAGCGGGACCCGGACCCGCGCACGGTGGAGGCGGTGCGCGCTCTGGACCGCTCGATGGCGCAGCTGTCGACGATGGTGGAGTCGCTGCACGGCGCCGAATAGGGGCCGGGCAGGGGGCGGGCAGCGGCCGCGCTCGGTGCAGCCCGCCCATCACCCTGAGTAGGAATGACCTGGGTGGCCGGATCCGGCCACCCAGGTCATTCGCGTATGGGGCCCACGATCCGTCGGCCGTGGCATGACGGAACGTGTTCGAACGGCCGATCGGGCGCGGGTGGTCGGCGCAGGTGGGCGGTGTCGGCCCGATCCGGTTCCCCCGATCACCCGGTCGCCCGGTGTGACGTGTGGCACATGAAGGGGTGTCGGGGGCGGCGGTGCCCTCATGTTCCGCCGCTGTCCAGGCGGGCTCCCCGTTGCTAGCGTTCAGCCCATCGCAGGGAGCGCCGCCGAGGCCGCGCGGCCGGTGCCGCCGCCCCGGTGCTCCCGGATGCGGGCCCGATCCTGTCCCTGCCGGCGCCCCGCCGCGATCGGTGCACCGCCCCCTCCCACATCCCCGGTGCGCGAAGCATTCCCCTATCCCGATCCGAATCGGAGCAAGAACGTGTCGCGTACTCCACAGCGCCTGGCCGCGGGTTTCGCGGTCTTCGGTTTCGCCGCCCTGGGCAGCGCCCTGCCCGCGCATGCGGAGCCCGAGCCGATCACCAAGGCCTTCGACTACGACTGCACCTCCCAGCAGGGCTGGGAGGAGAGCGGGCAGATCGAATGGACGTTCGGTGTCACCAACGGTGACTCCTTCGACCCGGGCGAACAGGTCCGGTCCCTCGGCAACTCGCAGTGGCGCTACGCCTACCCCGAGGGCGCCGGCAACGTCGAGCGCGTGATCGTCCGCCACGAGGTCGACCTGTCCGGCGGCGCCGCCACCGACGAGAAGATCACCTTCAAGAGCCGCTGGACCGGGAGCGCGCCGGCGGAGGCCTTCCAGGAGGGCACCGAGGAAGGCGACTGGCAGTACCCGAGCCAGGAGGCGGGCACCCGGGCCGGCGACGGCAGCAACCTGGTGTTCAGCGGCGGGGACGTCGTCGCCAGCGTGCTCTTCGAGAGCGGCGAGCACTGGGTCACCTCGTGCACGCCGGCCGGCGGCTCCGAGATCACCCGCGTGGCGGTGTCCGGCAAGCCGGACCCCGAAGAGCCGGAGGACCCGGACGAGGGTGACGACGGCGACGGTGAGGACCCCGGCGGTGACGACGGGGACGGCGGTGACGACGGCGACGGCCAGAACCCCGGTGGTGACCAGGGTGACGGCGATGAGGGTGACAAGGGCGGTGACGAGGGTGATGACAAGCCCGCGCCCGGTGACGGCT
>NZ_ANAD01000084.1 GCF_000341245.1 Nocardiopsis halophila DSM 44494
CCTGGGCGGCACGGTGGCCGCGGCTGTGGCCGCGGTCGGCGGTGGAGGTGCGGCGATGTACTTCTCCCGCAAGAAGAAGGCCGCCGCATCCGAGACCGACGCCTGATCCGGGTGCGCAGCGCGTGCACGGCGAACGCTTCCTGAACGGCTGAACAGCCCGGAGGGGCGGTGGGGAACACCCCGCCGCCCCTTTTCTTTTCGGGAACCGGGTGTTTCGAGAATGGTTGGTTGGCCGTAACCGGACTCTGTGGATTTCCTTGTAAACCCCGTGCGGCGCCAGAAGCCCGCCTTACGCTAGGTGATATCACCCCGAGTGATCTCGGGTAATGTGCCTGCGGAAACTCTGACCCGCCATGTTGAGTGTTCACTGAAAGTGAAAACGGCAGTGAATGAGGCGATACATCCTGTGCTCTCAGAAACCTCTCCTGCCGATGTCCCCGGCGGCGCACCCATTGCTAGAGTCGCCCACGTTCCCATCCGCCTCCGCGGCGACGCGCCCGCTCACGCGTCTCGGAACGAGGGTCCGCATCCGCAGGACCTCGTACTCGCATGGATTCTCCGGCGTCCTTGTCCACCGGCGTACCGGATGCCGCGGCGGCGAACGATCCCCCTGACGACTTGGAGCGATCGACGTTGTCCCGTACCACCAGACGTATGACCGCCGGTTTCGCCGTCTTCGCCTTCGCGGCCCTGGGCGCGGGCCCCGCCCTGGCGGACGACGCCCCTGAGCTCAAGGACGGCACCGGCCTTGAGGCGGAGCAGGCACCGCAGACGCTGGACGCTCCGATCGAGGACATCGGCGGCATCGATGTCTCTTACACCTGCGCCAGCGGTGGCCAGGAGGGCGCGGCCACCTTCACCTGGTTCTTCACCGTCGTCCCCGAGGACACGGCGAAAACCGGGGACGTGATCGGCTATTCCGCTCTGTCCGATGACTACTCCTATTACGAAGTGCCCGGCGCGGGCAACGCCACTTCGCTGTCCGTCTCGTCCGTGTTCGGTCTGAGCGGGGGCGCGGCACCGTCCGACCAGGTGACGCTCAACAGCTCGTGGTCGGGCAACGCCGAGGACCCCTACGCCGTGGACGAGATCGCGAACTGGGACCTCAAAGGCATCTCCGGCGCCCTCGATGTGACCGAACCCGGTGATCTGGTCTTCACACCGGGAACCGTCACGACGACTCTGGTGCAGGAGGACGGCACCAGCACCACCACCACCTGCACCCCGAGCTCCACGCCGGAGGTCGCCTCGATCACCGTGACCGGGGACCCGGTCGGCGGGGACGACGGCGACGGCGGGGACAACCCCGGCGGCGGTGACGGCGACGGCGGGGACAACCCCGGCGGCGGTGACGGCGACGGCGGGGACAACCCCGGCGGTGGAGACGGCGACGGCGGCGACGGCCAGAACCCCGGTGGCGATGAGGGCGACAAGGGCGGTGACAAGGGTGATGACAAGCCCGCGCCCGGTGACGGCT